>JAUNHQ010000056.1 GCA_030535425.1 Pseudomonadota bacterium | reverse complement strand
CGCCTACCCCAGCCGGTTCCGGCTCAAGTCCTCTATCAAAACCATAGCTTCTGCCACGCTCCAGACAAGCGCAAACGGCCATTTCGACACAGAAAATTTCACCAGCCCACGCCATGAGCATTCCAGCCATCCTTCGCCAGCCGCACCTGCAAACCTGGTCCCTGCACATAGACCGCGCCCCGCCCGCGCTGTGGCTGGGCCTGCTCACCGCCGCGCTGTGGCCCACCTGGCACTGGATGGCGCTGCGCCTGGCCGACGGCTCAGACGACCCCCTGGGCCTGCTGGCGCTGGCCGCCCTGGGCGCGCTGGCCTGGGCCGTGCGGCATGAGCTGCGGCACACCCCGCGCCTGCCGCTGCTGGCCGCCGCTGGCGCGGGTGTGCTGGCCGCCACCGCCTGGCGCGCGCACCTGCCGCCGCTGCTGGGCAGCCTGATGGCCGTGCTGGCCTGGGCCGCCGGGCTGCTGGCCTTTTTGCCCGATGCGCGGCGCGGCGCCCAGCCGGTGCGCCACGGCCTGCTCTGGCCCGCCCCGCGCCGCGCCATTGCCGCGCTGCCCGTGCTGGGCCTGGCCGTGCTGGCGCTGCCGCTCATCGCCTCTTTGCAGTTTTACGCCGGCTACCCGCTGCGCGTGCTCACCGCCCAAGCCAGCGCCTGGCTGCTGGCGCCGTGGTTTGAGGTGCAGCGCCAAGGCGCCAGCCTGCAAGTCGATGGCCTGCTGGTCATCGTGGACGCGCCTTGCTCCGGCGTGCAAATGGCCTGGGCCGGCTACTTCACCGCCTGCGCCGTGGCCCTGTGCGCGGGCCTGGGCAACCGCGCCTTTGCGCTGCGCCTGCCGCTGGTGGGCCTGGCCGTGCTGGCCGGCAACGTGGCGCGCAACACCGTTCTGGTGGCCCTGGCCGCCACCGGCCACGGCGCGCTGCCCGGCGTGCACGAAGGCGTGGGCCTGCTGGCCCTGGCCGCCGTGTGCGCCGCCATCGCCCTGGGCATGGCCCGGCCTGCCCATGCGCGGCCCCATCCATCACCCATAAAGCTATCAAATCAATAGCTGCTGCCACGCTCTGGACGCGCGCAAACGCCTATTTTCATCAGGAGACTTCAGCCATGCCCCTGCTGCCCAATACCTTCACCTGCCGCGTGCTGGGCAAAGCCGCCTTTGGCGCCGCCATGCTGGCCTGCGCCCTGGCCGGCGCCTGGCGCAGCGCCCCGCCTGCGGGCGCCCCCCTGGCCGCCCTGCCCGCTGCCGAGCTGCCCGCGCACTGGCAAGGCCAGCCCGTGCGCCCGCTGGCCCTGTCGGCCGTGGAGCAGCGTTTTGCCCAGCGCTTTCCTGGCCGCATCAGCCGGCTGACCGACGGGCGCCACATCGTCGTGCTGCGCGAAGTGACCCAGCCCACGCGCATGCTGCACCCCGCCGCCGACTGCTACCGCGCCCTGGGCTGGCGCATCGAAGCCGAGGGGCTGGAACGCACCGGCCCTGCGCCCCATGCCCCCAACGCGCCCGTGCAGCGCTGCTTCATCGCCCGCCAACCCGGCCAGGCCCTGCGCGTGTGCGAACACATCGACGACGCGCGCGGCCAGCGCTTTGCCGACACCTCCGCCTGGTATTGGGCCGCCGCCCTGGGCCAGTCCCACGGCCCCTGGCGCGCCGTCACCACCACCCAGCCCTGGGGCTGAAGAAGGGCACCACCCCGTTCGGCCACCCGCGCTCGCCATTGCCGACCCACCGCAGGAAAAGCCCCATGCCCACAACACCCAGCTTTCCCCGCCGCCGCCTGCTGCGCAGTGCCTGCCTTGCGGGCCTGCGGCTGGCTGTGCTGCTGGCCGCCCTGAGTGTGGTGCTGTGTGTTGTGCTGTGGGCCGTGCTGCGCGCCGCCCTGGCGCCGCAGGCGGGCGAATGGGCCACCACCTTAGGGCGCGGCCCGCTGCAACTGCGCGCCAGCGTGCCCCAGCTGGTGTGGCTGGCCACCACCCCCTGGATCGGCCAGCGCCTGCACGGCCTGCGCCTGTCCACCCGCATCGGCCCCGTCACCCTGGGCTGGGCCGAGCCGCACGCGGGCTACCCGCACGGCACGCTCACCCTGCGCTGCCAGCCCTGCGCCCTGCCCCTGCCCGCCGCCTTGGGCGCAGACGTGCTGCGCCTGCCCGCCGCGCAGCTGAGCCTGGCGCGCGCCATCACCCACGTCAACGGCCAGCACCTCAGCGGCCAGCTGTGGCTGGGCACGCACCGCGTGGCAGGCGACGAGCCGCCTTTCATCACCGCCCGCTGGCAGGCCCAGCGCCAGGGCAGCGGCTGGCAAACCCAGGTGCAATGGCCCGAAACCCCCGTGCGTCACTGGCTGGCCCTGCTGGCCCCCAGCCTGCCCGAGCTGGCCCACGCCCGCATCGACGGCAGCTTGGCCCTGCACGCCCAGCTGCACCTGCCCGAAGGGCGCCTGAGCCTTGACCCCGTGCTGCACGGCCTGGCCGTGCAGGGCCTGGGCACCGCGCACTGGGCGCACCTGCAATCGTCCTGCGGCCCGCACGTGCGGCTGAACCCGCGCGGCTGGCTGGCCCGCGCCGTGCTGGCAGCCGAAGACCAGCGCTTTGACCAGCACCCCGGCTACGACCTGCCCGAGCTGCTGGCCGCGCTGGCGCTGAACCAGCAGCACGCAACCATCCGACGCGGCGGCAGCACCCTCACCCAGCAGCTGGCCAAACTGCTTGTCACCGGCGGCCAGCGCACCCTGACGCGCAAGCTGCGTGAATGGCTGTACGCGATAGAGATGGAACGCACCCTGGGCAAGGCGCGCATCTTGCAGCTTTACCTGAACCTGGCCCCCTGGGGCACCACGGCCGACGGCCGCACCCTCTGCGGCGCCGAAGCCGCCGCGCGCCACTGGTTTGGCGTGCCCGCGCAGCGCCTCACCCCCGCCCAAGCCGTCACCCTGGCCGCCATGCTGCGCCAGCCCGCGCAAGGGCTGAACGTGCCCCTGCACCGGCGCCTGTGGGTGGCCGAGCAGGTGCGCGGCGTGCCCGCGCGACAGCGCGCTCGGCTGCTGGCGCAGCTGGCGGACTGAACCCGTCCCAGCATATTCCCAGCCGCCAACGTGACGGGCTGGAAACGACCGCTGCCTGCCCATCAGCAGCGGCAGGACAAGGGCCAAGCCCTAAAATCGCGCCCGGCTTGCCAAGGAGCGTTGCAGCGCAGTCGGTGCGGTTTTTATGATTGAAATCGGCACCTGGCCCGCGTCAGGCTTGTGCGAGCAGCTGCCAAATCAATAGCAGCCCCTTTTTGCAACGACGCTCGCCTGCCCCCATGCCCACAGGTGAGTTTTCATGTCTGCTGCTCCTGCCCTTCCTGCTGTTCCGCCGCTGCGCCTGTCTGGCCTGGAGCCTCTGGTCATCGGCCCGGACTCGCTCTTTGTCAATATTGGCGAGCGCACCAACGTCACCGGCTCCAAGGCCTTTGCGCGGTTGATCACCAACGGCCAGTACGAGGAGGCCCTGGCCGTGGCGCGCCAGCAGGTGGAAAACGGCGCGCAAATCATCGACGTGAACATGGACGAGGCCATGCTGGACTCTGAAGCGGCGATGGTGCGCTTTCTGAACCTGATGGCCAGTGAGCCGGACATTGCCCGCGTGCCGGTGATGGTGGACAGCAGCAAGTGGAGCGTGATCGAAGCCGGCCTGCGCTGCCTGCAAGGCAAGGGCATCGTCAACTCCATCAGCATGAAAGAAGGGGTGGAGGAGTTCAAGCGCCAGGCGCGGCTGATCAAGCGCTACGGCGCGGCCACGGTGGTGATGGCGTTTGACGAGCAGGGCCAGGCCGACACCTTTGCGCGCAAGATCGAGATTTGCGAGCGCGCCTACCGCGTGCTGGTGGATGAGGTGGGCTTTGCGCCCGAGGACATCATCTTCGACCCCAACATCTTTGCCGTGGCCACCGGCATTGAAGAGCACAACAACTACGCCGTGGAGTTCATCGAGGCCACGCGCTGGATCAAGGCCAACCTGCCGGGCGCCAAGGTCAGCGGCGGCGTGTCCAACGTGTCATTCAGCTTCCGCGGCAACGAGCCGGTGCGCGAGGCCATTCACACCGTGTTCCTCTACCACGCCATCCAGGCGGGCATGGACATGGGCATCGTCAACGCCGGCATGATCGGCGTGTACGACGAGCTGGAGCCCGAGCTGCGTCAGCGCGTGGAAGACGTGGTGCTCAACCGCCGCCCCGACGCCGCCGAGCGCCTGCTGGAAATTGCCGAGCAAGCCAAAGGCGCGGCCAAGGACGACAGCAAACGCCTGGAATGGCGCGGCACGCCCGAGCAGCCCACCCCCGTGAACGAGCGCCTGACCCACGCGCTGGTGCACGGCATCACCGACTTCATCACCGAAGACACCGAAGAGGCGTACCAGCAAACCCTGGCCAAGGGCGGCCGCCCGCTGCACGTGATCGAAGGCCCGCTGATGGACGGCATGAACGTGGTGGGCGATTTGTTTGGCCAGGGCAAGATGTTCTTGCCGCAGGTGGTCAAAAGCGCGCGCGTGATGAAGCAGGCCGTGGCCCACCTGGTGCCCTACATCGAAGAAGAACGCCGCCGCGACGCCGCCGCCGGCCGTGACGTGAAAAGTAAAGGCAAGATCGTCATCGCCACCGTCAAGGGCGACGTGCACGACATCGGCAAGAACATCGTCACCGTGGTCTTGCAGTGCAACAACTTTGAAGTGGTGAACATGGGCGTGATGGTGCCCTGCCACGAGATACTGGCCCGCGCCAAGGTGGAAGGGGCCGACATCATCGGCCTGTCGGGCCTGATCACCCCCAGCCTGGAAGAAATGCAGTACGTGGCCGGTGAAATGCAAAAGGACGAGCATTTCCGCGTGAAGAAAATCCCGCTGCTCATCGGCGGCGCCACCACCAGCCGCGTGCACACGGCGGTCAAGATTGCCCCGCACTACGACGGCCCCGTGGTCTACGTGCCCGATGCCTCGCGCAGCGTCAGCGTGGCCCAGGGCCTGCTGGGCGAAGGCGCGGCGCAGTACGTGGCCGACATGCAGGCCGACTACGACCGCGTGCGCGCCCAGCACGCCGGCAAAAAGCAGGCCGCGCTCTGGCCGCTGGACAAGGCCCGCGCCAACAAGGCCGCCATCGACTGGGCCGCCTACCAGCCGCCCGCGCCCAAGTTCACCGGCCGCCGCCTGGTGCAGAACATCGCCTTGGGCGAGCTGCTGCCCTTTATCGACTGGACGCCGTTTTTCCAGACCTGGGACCTGGCGGGCAAATTTCCCGCCATCTTGCAAGACGAGGTGGTGGGCCAGGAAGCCACGCGCGTGTTCCATGACGCGCAGGCCATGCTGAAAAAAATCGTCGAGGGCCGCTGGCTCACCGCCCATGCCGTGGTGGGCTTTTGGCCTGCCGCTGCCGTGCACGACGACGACATCGCCCTGTACGCCGACGAGGCGCGGCAAGACGTGCTGCTGACCTGGTACGGCCTGCGCCAGCAAACCGAAAAGCAAGAAGACGCCCAGGGCCGCCTGCGCCCCAGCCGCTGCCTGGCCGACTTCATCGCCCCCGCAGGCAGCGGGGTGCGCGACTACATCGGCGCCTTTGCCGTCACCGCCGGTCTGGGGGTGGAGGCGAAAGAGGCAGAGTTTCTAAGCCAGCACGACGACTACAGCGCCATCATGCTCAAAGCCTTGGCCGACCGCCTGGCCGAAGCCGCCGCCGAATGGCTGCACCGCCGCGTGCGCACCGACTGGTGGGGCTACGCGCCTGATGAGACGCTGAGCAACGAACAGCTCATTGCCGAGCAATACCGCGGCATCCGCCCCGCCCCCGGCTACCCCGCCTGCCCCGACCACAGCGTGAAAAAGCCGCTGTTTGCGCTGCTGGGCGCGCACGACATCCACATGGGCCTGACCGACGCCTACGCCATGACCCCGGCGGCCAGTGTCAGCGGCTTTTACTTCAGCCACCCCGAGGCCACGTACTTCAACGTGGGCAAGATCGACCAGACCCAGGTGGCCGACATGGCCGCGCGCCGGGGCATGGCGCCAGACGATCTGGCGCGCCTGCTGGCGCCCAACCTGGGGCTGTAAATACCGGGGTAAATGCCGGGGCGTTCAAATGCCCGGCCGCGTGCCGCGCGGCCGGACTTGGCCATGCGGCGGTCAATGAATTGCCGGATTAGCTGCCGGACTGGTGCCGGCCCTCGCGCACGGCTTCGCGCACTTCCTGCGCCGTGGCCACCCAGCCGCGCAACTGCTTGCGCTCGGCTTTGAGCCAGTAGTCCATCTGGCCCATGCGGTCGGCCAGCATTTGCCCCATGCGGCTTTTGAAGCTGGCCGCAGGCAGGCTCAGATGTGCTTCGCTTTCGCTGCCCGCGCGCTCTACCTTGGCGCCGGCTTGGCGCGCGATGCGCAGCATGGCAGTGTTCTCGCTCAAGGTGTGGATGTACAGCGTTTGTATGCCGCGGTTGACTGCGTGGGTAGCGGCGCGCTCGAACAGGCGGGCACCCAGGCCGCGCCCCCGCACATGCGGCAGCACCGATACGCCAAACTCGGCAAAACCCTGGGTCTTGTCAACCGGAAATGCCAGGTGGGCCATGGCCACCAGCGTCAAGTGGCGGTTGAAGATGCCCAGCACATGGTCGCGCTCGAAGGGAATGTGCTCGACATAGTGGCGAATCTGGCGCTCGTTGGCCGCGTAGCCAAAGCGCAGGTAACGGTCGTGCGCATCCAATGCGAGCAGATGGCTGGCCACTTGCTCACGGTAGCGGGGGCCGATCTCGCGGATCGGGACGATGGCCGACGGCTTGCTTAGCCGGCGGGCCTTGGCCGGTGCGCCCGCCTCGTGGGGGGGCTGGGCCTCGGGGGTGTTCGTTGATGTATGCATGCCAGCCATATTAGGGATTTCCCCTAGAGAGAAAACTCCAAATCGCATGCTGATGTTGCAACGCAGCATGAAAGCGTGAAATCTGGCGCCACTCGTCGGGCTGCGGGTCACATGCGCACCACAAAAACAAGGCGTTGAAAGCTATGGTTTAGGTAGCTAAAAAGCTTTTGTGGACAAGCGAAAATGGCCTATCGTGGGGTGTTTTCTGATGAGGCGCTGGGCTGGGGGAAGGCGTGGTTTTTGGCCCTGATGGGCGCAAGGTATTGTTGTTAAAAAATGGCATTTGCGCACATCTAGTAAGGGTTTTGTGCTATGTAATCAGGAGCTTGGGGTGGCGCTGGTTCAGGCGCGGCAGGTGCGACAGCCCGGCCCTGCGGGCGCAGCGCGGACGTAAACTGCCCGTTTTTCGCGACCTGCCGGAGACATTTGCCCATGAACGCCCCAGCCCAAGCCGCCCACGTCTTGCCCGCCTGCGCGCCGCGCCCGGTGCCCGAGGCGTTTTTGCAGGCCATGCGCGAGCGCTTTGGCGCGCAGTTTTCCGAGGCCATGGCCGTGCGCGAGCAGCACGGGCGCGACGAATCGGCCTTTACCAACGTGCCGCCGCCTGCGGCCGTGCTGTTTGCCGAAAGCACGGCGGACGTGCAGGACGCGGTGAAGCTGTGCGCCGCGCACCGTGTGCCGGTCATTCCGTTTGGCGTGGGCTCTTCGCTGGAAGGGCATTTGCTGGCCGTGCAAGGCGGCATCAGCATCGACTTGGGCCGCATGAATCGCGTGCTGAGCGTGAACGCCGAGGACTTGACGGTGACGGTGCAGCCCGGCGTGACGCGCAAGCAGCTCAATGAAGACATCAAGCGCACGGGCCTGTTCTTTCCCATCGACCCCGGCGCGGACGCCACCCTGGGCGGCATGACGGCCACGCGCGCGTCTGGCACCAACGCCGTGCGCTACGGCACCATGCGCGAAAACGTGCTGGCGCTGGAGGTGGTGACGGCGCAGGGCGAGGTCATCCGCACCGGCACGCGGGCCAAGAAAAGCAGCGCGGGCTATGACCTCACGCGCCTGTTCGTGGGCAGCGAGGGCACGCTGGGCGTCATCACCGAAGTGACCGTGCGCCTGTACCCGCTGCCCGAGGCGGTGTCGGCGGCCATTTGCAGCTTTCCCACCATTGCCGATGCGGTGAACACCGTCATCCAGACCATCCAGCTGGGCGTGCCCATTGCGCGGGTGGAGCTGATCGACGCGGGCACCGTGGCCGTGGTCAACCGGCATGCCAAGCTCCAGCTGCGCGAGCAGCACATGCTGCTGATGGAGTTTCACGGCTCGCCCGCCGGGGTGCGCGAGCAGGCCGAAACCGTGCAGCACATCGCCAGCGAACACCACGGTGCCGACTTTGAATGGGCCGACACGCCCGAGGAGCGCACGCGCCTATGGACGGCGCGGCACAACGCCTACTTTGCCGCCGTGCAAAGCCGCCCCGGCTGCCGCGCCATCAGCACCGACACCTGCGTGCCCATCAGCCGCCTGGCCGACTGCCTGCTGGAGTCGGTGGCCGAGGCCGACGCCAGCGGCATTCCCTACTTCCTGGTGGGGCACGTGGGCGATGGCAACTTTCACTTCGGCTACCTGATCGACCCCGACAACGACGCCGAGCGCGAGCGCGCCGAAACGCTCAACCAGCAGCTGGTGGCCCGCGCCATTGCCATGCAGGGCACGTGCAGCGGCGAGCACGGCGTGGGCCTGCACAAGATGGGCTTTTTGCGCGACGAAGCCGGCGAAGGCGCGGTGGCGATGATGCGCACCATCAAGCGCGCGCTGGACCCGCTGGACATCATGAACCCAGGCAAGGTCTTTCACCAGGACTGAGTCCGCACGGCGGGGCAGGCCAAGCAGGAGGATCGCCCGGCGCCCCCCCTTGTGATCCCATTTTGTTTGAGCGAGGAGTGAGCACATGAACGATTTGACGATGCTGTGGGACGCCATGCAAAGCTCCCTGGGCATGCACCTGCCGCGCGTGCTGGGCGCGCTGGCCATCTTCATTGCGGGCTGGTTTGCCGCGGCGCTGGTCAAGGCCGGGGTGCGCAAGGGGCTGGGGCTGCTGAAAGTCAACGCCCGCTTTGCCAGCACCACGGGGCAGAAGGTGGACATCGAAGGCGTGGTCGCCCTGGCCATGTTCTGGGTGGTCATGCTGCTGGCGCTGGCGGCGGTGTTCAACGCGCTGAACCTGGCCATGGTGTCCGGCTCGTTCTCGGCGCTGACCACGCAGCTGTTTGAATACGCCCCGCGCATGCTGGGCGCCATGGCCCTGGTGCTGCTGGCCTGGCTGCTGGCCACGCTGGTGCGCGGGCTGGTGCAAAAGGTGCTGGACCGCACCACGCTGGACGAAAAGCTCTCCGAGCACGCCAACATGTCGCCCATCAGCGAAAGCCTGTCGGGCTCGCTGTTCTGGCTGGTGATCTTGCTGTTCGTGCCTGCCGTGCTGAGCGTGCTGCAAATGGACGGGCTGCTGCTGCCGCTGCGCGAGATGCTGGCCAAGGCGCTGGACATTCTGCCCAACGTGGTGGCTGCGCTGGTCATTGGCGGCATGGGCTGGGTGATTGCCACCGTGCTGCGCAACCTGACCAGCAACTTGCTGCGCACCGCCGGGGCCGACCAGATCGGCACCCGCGCGGGCCTGAACGATTCGGTGCAGGTCTCGGCCCTGGGCGGGCTGCTGGTGTTCGTGGTGGTGTTCGTGCCCGCGCTCATTGCCGCGCTGGACGCCTTGCAGATCGAGGCCATCTCCGGCCCCGCCACCGACATGCTGGCCATGCTGATGGATGCGGTGCCGCGCATCGTGGCGGCGGTGCTGATTCTGCTGGTGACGTGGATGGTGGCCAGTTTTGCCACGCGCATTCTGGCCAGCCTGCTGGCCAGCGTGGGGCTGAACGCGCTGCCTGCCAAGCTGGGCATGCAGCAGGCGTTCACCCTGCCGCCTTCGGCGCTGGTGGCGCGCATTGTGCTGGTGTTTGCCATGCTGTTTGCCGTGGTGGAGGCGGGCAATCAGCTGGGCTTTCACCGCTTTTCCGACATGATCAGCACCTTCATCGAGTTCGCGGGCGACGTGCTGCTGGGCTCGGTCATTCTGGTCATTGGCTTCATGCTGGCCAACCTGGCGTACGAGGCCATTTCCCGCGCCAGCGGCAGCAGCACGGTGCTGGCGCGCATTGCCCGCGTGGCCATTTTGGGCATTGTGCTGGCCATGGGGCTGCGCGCCATGGGCATTGCCGACGACATCGTGAACCTGGCTTTTGGCCTGACGCTGGGCGCCGTGGCCGTGGCCTTTGCCCTGGCCTTCGGCCTGGGCGGGCGCGAAGCGGCCGGCCGCCTGGCCTCGCGCTGGGCTGACCGGCTGTGCCAGGACAAAAAGGGCACCGGCACGGCCTTGCCCCCGGACGCAGACAGCGGGCAGGGCTAAAGGCCCCGCCAGCGCCGCGTATTTGCCGCACATGCGCCGCTGCGGCAAATGTGCAGGTTTGCCCTGATGGCCGCTGCCGCCAGGCGCGGCCTAGAATGGCCCGCTCCAGCCGCGTTGCACCTTGCACAAAGGGTTTTGCCATGTCCTCCATGCCCCCCGCTCAGGAACCTGCCGCTTACCACGACCCGGTGGAAGACGTGACCCGGCACATCCCCGTGGTGCTGCCCGTGGCCGGGGCCATCTTGATTTTTCTGCTGGCCTTCATCGCCGTGACCATGGCCTGACACGGCCCGTGCAGGCCATCTGCCTGCCCAGCAAAATATCCGTCAAAAAGGCCATTTGCGCACGTCCAGAGCGTGCGAGCAGCTATACAAAGCATAGCATCCAGCCTGTCTGCGCCCCTGGCGGCCCAGGCCGCCTGCGGCGGGCGCAGGCTTTCATAAAATCTTTCGTTTACCCGCTGCGGCTGGGCTTGGCCCCAGGCGGGGAGCCCGTCGTTTTTCCCAAGGCTGCGCGCCAGGCCTTCGGAAAGACGATTTGCAAACTTAAGGAGCCCCATGCGATGAACGCACCCCACGTCACCCCTGAAATGGTCAAGGACCTGAACGTCCCCGGCTATGTCAAGAACGCCCGCCTGATCGCCTGGGTGGCCGATATGGCCGCGCTGTGCAAGCCCGCCGCCGTGCACTGGTGCGACGGCAGCCAGGCCGAGTACGACCGCCTGTGCGAGCAGCTGGTGCAAGCGGGCACCTTCAAGCGCCTGAACCCGGCCAAGCGCCCCGGCTCCTTTCTGGCCTGGTCCGACCCCTCGGACGTGGCGCGGGTGGAAGACCGCACCTTCATCTGCTCCGAGCGGCAAGAAGACGCCGGCCCCACCAACAACTGGACGCCGCCGGCCGAGATGCGCGCCAAGCTGCAACCGCTGTTTGACGGCTGCATGCGCGGGCGCACCATGTACGTCATTCCCTTCAGCATGGGCCCGCTGGGCAGCCCCATTGCCCACATCGGCGTGGAGCTGTCTGACAGCGCCTACGTGGCCGTGAACATGAAGCTGATGACCCGCATGGGCCAAGGCGCCATTGACGTGCTGGGCGAAAACGGCGAGTTCGTGCCCTGCGTGCACACCGTGGGCGCGCCCCTGGCCGCTGGCGAAAAAGACAAAACCGCCTGGCCCTGCAACCCCGATGTGAAATACATCGTCCACTACCCCGAAACGCGCGAGATCTGGAGCTACGGCTCGGGCTACGGCGGCAACGCGCTGCTGGGCAAAAAGTGCTTTGCGCTGCGCATTGCCTCCAAAATGGGCAAAGACCAGGGCTGGCTGGCCGAGCACATGCTCATCCTGGGCGTGACCAACCCGCAGGGCCAGAAATACCACGTGGCCGCCGCCTTCCCCAGCGCCTGCGGCAAGACCAACTTCTCCATGCTCGTGCCCCCGGCGGGCTTTGAGGGCTGGCAAGTCACCACCATTGGTGACGACATCGCCTGGATCAAGCCCGGCACCGATGGCCGCCTGTACGCCATCAACCCCGAGGCGGGTTACTTTGGCGTGGCCCCCGGCACCAACATGCTCACCAACCCCAACTGCATGAAGAGCCTGCACAAGGACGTCATCTTCACCAACGTGGCGCTGACCGACGACGGCGATGTGTGGTGGGAAGGCATGGAAAAAGACCAGGGCGGCCACATCCCCGCGCACCTGATCGACTGGCAAGGCAAGGACTGGACACCCGAAGACGGCAAGGCCGGCCGCAAAGCCGCCCACCCCAACGCGCGCTTTACCGTGGCCGCCACGGCCAACCCCGCGCTGGACGCGGCCTGGGACGACCCCGCTGGCGTGCCGATTGACGCCTTCATCTTCGGTGGCCGCCGCAGCACTACCGTGCCTCTGGTGACCGAGGCGCGCGACTGGCAAGAAGGCGTGTACATGGCCGCCACCATGGGCAGCGAAACCACCGCCGCCGCCTTTGGCGCGCAAGGCGTGGTGCGGCGCGACCCCTTCGCCATGCTGCCTTTTTGCGGCTACAACATGGCCGACTACTTTGGCCACTGGCTGGCCGTGGGCGAGCGGCTCAAGGCCCAGGGCGCCAAGCTGCCCGCCATCTACTGCGTCAACTGGTTCCGCAAAGATGCCGAGGGCAAGTTCGTCTGGCCCGGCTACGGCGAAAACATGCGCGTGCTGGCCTGGATGATCGACCGCATCGAAGGCCGCGCCAGCGGCCAGCCCACCATGTTTGGCGTGGCCCCGGCCTACGCCGAAATCAACTGGCAGGGCCTGTCCTTCAGCCCCGAGCAGTTCGCCGCCGTCACCAGCATCGACAAAGCCGCGTGGGAAGAAGAATTCCGCCTGCACGACGAGCTGTTCACCCAGCTCGCCCAGGGCCTGCCCCCCGCCATGAAGGCCACCCAGGCCGCGCTGCAAGCGCGCTTGGCCAAGGACTGAAAACGCCTGTCCCGCCAAAAAGCCAAGGGGCCGCTGTCACCAGCGGCCCCTTGTTTTTTCAGGAACAGAAAAAAACGCCTCAGCGCACCACGCCCAGATAGGCCAGCGCCGCCCGGCGCAGCTCAGCCGCATCGCGGGCAGAGCGGCCCGCGCGGGCCTCGGCCACTTCCATCAAATGCACGGCCACGGCATCGCGGCGGCGCGGCAGGGCAGCGGCCGGGCGGGCAGGTTTCAAACGGGAAAACAGTTGGGTCCACATCACCATCAAAGACATCCGGGTTAATTGGCCCATCGGTCTGAAGTCAAAACCGGCCCCAATGGCCAGTACATGGGCTGAATTCTAGGAGCGGCCTAGGGTTTTCCCTAGGTCTTGCCGTAGAGTCTGCCCTCTATAGCCCCACGCGCCCCGGCGGCCTGCGGCAAGATGCCCGCTTTTGAGCGCCCTGATGCGGCTTTTGCGCGACAGTTCATTTTCTTCACCCGCCCCATGCGCATCCAACTGCTGTCCGATCTGCACCTGGAAACCCAACCAGGCTTTGTGCCTGAGCCCGCGCCCGATGCCGACGTGCTGGTGCTGGCGGGCGACATCGGCTCGTACCAGCGCGGCTCGGCCCTGCTGGCGCAAGGCGATGCCGACTTTGGCCTGGGCCGCTTTGCCCGCTGGCCGGTGCCCGTGCTCTTTGTGCCCGGCAACCACGAATACGACGCGCTGGACTTTGATGCGGCGCACCAGCGCCTGGCCGACACCTGCCAGCGCCTGGGCCTGGTCTGGCTGGAGCGGCAAACCGTGGTGCTGCGCGGCGTGCGCTTTGTCGGCACCACGTTGTGGAGCGACTTTGACGCACTGGCCATGCAGCAGGCCGAGCCAGCGGCGCAAACCCAGGCGCGCGAAAAAGCCTTTCGCGCCGCCAACCACTACCTGCGCACGACGGGCACCACGCGCGGCGGCGTGCCTTTTTTGGCAGAGAACATGCGCGAGCAGGCGCTCGTCTGCCAGCAATGGCTGCGCCAGGCGCTGGCGCAGCCGCACGACGGCCCCACCGTTGCCATCACCCACTTTGCGCCCAGCCTGCGCAGCCACGACCCGCGCTACGGCCTCACCCCCGGCACCGCCGGTTTTTGCAACGCGCTGGACGCCCTGCTGCCCCAGGCCGATGCCTGGCTGCACGGCCACCTGCACTGCCCCGTGGACTACACCGCAGGCCGCTGCCGCGTGGTGGCCAATCCGCTGGGCTATGCCCGCAAGGGCGAGCAGGCGGGCTTTGTGCCCACGCGGCTGGTGCAGGTGAGCGGCTCTTGATCCGGCGCACGTGCGGCGGCGGCATCAGCCCTTAGACTTGTGCATGTGCATTTCCTCAACTTTTTTGACTCAGGAGACCCCGCATGAAGCTGCTTCTGGCCGTTGACGGCAGTTCGTACACCAAAAAAATGCTGGCTTACCTGGCCACGCACGAGGAGTTTTTGAGCGAGTCGAGCGACGTGACCGCGCTCACCATCCAAAGCGCGCTGCCTCCGCGTGCGCGTGCCGCCGTGGGCAAGGAAGTCGTGGACTCCTACTACGAGGACGAAGCGGCCAAGGTGCTGCAACCCGTGTCCAAGTTTCTGGCCCGTCACGGCGTGCAGCTGAAGACGGCCTGGAAAGTGGGCCCCGCTGGTGAAACCATTGCCAAGTTTGCCGAGGCAGGCAAATTTGACCTGCTGGTCATGGGCTCGCACGGCCACAGCGCCTTGGGCAACCTGGTCATGGGCTCGGTGGCCACCAAGGTGCTGGCCAACTGCAGCGTGCCCGTGCTGCTGGTGCGCTGACACGCTCGGTCTTCTTTGCGGGCGCGGCTCTGGGGCTGCGCCCACCTGGCTTCTTGCCATGCGCCGTCTCACGCAAGCGCCCAACGCAGCCATTGCCCAGGTGTGGGCCGATGTGCTGTGCGAGGCGGGCTACCCCGCCACGGTGCAGCGGCTGTTTTTGAACGGTGCGGCGGGCGAGCTGCCGCCTGACCAATGCCTGCCCGAAATCTGGCTGCGCCACGACGAACACCACACCCCCGCCATGGCCCTGCTGGACGCGCTGGCGCGCACGCCCCAGCACCGCTGGCAATGCCCGGCCTGCGGCGAGCAGATTGAAGGCGGGTTTGAGCAGTGCTGGGCCTGCGGCGGGTTGATGCCAGGCACATGAATGCCTGGCAATGGTTGCTACATAATTAATAGCTGTTTGCGCTTGCTGGACGCGCGCAAACGGCCTTTTTGATGATGGTGCCGGGCGGTGCGCCGCGACCTGGCATCACTTCCAGCGCAGCGGCTCCAGCATCACGCTGCCTTGTGTGCTGCTGAAGGTCAGCACGCCGTCTTGCACCGTGGCTTGCAGTTGCATGCTGCGCTCGGCCAAAGCGCCAAGCGCCTGGGCCTGATCGGCGGGAATGCGCCAGACGCTGAGCTTGTCCAGCCGGGCGAGCTTGCCCTCCAGCCCGCGCCACCACACCTCAGCGGGCGCGCCATAGGCGTACACGGCCACCGCATCGGCCTGGCTGCACGCCTTGATCAGCGGCTTGTCGTCGGGCTGGCCCACTTCTACCCACAGGCGTGTGCGGCCCGTGAAATCGGTCAGCAGCACGTCAGGCTCGTCCGGGCTGGACAGGCCCGCGCCAAAGCCGATGCGCGCATCGCCCGCGCACAGCGCCTGCACCTGATAGGCGTGGAGCGCCAGCGCGGCCAGCCGCACCATCATGCGCTCATCCGTTTCGCTGGGATGGCGCGCCAGTGTCAGGGCATGGTCGGCGTAGTAGCCGTGGTCGATGTCGGCAATGGCCAGATCGGCCTTGAAGACGGTGGATTTCAGCGCCATGGCAGGCTTGGGGTGTCGGGGTGCGGGGGGTGGCAGAGGCGGTGCCGGGCGGCACGCTGGCGGGCTGATTCTAAAAGCGCGATGTGCAGGCGCCTTGCCTGTGATTTGCTTGCGCTTTGATAGCTGCCAAGGCTGGCCAGTGCATTGCCTGGGCCGCATGGGCGTCGCCTAAAATCCGCCGATGCAATCCGTCAAGAATGAACTGCTCGCCGCCCTGGCGGACGAGCTGGAAAAGCTCTCGCCCGGCGCGGGCAGCAAAGCCGCGTTTGAATCGCCCCGCCAGGCCGCCCACGGCGACTTCGCCTGCAACGCCGCCATGCAGCTGGCCAAGCCGCTCAAGACCAACCCGCGCGCCTTGGGCGAGCAGCTCAAAACCGCGCTGGAGGCCACGCCCGCCTTTGCGCAATGGGTGCAGGCCATTGAGCTGGCCGGCCCCGGCTTTTTGAACATCCGCCTCAAACCCGCAGCCAAGCAGCAAGTGGTGCGCGAAGTGCTGGCCCAAGGCGCGGCCTACGGCACGCAGCCGGCGCGCGGGCTGCCGCTGCTGGTGGAATTCGTCAGCGCCAACCCCACCGGCCCGCTGCACGTGGGCCACGGCCGCCAGGGCGCGCTGGGCGACGCCATTTGCAACCTGTACACCACCCAGGGCTGGCAGGTGCACCGCGAGTTTTATTACAACGACGCGGGGGTGCAGATCGACACCCTCACCACCTCGGTGCAACTGCGCGCGCAAGGCCTCAAGCCTGGCGATGCCGGCTGGCCCGAGGCCGCCTACAACGGCGACTACATCCAGGACATTGCCGACGACTTTCTGGCCCGCAAAACCGTGCAGGCCGACGACCGGCAGTACACCGCCAGCGGCGACGTGCAAGACCGCGACGGCATCCGCCAGTTTGCCGTGGCCTACCTGCGCCACGAGCAGGACAAGGACTTGCAGGCCTTTGGCCTGAAGTTTGACCAGTACTACCTGGAATCGAGCCTGTACACCAGCGGCCGGGTCGAGGCCGCGGTCAAGCGCCTGATCGACGCGGGCAAGACCTACGAGCAAGACGGCGCGCTGTGGCTGAAAACCACCGACTACGGCGACGACAAAGACCGCGTCATGCGCAAGAGCGATGGCGGCTACACCTACTTCGTGCCCGACGTGGCCTACCACATCGCCAAGTGGGAGCGCGGCTTTCACAAGGCCATCAACATCCAGGGCACCGACCACCACGGCACCATTGCCCGCGTGCGCGCCGGCCTGCAGGCCGCCGGCGTGGGCATACCGCCCGGCTACCCGGACTACGTGCTGCACACCATGGTGCGCGTGGTGCGCGGCGGGCAGGAGGTCAAGATCAGCAAGCGCGCGGGCAGCTACGTCACCTTGCGCGACCTGATCGAATGGACCAGCGCCGACGCCGTGCGCTTTTTCCTGCTCAGCCGCAAGCCCGACACCGAGTACACCTTTGACGTGGACCTGGCCGTGCAGAAGAACAACGACAACCCGGTCTATTACGTGCAGTACGCGCACGCGCGCATCTGCTCCGTGCTTGCGGCCTGGGGCGGCGACGCGGCCACGCTCAGCCAGGCCGACCTGGCCGCGCTGGACACACCAGCGGCCCAGGCGCTGATGCTGCAACTGGCCAAGTACCCCGGCATGCTCACCGCCGCCGCACAGGACTTTGCCCCACACGACGTCACCTTCTACCTGCGCGAGCTGGCCGCCGCCTACCACAGCTACTACGACGCCGAGCGCATCCTGGTTGATGACGAAACCGTCAAGCGCGCGCGCCTGGCCCTGATCGCCGCCTGCGCGCAGGTATTGCACAATGGCCTGTCGGTGCTGGGCGTGTCCGCGCCCGCCAAGATGTGAACCGGCCGGCCATGACCTCACCCACCCCCTTCTTCGCGGCGCTGCGCCGCCGCCCGCAACGCATGCAAGCGACCCCTTTTCAGCCCCTGACCCTGCGGGCAGCCTCTTTCTCTCGCACTGCCCAGGCTGCGCGCCGCGCCCGCCAAGGCGGTGGCATGGTGCTGGGCATCATCCTGGGTGTCATGGTGGGCCTGGCCGTGGCGCTGGGCGTGGCGCTGTACGTGGCCAAGGTGCCCGTGCCCTTTGTCAACAAAAACACCTCGCGCACCAGCGGCCAGGATGCCGCCGAGGCCGAGCGCAACCGCAACTGGAACCCCAACGCCAGCCTGGGTGCGCGCAATGGCGCCGCCGCGCCCAGCCGCCAGGGCGACAGCACCGGTGCGCGCGGCACCATCGCCCCGGCGCCGACACCCGCGCCCATCCCTGCCCCCGCCGAAGTCGCCCAGCGCGAGCCCGTGCCCGCGCCGGCAGAGGTCAAGCCCGCGCAGCCCAAGCCCGTGGCGTCCAAGCCTGCGCCAGCGGCTGAACCCACGCCGCCAGCGGCCACACGCACCGCCACGCCCGCGCGCAGCACGTCTGACGACCCGCTGGGCGACCTGGTGGCCGCCCGCTCAGGCACGGCGGCGCCTTCGCCCGCACCAGCGACCGACCCTTTCACCTACTTCGTGCAGGCAGGCGCCTTCCGTACCCAGCAAGACGCCGACGCCCAGCGCGCACGCCTGTCTCTCATGGGCGTGGAAGCGCGCGTGACCGAGCGTGAACAGGCGGGCCGCACCGTCTACCGTGTGCGCGTCGGCCCTTTCCAGAACCGCGACGCGGCCGACCGCGTCAAGGGCAGGCTGGACAGCAATGGTTTTGACGCCGCTTTGGTGCGCGTGCAACGCTGAGCGCGCCCCTGGCGGCAGACCGCCCGGCAGATGGCGCATGGTGCGTCACACGGCAAGTTGATTGCTATTATTTAAATAGCTCAAAACTCTTGTAAAAAAAGCGCAAATGGCCTTTTTGACTGAGGCCTTTGGGCGAATGGGGAGACAAGCCTTGCACCCGTCATCGGCCTCACTGCCTGTACCTGACGTGGGCTTGCTTGCCCCGTGCGCTGTCCCGCAGATAGCTGCGCACAATCAGCGCGTTGCCGTTGTGGTGGGCTGGATCACCCCGCGCACGCGCCCTTGCAGGTGGGCGACGCCGGTTTTTTTGTCGTAATCAAACCGTTCGCCCGTGAACACATCCTGCCCGCGCATCAGCTCCACGGGCTGGTCGGACAGCACGCGCTCCTCATCCACAAAGGCGTGCAGGAATTCGCCGCGAAACGACAAGCGCGGCTGCGCGCGGCCATCCGCCGCGGCAAAGGCTTCGCGCACGATGCGCGCATCGCCAAAGAGCTTGAGCTCGGCGCCATCGCCCGTGGCCTCGCCACGCTGCGCGGTGGCCGTGCTCAGGTTGCCCTGCTCGTCAAAGGCGCGCAGCTGAGGCTTTTGCACTTGAATGATGTCGGTCAAGGGATAGTGCTGGCCTTGTGCACCCATCAACTCGTTGCGCAAGCGGCCGTCGGGGCCAAAGCTGCGCACCGAAAACTGATGCATGTAGTAATCCGGGTCATTGGAAACGGGCTGCCCGGTTTCAGGCACGGCAATGCGAGGGGCGCTGCGTACCAGCCACCACGTGCCCAGCGCGAACAAAGCCATCAGCAACGCGGGCAGCCAGGTGGAAAGCTGATCGCGCCCCAGGCGCAGCCACTGGCTTCGGTTCATGGGGCGGTTTCCTGCGGGGCTGACGAGCTGCCGTGGTGCGCGTGCAGCAGGCGGGCATAGTGCCCGCTGGCGGCCAGCAGCAGGTCGCAAAACTCGCGCGCGGCGCCTTCGCCCGCGCGCGCGGCGGTGATGTGCCGGGCCACGGCGCGCACTTCCACGTGCGCTTGCGGCGGCGCGCAGGCCAGGGCGGCGCGGGCCATCACGGGCAAATCGGGCCAGTCATCGCCCATGGCGGCGGCCTGGTGCCAATCGGCGCCCAGCGCGGCCAGCAGGCTTTGGGCGGCGGGCAGCTTGTCTTCGGTGCCCAGACGCAGGTGGGTGATGCCCAGCGCGGCCAGGCGCTGGCGCAGCGGGGCCGAGTCGCGCCCGGAGATGACGCAGGGCACGATGCCCGCGCGCGCCAGCAGCTTCAGGCCGTGGCCGTCCAGCGTGTGAAAGCGCTTGAGGGTTTCGCCCTCGGCGCTGAAGTACAGGCCGCCGTCGGTGAGCACGCCATCCACGTCGAAAAACGCCACGCGGATGCCCTGCGCGTGCAGCAGCAGCTCGGGTGCAAAGCGCAGGGCCGGCGCCCAGGTGGCGGGGGTGCTCGTCGTCATTCAAATCACCTTGGCGCGCATCAAATCGTGGCTGTTGACGGCACCTGCCAGCAGGCCCGCCTCGTTGAGCACCAGCAGCACGCTGATGCGGTGCTGCTCCATGGCCTTGGCCGCTTCGGCTGCCAGCGCCTGCTGGGCGATGGTGCGGGGGTGGGGGCGCATCACGTCTTGCGCGGTCAGGGCGCGCAAGTCGCGCCCGGTTTCCACCAAGCGGCGCAAATCGCCGTCGGTGAAGATGCCCAGCACGTGCCCGGCCTCGTCGGCCACGGCGGCGGCGCCCAACCCTTTTTGCGTGATTTCGCGCATCAGCGCGCCAAAGGGCGCCTGTGGCCCCACGCGGGGCACGGCATCGCCGGCGCGCATCACGTCTTGCACGCGGGTCAGCAGGCGGCGGCCCAGCGCGCCGCCGGGGTGCGAGCGGGCAAAGTCCTCGGCGCGAAAGCCCCGCGCGTCCAGCAAGGCCACGGCCAGCGCATCGCCCAGGGCCAGTTGCGCGGTGGTGCTGGCGGTGGGGGCCAGGTTCAGGGGGCAGGCTTCTTTGTCCACGCCGCTGTCCAGCACCACGTCGGCATGGCGCGCCAGGGTGGACTGGGGCCGCCCGGTCATGGCCAGCAGGGGCACGCCCAGGCGCTTGACCAGCGGCAGCAGCACGGTGAGTTCGTCCACCTCGCCACTGTTGGACACGGCCAGCACCGCATCGCCCGGCTGCACCATGCCCCAGTCGCCGTGGCTGGCCTCGGCCGGGTGCACAAAGAAAGCCGGTGTGCCGGTGGAGGCCAGCGTGGCCGCGATCTTGCGCCCCACGTGGCCACTTTTGCCCATGCCCATGACCACCACGCGCCCGGCCAGGCCCAGCACCAGCGCCACGGCGCGCACGAAGTCATCGCCCAGCTTGCGTTTGACGCCCTGCACGGCGGCGGCCTCGATGTCCAGCGTGTCTTGGGCCAGGCGCAGCACCTGGGCAGGGTCGATCGTCATGGGGGCGGATTTTATCGGCGGGGTGGGCGCACCACGGCCACGGCCTGCCATTGCCCCCATGCCGCAGGCACAATGGCGCCTGCCATGACCGATGCCGCCCTTTTCTCCGTTTCCGACTACCTGCGCAGCCACATCCGCACCGTGCCCGACTGGCCCGCGCCGGGTGTGCAGTTTCGTGACATCACGCCGCTTTTGCAAAACCCGCGCGTGTTCCGCGTGCTGATCGACGCCTTCGTGCACCGCTACATGGCGCCCGAGCTGCGCCCGGACGTTGTGGCTGGGCTGGACGCGCGCGGTTTCATTCTGGGCAGCGTGGTGGCCTATGAGCTGAATGTGGGCTTCGTGCCCATCCGCAAAAAAGGCAAGCTGCCCTTTACCACGGTGGAAGAAACCTACGAGCTGGAATACGGCAGCGCCACGGTGGAGCTGCACACCGACGCGGTGGCGCGCGGCCAGCGCGTGCTGCTGATCGACGACTTGATTGCCACCGGCGGCACCATGATGGCCGGCCGCCGCCTGCTGGAAAAGCTGGGCGCCACCGTGACCGAGGGCGCAGCCATTGTGGATTTGCCCGAGCTGGGCGGCTCGGCCCGGCTGCGCGACAGCGGCTTGCAGTTGTTCACTTTGGTGGACTTTGCGGGTCATTGAGCCAGGCCTGACCGGATGTGCATGAGCCTGGCTTTGCACAAGGGCTGCGCCGGCCAGGAGATGCTTGCGCACCCCCGGCAGATTCATGCTGGCGATCAGCTGGTGATCCGCTGGGTCCGGTCTGCGCAAGGCTTAAACCCATATAGACCAATGGGATGGGCTTTACCGCCCAAGCTGAGCGAAGCTTCCACCCTGTCCTTGCCGCAGCGCAGGACTTCAGCGGCTGATCGTGTTGGGCGTAGTCACATTGTCCGTGCCCAGATCCAGAATTCCGCCGCCCGTGATCGTGTTGTTGATCACTTTGTTGTTCCGCGTATTGGTTGTGAGCGTGATCGCATTGCGCCCTGTCTCAAGTAGACGGTTGTTTTGAATCGTGACGCCATCATTCTGTACCACCTCTGCCGTCGCGTACGTCACGGCAATGCCGCCGGTAACGTTACCTGAGAACGTGTTGTTCTCAATGGTTACTTTCTCGATCACGCTCCCGACCGCTGCGCCGATGCGTGCAACCAAAATGCCGTAGCCCTGGTTGTTTTCAAACCGAGAACCGGTGATCTTGACCAGTCGAATCGTATCGCCTTTATTGGGCTCAATGTCGATACCCGATTGCGGCGATGTGCCTCCCGTGTTTTTGAAGACGGAATTGATGACGGTCACGTCTTCGGCCCAGGTGATCGACAAGCCCTGCCGGCGGTTGTCGCTGGCCGTGAAGTTACAGAACTTCACTATCTTGCTGTTGCCGCCTACATAGGCACCATCGCCCCAGGCATTGATGGCCGTCACGCTATCGATGACGATGTTGTTGGAGGCCGTCATCCGCACCCCCATGCCGTGCTCACCCTCGCTGCCGCGGTGGACGTCGCGCTCGCCAATCACCGTGCCGCCAATGATCGCGGCAGAGCTGACACCCTCGAAATCCACCACCGCTGACCTTGCCGCCGCATTGGGCAGTGCTTTCAACTGGGCATTAGGCGATTGCAGACGCAGAACCACGTTATTGGCCATGCGCAAACTTGTCACAGCATCGATACGGTACACCCCATCGGGCACCAGCACCGTGCCTCCGCCCGCCTTTGACACCTGGGTAATGGCCTCCTGAATCGCCGCTGTGTCATCCGTCTGACCATCCCCCTTGGCGCCTGTATTCCGCACATTGATCTGTAGCGTACTCTGCACAGTTGGC
>JAUNHQ010000055.1 GCA_030535425.1 Pseudomonadota bacterium | reverse complement strand
GCCGGGCCGGTGATGTGGGCGCTGGTGCCGCCGGCGTCCACGGCCACGGTCACGGGCATGTCCACCACGTCGAATTCGTAAATGGCTTCCATGCCTAAGTCTTCAAAGCCCACGACCTTGGCCGTCTTGATGGCCTTGCTGACCAGGTAGGCGGCGCCGCCCACGGCCATGAGGTAGGCGCTTTGGTGCTTTTTGATGGCCTCAATGGCGGTGGGGCCGCGCTCGGCCTTGCCGATCATGGCGATGAGGCCGGTGTTGGCCAGCATCATCTCGGTGAACTTGTCCATGCGCGTGGCGGTGGTGGGGCCGGCGGGGCCTACGGCTTCGTCTTTGACCGGATCGACGGGGCCGACGTAGTAGATGACGCGGTTGGTGAAGTCCACGGGCAGCTTTTCACCCTTGGCCAGCATGTCCTGGATGCGCTTGTGCGCGGCGTCGCGGCCGGTGAGCATCTTGCCGGACAGCAGCAGGGTTTGGCCGGGCTTCCAGCTGGCGACTTGCTCTTTGGTGAGGGTGTTCAGGTCCACGCGCTGGCTTTGTTCGGTGTTGGGCTGCCAGTCCACCTTGGGCCACACGTCCAGCGAGGGCGGGGTGAGGTAGACGGGGCCGCTGCCGTCCAGCACGAAGTGGGCGTGGCGCGTGGCGGCGCAGTTGGGGATCATGGCCACGGGCTTCGATGCAGCGTGCGTGGGGTACATGGCGATCTTCACGTCCAGCACGGTGGTCAGGCCCCCCAGGCCCTGCGCGCCAATGCCCAGAGCGTTGACTTTTTCGTACAACTCCAGGCGCAGCTCTTCCACCTGTGTGAGTTTTTCGCCCTTGGCGGCCTTGGCTTGCAGCTCGTACATGTTCAGGTCTTCCATGAGCGACTGCTTGGCCAGCAGCACGGCTTTTTCGGCCGTGCCGCCAATGCCGATGCCCAGCATGCCGGGCGGGCACCAGCCCGCGCCCATGGTGGGCACGGTTTTGAGCACCCAGTCCACCAGGCTGTCGCTGGGGTTGAGCATGACCATCTTGCTCTTGTTTTCAGAGCCGCCGCCCTTGGCGGCCACCGTCACGTCCACGGTGTTGCCGGGCACGATTTCGGTGACGATGACGGCGGGGGTGTTGTCGCGCGTGTTCTTGCGGGCAAATTGCGGGTCGGCCACCACGCTGGCGCGCAAGGTGTTGTCGGGGTGGTTGTAGCCGCGGCGCACGCCTTCGTTGATGGCGTCGTCCAGGCTGCCGGTAAAGCCTTCCCAGCGCACGTCCATGCCCACTTTGAGAAAGACGTTGACGATGCCCGTGTCCTGACAGATGGGGCGGTGGCCCAGGGCGCTCATCTTGCTGTTGGTGAGGATTTGGGCCATGGCGTCCTTGGCTGCCGGGCTTTGCTCGCGCTCGTAGGCGCGCGCCAGATGCTGGATGTAGTCAGCCGGGTGGTAGTAGCTGATGTATTGCAGCGCGGCGGCGATGGATTCGATCAGGTCGTCCTGGCGGATGGCGGTCATGGGTTTTCTCGCGGGAAAGTGGGTCTGCTTGGGAGGGCGCTCGCCGCACTCGAAGAAGGTGCGGCAGCGGCGCGGCGAAATTATGGCGGCATGTCTGCCGCGGCTGCGCCTGGTGCGTGGAGCCGGCAGGTGCCTGCCTTGGCCGTAAAGGCTGGCGCCGCGCAGGCCCGCAGGCCATGCACGGCAGGGCAAATCGGTCACGGAATGCGCCTTTTTTACGGGGGTATGGCCGTGGTTGGGGCCAGTTGATACAAATGGAAAGTAAATATACGTGGTTGTGCCATTGCTGAGGCGTTCCTTGCTGCGTTGGCCTGTTTTTTGAAAAGATGGAGAAAAAAATGACCCCTGCCTTTCCCCTGCGTCCGCTGTACGCCGCCGCCGTGGCTGCGGCTTGCGTGCTGACGCCCTCCGTGGCCCTGGCCAACAAGGTCTTGTTCCTGTCCACGGCTGAAGTCCCTCAGGTCGGCCCCGGCGGCCCGGCCATCATGAACATGGCGTTTGAGGGCTTTCGCGACGCCGCTGGTGGCGCCGCCAACATCATCGACAGGCGCGGCGCACTGACCAATGCAGCTCTGACCACCACCGACTTCGATGGCGTGGACGTGGTGGTGGTGCAGTCGGTCTACAACACCATCAGCGCCGCCAACATGGCGCTCATCCAGAACCTGGCGGACACGCGCCCAGACCTGACCTTCGCCCTGTTTCTGGATGGCTGCTGCCAAACGGCCAGCAACCTCACGCCCATGCTCACTTTCCTCTCGGGGAAAACGGGCTGGACGCTGACGCCTGCCACCTCGATTGGCAGCGTCATCAACTCGCCGCTGAACACGGCCTCGCCCTACAGCGGCACTTTCAGCGCCGTCAATCCACTGGTGGGCGAGGCTTATGAACTGGTGCCCAACGTGCCGGCGGGCTACGCCCTGTATTTGCCCAATGGCGCCACGCCGCCTGCCGCGCTCAGCACCACGGTGCAGAGCTACGGCCTCATCCTGCCGCAAAAACGCATGAACAATGGCGCTGGGGCCTGCACGATGCTTGTGGCCGACACCAGCCACTTCACCAAGGGCACGCACGTGAGCCTGGCTACCGCCACCCTCAACGCCGCGCGCGCCACTGCCGGCGGCTGCAAGGGCGAGACGGTGGAAACCGACCTCACCCCCGTCATGACCGGACCGGCCAGCCTGGTTCAGAACGTGCCGCAAAGCTATTCCGTCACCGTGCAAAACGTGGGCTTGACCGGCATGCCCGCAGCGCCTGCCGCCACCGTGGTGGTGGAGCTGCCCGCCGGCATGACGCCTGTGCCTGCCTCGCTGCCGTCGAATTGCAGCTGGAGCGCGCCCAACATCACCTGCACCGGTTTGCCCGCCATTGCCGCTGGCGCCAGCGCACCGCCCATCAGTTTCAGCGCCGTCACCAGCACGCTGACTTCGGTCACGCTTCAATCCACCGTGGGCGGCACCGTGCCCGGTGAAATCAACACGGCCAACAACCAGGCCGGTGCCGGCAGCACCGGCGCGCCCAGCGCCAATTTCACGACCTCGGTCATGAATGTGCAGGCAGTGCCCACGCTGGGCGCTTGGGGCTTGACCGCGCTGGCTGGCCTGCTGGGCCTTCTGGGCGTTCGCCGTCAGCGCAAGCAAGCTGCCTGAGCGGCTGCGCGCTGCCAAGCAAAAGGCCGCTGAAAGCGGCCTTTTGCTTGTGCTTTTTGGGCTTAGGTGCGTAGCGTTTTCAATGTTTAGCGTGCGCGTCTGCCATGAGCTTGTCGGTGTAGGCAATGGCCATGGCTGAGAGCAGGAAGGCGATGTGGATGGCGGTCTGCGCGATCAGCACGCGGTCGGTGTAGTTGTCGGCGTTGATGAAGGTCTTGAGCAGGTGGATGGAGCTGATGCCGATGATGGACAGCGCGAGCTTGACCTTCAGCACGCTGGCGTTGACGTGGTCCAGCCACTCGGGCTGGTCCTGGTGGCCCTCCAGGTTGAGGCGGCTGACAAAGGTTTCGTACCCGCCCACGATGACCATGATGAGCAGGTTGGAGATCATCACCACGTCAATCAGCGCCAGCACCACCAGCATGATGATGGTTTCGTTGAGCGCGGTTACGGGCGCGTCGGACTTGTAGCCGATGTTGGTGACCAGCGCTTGCAGCGCCTGCTGGTTGCCAAAGGCGGCCTCGACCAGATGAAAAAGCTCCAGCAGAAAGTAGGCCACGTACACGCCTTGCGCGGCGATCAGGCCCAGGTACAGCGGCAGTTGCAGCCATCGGCTGGCAAAGATGAGCCGGGGCAGAGGGCGCAGGGAGCGGTTTTCGGGCAGGGTGTCGGACGGGTCAGACTGGCTCATGGCAAAACGGGGCGGGCCGGCGGCAAAAACTGCGCATTGTAGAAAAAAAGCCCGCCCGCTGTTGGCGGGCAGGCTTTTGAGAGAGGCGAATGAAAAATGCCATTTGCGCGCGTCTGCAAATGTTTTTAAGCTATTGAAAAAATAGCAAAAATGTGCGCAGACCTCGGGCGGGCACTTGGCTTTATTTCTTGGCCGCAGCGCGGGCCTGTTCGATCCAGCCGTCAAAGGTTTTCTGGTGCGCCTTGATCCAGGCGTCTACGTGGCGCTCCAGGTCGGCGGGCTTGTTCTCGCCGTCTTTCATGCGCAGGTTCTGGGCGTTGATGTCGCCCACGGGCAGCTTCATCACCTCAAACAGCTTGGCGGCGGCGGGGTTGGCGTCGGTAAAGGCCTTGTTGGCCACGATGTGCTGGGTGTTGAGCACAAAGCCGTAGTTCTTGCCGTTGGGCAGCTTGGTGTCGAGCTTGGCCTGCTCGCCGGGCAGGGAAGAGAAGGGCACTTCCAGCCACACCACTTCCTGCCCGGGGCGCAGCACGCCGCTGACCCAGTACGGCGTCCAGGTGTAGTAGAGGATGGGCTTGCCCTGCTTGAAGCGGGCGATGGTGTCGGCCATGAGTGCGGCGTAGGCGCCTTGCACGTGGGTGACGCTGTCGCGCAGCTTGTAGGCGCCCAGGTGGTGTTCGATCACCGCTTCGCAGCCCCAGCCGGGGTTGCAGCCGGTCAGGTCGGCCTTGCCGTCGCCGTTGGTGTCAAACAGCTTGGCGATCTCGGGGTTTTTGAGCTGCTCGACGTTGGTGATCTTGTGCGCGTCGGCGGTTTTCTTGTCGATCAGGTAGCCCTGGGCGGCGTTGCCGGAGTATTCGCCCTTGCGGTAGAGCTTGGCGTCGCCGCCGGCGTTTTTGTAGAAGTCGGCGTGCAGCGGGTTCCAGTGGGCGGCGATGAAGGTGGCGTCGCCATTGGCCACGGCCAGGTGGCCGGTGGCGTATTCAATCTCTTTGATGGGCTGCACGTCGTAGCCCAGCTGTTGCAGGGCTTTCATGACCAGCAGGGTCTGAAAGGTTTCTTCGGCAATGGAGCTTTTGACGGGGGTGACTTTCACGCCCTTGCCGGGCTGCTCTTGCGCCAGGGCGGGCGCGCTGGCCAGGCCGGCGGCCAGCAGGCTGGCAGCCAGCAGGGTGCGGGTCAGGTGCAGGCTCTTTTTCATCATGCGAGGGTTCTCCTTTGCGGTTGAAAAAAACAGGAAAAGTCGGGGCTTAGGCCGTGCGGCGCGCCAGCCGCCACAGCAGCCCGGCGGGGCCGGTGTGCCACCAGTGGCGCGCGCCACGGCGGGGCTGGCCCAGGCTTTGGGTGATGCGGTCGAGCGTGATGGCCAGCAGCACGATGCCTAAGCCGCCCACGGTGGCCAGGCCCATGTCCAGCCGGCCAATGCCGCGCAGCACCATCTGGCCCAGGCCGCCCACGGCGATCATGGAGGCGATGACCACCATGGACAGGCTGAGCATGAGCGCCTGGTTGATGCCCGCCATGATGGAAGGCAGCGCCAGCGGCAGCTGCACTTTCAGCAGCATTTGCATGGGCGAGGCGCCGTAGGCCTGCGCGGCCTCGATCAGATCGGCCCGCACCTGGCGGATGCCCAGGTTTGTGAGGCGCACCAGCGGGGGCAGCGCAAAGATGATGGTGACGATCACGCCCGGCACGTTGCCAATGCCAAACAGCATGACCACGGGCACCAGGTACACGAAGGCGGGCGTGGTCTGCATGGCGTCCAGCACCGGGCGCACCAGGCTTTGCGCCCGGTCGCTGGCGGCCAGCAGGATGCCCAGCGGCAGCCCAATGACCACGCAAAACAGCAGCGAGGTGAGCACCAGCGAGAGCGTGACCATGGCCTCGGGCCAGATGCCCAGCAGCACCACGGCCAGCAGCGACGCCACGGCCCCCACGGCCACGGCGCCGCCGGCGAACTGCCAGGCCACCAGGGCGGCCAGGGCCACCATCAGCAGCACGGGCGCGCCGGTCAGCAGCCCTTCCACCCAGCCCAGCGTGGCGTCGATGGGCGCACGCACGGTCTGGAAGAAGGGGCGAAAGCGCTCTACGAACCAGCCCAGGGCTTCGTTGATGCCGCTTTCGATGGCGGCGGAGTTGTCGGTCCACTGCGTCAGGCTGAAGCCGCCGGGGGCGGCGGCCGTGTCGGCGGCGGCGCTGGCCGTGGGGGCCGTGGTGGTGCCGGTGGCCGGGGCGCTGAGCCAGCTGCTGGCCGCATCCGGGCTGGCTGTGGTGGCCGCACCCCAGGGGTCGGCAGCTGCGCTGGCGGCTTCAGCGGCCGGGGCGGGCGAGGCCGCCGTGGTGGCAGTGGCCGGTGTGGGCTGGCCCGCCGTGGCCCAGGGGTCGTCAAACGGGGCGGGTGTCGATGCCCGAGCAGCGGGCAGGGTGGCCGAGGCCTCGGCCAGTGCGGGTGTGGGCGTGTCGTTCATGCGGCGCTCCTTTCGGGGGTGGCGGGGGCATCTGGGGCGGGCGCATCGCCGGAGAGCGCATTGGGGGCTGTGCCGGATGCTGCGCTGGGCGGCGCCACGGGCAGCGGCGGCGTGCTGGGGTCCAGAAAGCGCAGCAGCGTGGTCTTGCTGATGGCGCCCAGCAGGCGGCCCTGATCGTCCACCACCGGCACGGCATAAGGCGCCTGCGCCACCTGGCCTACCAGGTCGGCCACGGGGGCTGCACCCTCAATGGGGGTGATGCCCGGCAGCATGGCGTGTTGCAGGCCCAGCGTGCCCACGTGGCCGTGCAGCGCGGTGCGCAGCGAATCCACCGACACCATGCCCAGGAATTGCCGGCGCGCGTTGACGATGTAGGCCACGTCGCGGTCCTGCTCTTGCAACAGCGCCAGCGCGGGGCGGCAGCCGCGGTCGGTGTATTCGGACACATACACCACGGCGGGCTTGCGCGCGATGTCGGCGGCCTTGAACACGGTGGAGGCATCCACCCCGCGCACGAAGCTGCGCACGTAGTCGTTGGCGGGCGCACGCAAGATCTCGTCGGGCGAGCCCACTTGCACCACCTGCCCGTCTTTCATGATGGCAATGCGGTCGCCAATGCGCATGGCCTCGTCCAGATCGTGCGAGATGAAGACGATGGTGCGCCGGCGCACCTGCTGCAAGCGCAGCAGCTCGCTTTGCATTTCGGTGCGGATGATGGGATCGAGCGCGGAAAACGCCTCGTCCATCAGCAAGATGGACGGGTCGGACGCCAGCGCCCGCGCCAGCCCCACGCGCTGCTGCATGCCGCCTGACAGCTCATCGGGGTACTTGGCGTCCCAGCCGGCCAGGCCCACCTGCTCGAGCGCCTGGCGCGCCTGTGCGTGGCGCTGGGCCACGGGCACGCCGGCCAGCTCCAGCCCGAAGGCGGTGTTGTCCAGCACCGTCATGTGCGGCAGCAGCGCGAAGGACTGGAACACCATGCCCATGTCCTTGCGCCGCAGCGCGCGCAGTTCGGTGGCGGACATCTGGTTGATGTCTTGCCCGTCCACCAGAATGCGGCCCGCCGTGGGCTCGATCAGGCGGTTGAGCAGGCGCACCAGGGTGGACTTGCCTGAGCCGGACAGGCCCATGATGACGAAGATCTCGCCCGCTTCAATGGTGAAGTCGGCGTCGAACACGCCCACGGACTGGCCCGTGCGCTCCAGAATCTGCTGCTTGGTTGTGCCTTCGCGCACCAGCGCCAGGGCTTGCTTGGGATGGTTGCCGAACACCTTGAACACATGCTCGACGCGGATTTGCTTGGCCATGGGGGCTTGGGTTCCTCCTTATCGTGATGACCGGCGCTGCACAGGCCAAGGGGCCTGGGGCCGGGGTGCGTGCGGCATCGCTGCCGCGCGCTGGGCACGTTCAACGAAAACGCCCGCTACAGGCCAGGGATGAGGGGGTTCCGGTCGAGGGGAAAAAGGCCTCGCCGCTGGCCAAGGTTGCGATGGCTGCCGCACAAGGGCGGCCACTTCGGGCAGGGCCGGCGCAGCCAGCCCCAGTCAAGAGCCTGCCCGGCAAAACTCAGGGCAGGATGCAGCGTATCCATCCATGTCGATGGTGACTGCAAGGCTGGGCCATTATAAAAACCCGGGTTTTCACCATCTGGCAGAACGTGCGGGCAAGGCTTGATCTTGGGGCTTGCGCGCTATGATTTCTGCCAGCGTCAGGCGGCTGGCCCGGCACGCCGCGCACTCAGATGACACCAAAGGAGACAAGCCCATGAGCGCCATTGAATCGGTTCTGGTTGAAAACCGCGTGTTCCCCCCCAGTGAAGCCAGCATGCAGGGCGCGCGCATTGCGGGCATGGACGCCTACCACGCCTTGTGTGCCGAGGCCGAGGCCGACTACGAAGGCTTTTGGGGCCGTATGGCGAAGGACAAGCTGCTGTGGGACAAGCCCTTTACCCAGGTGCTGGATGACTCCAACAAGCCTTTTTACAAATGGTTTGCCGAGGGCCGGCTCAACGCCAGCGCCAATTGCCTGGACAAGCACATGGGCACGCCGGTGGAGCACAAGACGGCCATCATCTTCGAGGCCGACGACGGCGCCGTCACCCGCGTCACCTACCGCGAGCTGCTCACGCGCGTGAGCCAGTTCGCCAACGCGCTGAAGGCCCACGGCGTGCAAAAAGGCGACCGCGTGCTCATCTACATGCCCATGACCATTGAGGGTGTGGTGGCCATGCAGGCCTGCGCGCGCATTGGCGCCACGCACAGCGTGGTGTTTGGCGGCTTTTCGGCCAAGGCGGTGCAAGAGCGCATCCAGGACGGCGGCGCCGTGGCCGTGGTCACTGCCAACTACCAGATGCGCGGCGGCAAGGAACTGCCGCTCAAAGGCATCGTTGACGAAGCCATTGCCATGGGCGGCTGCGAATCGGTCAAGCACGTCTTCGTGTTCGAGCGCACCGCCACCGCCTGTGCCATGACCGCCGGGCGCGACAAGACCTTTGCCCAAATGCTGGAGGGCCAAAGCACCGATTGCCCGCCCGAAACCGTGGACGCCGAGCACCCCCTGTTCGTGCTCTACACCAGCGGCTCTACCGGCAAGCCCAAGGGCGTGCAGCACAGCACGGGCGGCTACCTGCTGTGGGCGCGCATGACCATGGAGTGGACGTTTGACGTGCGCCCGGAAGATGTGTTTTGGTGCACGGCCGACATCGGCTGGATCACTGGCCACACCTACGTGGCCTATGGCCCGCTGGCCGCCGGCGCCACGCAAATCATTTTTGAAGGCGTGCCCACCTACCCGGACGCCGGGCGCTTCTGGCAGATGATCGAGCGGCACCAGTGCAGCATCTTCTACACCGCGCCCACGGCCATCCGCTCGCTCATCAAGGCCTCGGAAAGCAACGAAAAAGTCCACCCCAGAAACTGGAACCTGTCCAGCCTGCGCATCATGGGCAGCGTGGGCGAGCCCATCAACCCCGAAGCCTGGATGTGGTACTACAAAAACGTGGGCGGCGAGCGCTGCCCCATTGTGGACACCTTCTGGCAAACCGAAACCGGCGGCCACATGATTACCCCGCTGCCCGGCGCCACGCCGCTGGTGCCCGGCAGCTGCACGCTGCCGCTGCCCGGCATCCAGGCGGCCATCGTGGATGAGGCGGGCAACGACATGCCCAACGGCACGGGCGGCATTCTGGTGGTGAAAAAGCCCTGGCCCAGCATGATCCGCAACATCTGGGGCGATCCCGAGCGCTTCAAGAAAAGCTATTTCCCCGAAGAGCTCAAGGGCTACTACCTGGCCGGTGACGGCGCCGTGCGCGATGCCGAGCGGGGCTACTTCCGCATCACGGGCCGCATTGACGATGTGCTCAACGTCTCGGGCCACCGCATGGGCACCATGGAGATCGAATCGGCCCTGGTGGCCAAGACCGACCTGGTGGCCGAGGCCGCCGTGGTGGGCCGCCCGGACGATCTGACCGGCGAGGCCATTTGCGCCTTTGTCGTGCTCAAAGGGCCGCTGCCCAGCGGCGACGAGGCCGTGCGCATCGCCAAGGAGCTGCGTGACTGGGTGGCCAAGGAAATCGGACCCATCGCCAAGCCCAAGGACATCCGCTTTGGCGAGAACCTGCCCAAAACGCGCAGCGGCAAGATCATGCGCCGCCTGCTGCGCAGCCTGGCCAAGGGCGAGCAGATCACCCAGGACACCAGCACGCTGGAAAACCCGGCCATCCTCACGCAGCTGGATCAGACTTACTGAGCGTCTGGCGCACCCGCAGGGCAAGGGCAGGGCGCAGGGCGGGGCGCTTTCTGCCCAATAGCCTGGGTGGGCGTTGTTTATTCGCGGCGCCGGCTTTGGCGGCGCCGCGCGCAGGCCGGGCGCGTGGCTACACTGACGGGCTTTGCCCTGCCGCGCCAGCTTGGCGCGCACATTTGCTGCCGTGAACCCGTTTGTCCCGCCCCAGCCCGGCCACCACGCGCCGCTTGCCCCCCACCCGCGACATGATGCGCACCCTTGGCGCCGCCGTGCCTGGCTGGCTGCGGCGGCGGGCGCGCTGGCGCTGCCCGTGGCGCGTGTGCGGGCCAATGCCTCCGCACCCGTGGCGTCCCGCCGGGGCGCGCCGGTGTTCGTGCTCAATTCGCTGGATGGGGACGTGAGCGTGATCGACTCCATCACCTGGAAGGAGATCAGGCGCATTCCCACGGGCAAGGAGCCGCACCACCTGTACCTCACGCCGGATGAGAAATCCGTCATCGTGGCCAACGCAGCCAGCGATTCGCTGACCTTCATCGACCCGCGCACGGCCCAGGTGCAGCGCACGGTGCGCAACATTCTCGACCCCTACCACCTGCGCTTTTCGCCCGACATGCAGTGGTTCGTGACGGCGGCCAACCGCCTGAACCACGTGGACATTTACCGCTGGGACGGCCAGGATCTGACGCTCGTCAAGCGCATTCCCACCGGCAAAACACCCAGCCACCTGTGGATCGACACGCGCAGCACCACGGCCTGGGTGAGCATGCAAGACAGCAACGAGCTGGTGGTGATCGATTTGCCCACGCAAACGCTGACGCACCGCGTGAAAACCGGCCCCATGCCAGCCGACGTGTTCGTCACGCCAGATGACAAGACCTTGCTGCTGGGCCTGACCGGCGGCAGCGGGGTGCAGGTGTACGACGTGGCGGGCGGCAAGGCGCCCGTGCTCATCAAGACCCTTGCCACGGGCAAAGGCTCGCACGCCTTTCGCGCGGCAGGCGATGGGCGGCACGTGTTCGTCAGCAACCGCGTGTCCAACACCATCAGCCAGATCAATTACCAGACGCTGGAAACCGTTTTTTCCATGCCCGCGCCTTCGGGGCCGGACTGCATGGATATTTCTTCCGACGGCACGCTCATCATGGTCGGCTCCCGCTGGGCCGGCAAGCTCACGCTCATCGACGTGCGCAAGCGCCAGGTGGTGCACCAGGTGAAAGTCGGCAAATCGCCCCACGGGGTTTGGACATTGGATCATGCGCCCAGACAGTAAGCACGGCACCCCTCATGGGGGAAAGGCATTTGTTGCTTCAATATTGATAGCTGCTTGCGCGCTTTCATCAAGCGCAAATGCCCAAAATCCTTCAGAAAACTGCAAGCCGGTGTACCTCACCTTCGACACCGGCCACATGGGCATGGCGCCCTTGATTGCCGTGATCCTCAAGCGCCAGGGCGTGCGCGCCACCTTCTTTGCCGCCAACGAGCGCACGCAAGAAGGCGACGGCAGCCTGGGCCGCCTGTGGGGCACGTGGTGGAAGGCCCGCGCGGCCGAGGGGCATGAATTTGCCTCCCACACCTGGGACCACGCCTACTGGCGAGCCGATTTGCCCGGGCGCGAGCCGACGTTCCGCATCCGTACAACGGCCGGCCCGCGCGCCGGACGTGAATTCACCTGGACGGCCAAGCAGTACTGCGAGAACCTGGACCAGGCCAGCGAGCGCCTGGCGTACTACACCGGCAAAAAGCCCTTGCCGCTGTTTCGCGCGCCGGGCGGCAAGACATCGCCCAGGCTGCTGGCCGTGGCGCAAAGCTGCGGCTACAAGCACGTGGGCTGGTCGCCTGCGGGTTTTCTGGGCGATGAGCTGCCCAGCGAGAAATACCCCAACGATGCGCTGCTGAAAAAAGCCCTGCGCGACATCCGCGCGGGCGACATCCTGATGGCGCACCTGGGCATCTGGTCGCGCAAAGACCCCTGGGCGCCTGCCGTGCTGGAGCCGCTGATCACCGGCCTGAAAGAGCGCGGCTTTTGCTTCAAGACCCTGCGCGAGCACCCGGACTACCAGGGCTGGATCGCCGAGCGCGGCGGTTGATGCGTTGGGGCGGCGTCTGCCATGTTTGCCTTCTTGACCGACACTTTTTCAGCGGCCCAGCAGTGGCTGTTTGAAACCTGCATCGTCCCTGCCGCCTTTGCCCTGGGGTTGGGCAACTTGCTGGAAGACGGCTACGTGGCCGCGGGCTGGCTGCTGGTGGGCGTGCTGCAAATCGGGGTGCTGCTGCTGGTCATTGGCCCGCTGCAACGCCTGTGGCCGGTGGAGCCGGTGCAAGACCGCCATGCCGTGCGCATTGACGTGCTCTACACGCTCATCCACCGCCTGGGCCTGTTCAAGCTGGCCATGTTCTTCACCGTGGAGCTGTGGCTGACCGATGGCATGGGCTGGCTGCGCGCGCATGGCTTGCCCACGCTGCAGATTGACCAGATCTGGCCCGGTGTGACCGATCGCGCCTGGGTCAGCTTTGCCATTTACCTGGTGGTGTTCGATTTGATTGGCTACGCCATTCACCGCGCCCAGCACCGCTGGCATTGGTGGTGGCAGCTGCACGCCGTGCACCACAGCCAGCGGCAGATGACGATGTGGAGCGACAACCGCAACCACTTGCTCGACTCGGTCATCACCGACGTGGTTTTCGTCCTGGCGGCCTTCCTGATTGGTGTGGCCCCGGCGCAGTTCGTGGCCCTGGTGGCCGTGACGCAACTGCTGGAAAGCCTGCACCACGCCAATCTGCGCTGGTCATGGGGCGCGCTGGGCAACCGGCTGCTTGTCAGCCCCAGCTTTCACCGCCGCCACCACGCCATTGCCCTGGGGCACGAGCCGGGCAGCAGCCAGACCAGCCCCTACGGGGCCAACTATGGCGTGCTCTTTCCGTGGTGGGACATGCTGTTTGCCAGCGCCGACTGGAAAAGCGGCTTTGGCCCCACGGGCATTGACGACCAGCTCACCGGCCGCGACTACGGCCGGGGTTTTTGGGCGCAGCAGTGGCTGGGCATCAAGCGGCTGCTGGGCGCGCGGGCCTGAACGGGCGGCTGGCCGCAGGGCGGGCAGGCGGCACGCCCTGCATGTGTCCTGATTTTCCAATGGTCAAAAAGGCCATTCCCGCTGTTTATACAAGGGTTTTAAGCTATTTAAAGAATAGCATAGGGCTTGGCAGGCCAAGCGGCCTTGCCGCGCCGTGGCCTTCTGGTTTTGAAGGCAGAAGGCCGCCCAGGGGCAGGGCGGACCTGGGCTTTTAGCGGCGCTTGGCCTGGGGCTGCTTGGCTTTGGCGGCGGGGTTTTTTTTGGCCGAGGGAGCGGCGGGTTTGGCGCTGGGCCTGGCGCTGGTTTTGGCACTGACTTTGGCGCTGCCCTTGGACGCCTGGCCCTTGCTGGGGGTGGCGCGGGTGCTGGCCGGGGCGCTGGTCTGTGCACGGCCCCGTTTGCCGACGGGTGCTGCGGCTGTCCTGGCGGGGGCCTTGGCGCTGCTGCGAACCTGGCTGCTGCGCGCCTGGCCCTGGCCAGCGCGCACGGGCAGGTACAGCACGACGGCCTGGTTGCGTTTCAGGCTGGCACGGGCGTTGGCGTTGTTCCAGCCGGCCACGGTGGCGGCGGGCAGGTCGTAGCGGCTGGCGATGCGGGCAATGGTGTCTCCCTTGCGGGCGCGCACCGTGGTGCGGCGCAGCACGATCTCGGGGGTGAAGGAGACGGTGGCGTTGTCTACCACATGGCTGGCGACCTTGGCGGCTGCGCCGTTGCCGCGCGGCACCAGCAGGGTGGAGCCGGCACGCACCTGCATGCGCGGTGGGATGCGGTTGAGCGCGCGCAGCTGCTCGGCGTCCATGCCGGTGCGCTGCGAGGCTTCGGCCACGGTCATGGTGGCAGGCGCGACCCATGCGGTGTAGCTGGCCAGGGGCTGGCCGGCGGTGATGCGCTGTTGCAGGTTGCGTTTGAAGGTGGCGGCGTTGTCCCAGGGCAGCAGCACCTGGGGCGCGGCGGCGGCAAAGATGACGGGGCGGTTCATCGAGGGGTTGAGGGCGCGGAAGTCCTCGGTGCGCACCTCGGCCAGTTGCGCGGCCAGCTCCAAGTCGATGTCGTGGGTGATGTCCACGGTGTCGAAGAAGGGGTGGTTGCCGATGTCGGGCAGCACGGCGTCGAACTGCGCGGGGTTGGCAATGATGTTCTTGACCGCTTGCAGCTTGGGCACGTAGTGGCGGGTTTCGGCGGGCATGTTCAGGTCCAGGTAGCCCGTGCCCAGGCCGGCGGCCTTGTTGCGCTCGATGGCGCGGTTCACGTTGCCCTGGCCCCAGTTGTAGGCGGCCAGTGCCAGGTGCCAGTCGCCAAAGCGGTCGTGCAGCTTTTGCAGGTAGTCCAGCGCGGCGCGGGTAGAGGCGATGACGTCGCGCCGGTCATCGCGCAGGGCGTTCTGGCGCAGCTCAAACGATGAGCCGGTCGCGGGCATGAACTGCCACATGCCCGCCGCCTTGGCGCTGCTGACGGCTTGCGGGTTGAAGGCCGACTCGATGTAGGGCAGCAGGGCCAGCTCGGTCGGCATGCCGCGCAGTTCCAGCTCTTCGACGATGTGGAAGATGTACATGCGCGAGCGCTCGGTCATGCGCTGGATGTAGTCGGGCTGGCTGGCGTACCACTGCTCGCGCTGGCGCACCAGGTCGGTGTCCAGATCGGGCAGGGCAAAGCCGCGGCGGATGCGCTCCCACAGGTCGGCAGGCGTATTCAGCGTGGCCACGCGGGAGCCGTTGAGCTCGGTCACGGCCACGGGGGGGACGGTGCCACGTGCGGAAGGGGCGGTTTCCGTGGCGGCGTCAGTGGTGGGCTGGCCGTCTGGGCTGGTGGTGCCTGGGGCGGCACAGCCAGCCAGCCAGGCGCACGCGGCCAAGGCCGCTGCCAGCGCGCGCTGGCGCGGTGAGGAAAACAGGTGTGTCATCTGAAGTGGTTCTTCCATTCGCGAAGGGCGGCAAATACCGCCACTTCATCGGTTGTCTCCAGCCCCGCGTGCGTGCGCACGGCTTGTGCGACGGCGTTTTCACGGCTGCGGAGAAAGGGGTTGATGGCGCGCTCGATATCCAGAGTGGACGGCAGCGTGGGCAGATCCTGGGCGCGCAGCTGCTCGCAGTGGTGCAGGTAGTCCAGCAGCGGGCGGCTGGCTGGCTCCACGGCCAGGGCAAAGCGCAGGTTGCCCAGGGTGTATTCATGGGCGCAGCACACACGGGTGTGGCCGGGCAGGGCCGCCAGCCGGTCGAGCGAGGCCAGCATCTGCGCGGGTGTGCCTTCGAACAGGCGCCCGCATCCGCCTGAAAACAGCGTGTCGCCGCAAAACAGCAGCGGCGCCGTGTCCATGCAGGGGGCGTAAAAGGCAATGTGCCCTGCCGTGTGGCCAGGCACATCCAGCACGTCAAAGCGCAGCCCAAGCGCCTGCACCACGTCGCCGCCTTGCAGCGGGTGGTTCAGCTGGGGGATGCGCTCGCGCGCCGGGCCATGCACCCGCGCGCCGGTGGCCTGGCGCAACGCGGCCACGCCGCCGGTGTGATCGTTGTGGTGGTGCGTGACTAGAATGTCCGTCAGCGTCAGCCGGTGCTGGCGCAAGGCATCCAGCACCGGCTGGGCATCGCCCGGGTCTACCACCAGCGCATGGTGGTTATCGCGCAACAACCAGATGTAGTTGTCGTCGAAGGCGGGCAGGGCGGTCAAATCCATGAGGCGAAGATTATAAAAACCGTGATAGAAGCCCCCGCTTTCGCACGCCCTGCCACTGGCTGCGCCGCATGAGTACCTTGCACGACTGGTTTCAGACCCCGCCCGGCCAATATGTGCTGGCTTGGGAGCGCGCGCGGTTTGACGCTGCGCTGGCCGACGTGTTCGGCTACCACGCGCTGCAGATCGGCTTGCCAGACATTGATGCGCTGGCGGCCAACCGCATGCCCCACCGCTGGCTGGGTGTGGCCACGCCGCCGGTGGCGGGTGCCAGCGCCGAGCCAGCGGCGCCTGCGGCCCAGCGTCTTGCCCTGGTGACCGATGCCACCGCCTTGCCCTTTGCCTCTGGCAGCCTGGATCTGGTGGTGCTGCCGCATGCGCTGGAGCTCAGCCCCAACCCGCACGCCACCTTGAGCGAAGTGCACCGCGTGCTGGTGCATGAGGGGCGCGTGGCCATTGCGGGGTTGAACCCCGTCAGCCTGTGGGGCCTGCGCCAGCGCCGCGCCCGGCTGTACCAGCGCATGGGTTTTGGGCGGCTGTTTTTGCCTGACGCGGGGGAATTCATCAGCCACTGGCGCTTGCGTGACTGGCTGCGCCTGCTGGCGTTTGAGCTGGAGAGCGTGCAGTTCGGCTGCTGGCGCCCGGCGGTGCGCACCGCTGGCGCGCTGGCCCGCCATGCCTGGATGGACAGGGCAGGCGCGCGCTGGTGGCCTGTGTTTGGCGCGGCGTACTTCATCATGGCCGTCAAGCGCACGCACGGCGCCAAGCTGGTGGGGGCGGCCTGGAAGAGCGCGCCCGCCGTGGCCGCCGGGTCTGTGCCCATGGCCAACCGCGTTGGCCCGGCCAGCGCACATACGAATGAATGAAAGTGCAAACCTTGAGCCACGTTGAGATTTACACCGACGGCGCCTGCAAGGGCAACCCCGGCCCCGGCGGCTGGGGTGCGCTGCTGCGCGCGCCCGGGCATGAGAAAGAGCTGTTTGGCGGTGAGCCGCTGACAACGAACAACCGCATGGAACTGACCGCCGTGATCGAGGCGCTGGCCGCGCTCAAGCGCCCGTGCGAGGTGGATCTGTACCTGGACAGCCAGTACGTGCGCCAGGGCATCACCAGTTGGATCGCGGGCTGGAAAGCCAAGGGCTGGCGCACCGCCAGCAAGCAGCCGGTGAAAAACGTGGACTTGTGGCAAAGGCTCGACACCCTGGTCAGCGGCAGCGGCCACCGTATCCGCTGGCACTGGGTCAAGGGCCATGCGGGGCACGAGGGCAACGAGCGCGCCGACGCGCTGGCCAACCGGGGCGTGCCCAGCCGCTCCTGATGGTTGGAGAAAAAGGCCATTTGCGCGCTATTTATAAGGGTTTTTAGCTATCATTTTTGATTTTTGCGGTTTGTGAAGTTGTTTGATACGCTGTAGCTCAGTCTTTCAACCAGTACTGAAAAGGAACGAAGATGTCCAGACGACGGGTACAGCTTTTGTTGGCACTGTCTGCCAGCGTGGTTTTGGCCGCGTGCGGCGGCGATGGCGATGACCAGCCTGACACGCCGCAGAAAACCAGCGCCGAAGGGGTATGGCGTTTTGACGCTGTGGACACCGCTTCGGGCAAGCCGCAAGCGGTTGACATGGTGGTGCTGGAAACAGGGCAAACCTGGTTTGCCAGCCACGACACCGCCACCTTGGAGCTGGTGAATGTGGCGTACGGCCAAACCCAGTCGGGCAGCGGCAGCCTGAGTGGCGCTGCCCTGATTCATAGCGCCATCAATCCCTTGCCACGGCAGTATGGCTATTCGGGCACCTATACGGTCAATGACCGGGCGAATGTGGACGGGGAGCTGTGGGCTGCCCTGTATCTGGACAGAAAAAGCGAGGGCAGGTACTGGAGCGGTTACGAGCAGCCGGCTTCACTGTCTGAGGTGGCAGGCAGCTACCAGGGGCTGGAGGGCTGCTGCACCGCCTCTGCCCAAAGCCGCACGATGACCATTTCGCCCACGGGCGATGTGACGCTGCCGGCTTCCGAAAGCGGCTGCGAGCGCAGTGGAACACTCAGTCCGCGCGCATCGGGCAGGAATATCTTTGACATCGAGATCAAGGACGTCAGCAACGCTTGCCCATACCCTGTTTTCTCGGGCAATGGCATTGCTTATTACGACAGCAGCACACGCCGCCTGACGGTGCTGACAAGCCGGCAGGGGGCCAATACAGACACGCCTGCGCAATACGGGTACACGTATCTAGGCGTTAAATCTTCAGGCGGCTGAGCCTGCGGCGCGCGCCCTGGGGCGTGCGCGGCGGGGCGTGCTGTTCCGGGGTTCGTCCTGGGCTGCTGGGCTTGTCAGCCTGGATGCTTGCTACCCGATGTGATCCACGCCAGCCGCAACGCCTCGGCAGCGGTGCAGCTGGTAGCGCAGGCGCTGCGCCTGCCGGGGCAAGAAGGCGGTGTACAAGCCGGCCATGCCCTGCCATAATCGCGGGCTTCGCGCGTTTTGGCGTCATGTGGCTGGCTACCCTCAAAAAAGGGGGGGGTTGAAGCTGGTTTTTTTGATGCCTTATCAAGTGCTTTTTTCAGGTGCTTTGTTCAAAAAGCCATTTGCATGCGCTTTTTTTGCACGGCATCCGCCGCACGCCGCGAAGAAAAAAACCAGCCGCACATCTTCCTTCTTGCATGCGCGGCCGCTGCCTGGGGCGGGGTTTTAAACCCTGCCTTGCTTTTAAGCATTTCAAGCGCAGCGGCCGACATTTTCGATGTCTGCTCCTGGGGCCTGCGCTTTGCCGGGCCACTGTAGGGCGCGTCGTTTTTCCGGGCTTTTGCCAGCCCGCGTTGTCAGATGGTGGGTGCTGTTTCTCTTGAACCCCATGTGACGCGCGTTTTTGAGCCACGTGTTTTTTCAAGGCTTTTTTGAAAAAGCCAAGGCGTGGCGCGCCAAGCAAAAGTACCGAAAGTCAAGTCATGGCCTCTTATGAGGAAAATCAGGCGTTTGCGCACGCCCACCAAGCGCAAGAAGCTACTGAAACCGTAGCAAACCAAGCCGCTGAACCCAACCCCTTTGCCGACCTGGGCCTGGCGCCCGAGCTGCTGGACGCCGTGCGCGAGCTGGGCTTTACCCAGCCGACCGACGTGCAGCAGCGCGCCATACCGCTGGCGCTGGGTGCGGGCGGCGACGCGCCTTTCAACGACCTGATGGTCAGCAGCCAGACCGGCAGCGGCAAAACCGCCGCTTTCTTGCTGCCCGTGCTGCACACCCTGATCGGCATGCAGCGCGAAGCCGCCGCGCGCGAGCAAGCGGCCTGGCAGGCCAAAGTGGACGCCGCCCTTGCCGCAGGCGAGCCGCCGCCCAAAAAACCCCGCCGCAAAAACCCGCTGGATGCCCGCCACTTCAAGCCTGCCGTGCCCGGCGCGCTGGTGCTGTGCCCCACGCGCGAGCTGGCGCAGCAAGTGGCGCAAGACGCGATTGACCTGGTCAAGCACTGCCGCGGCCTGCGCATTGCCAGCGTGGTGGGCGGCATGCCGTATCAGCTGCAAATCGCCAACCTGGTGGTTGCCACCCCCGGCCGCTTGCTCGATCTGGCCGGCAGCGGGCAGATTGAGCTTGACCAGGTGCGCTTTTTGGTCATGGACGAGGCCGACCGCATGCTGGATCTGGGCTTTGCCGACGCCCTGGCCGAAGTGCACCAGCGCACCGCCCAGCGCCAGCAGACCATGATGTTCAGCGCCACCTTCGCCCCGCGCATCCAGCAGCTGGCCATGCGCGTCATGCACGAAGGCGGCGCCAAAGTGCGCAAGGTGGAAGTGGCCACGCCCCAGCAGCAGCACGCCAACATCCGGCAAGAGCTGTACTGGGCCGACAGCCCCGAGCACCGCCGCCGCCTGCTCGACTACTGGCTGCGCGACCCCAGCATTGACCAGGCCATCGTCTTTGCCTGCACGCAAATCGAATGCGAGCAGCTGGCCGAAGACTTGCAGCAAGCCGGCTTTGCCGCCGTGTCGCTGCACGGCGCCTTGAGCCAGGCCGTGCGCAACCGGCGCCTGAAAGCCCTGCGCGACGGGCGCGTGCAAATCCTGGTGGCCACCGACGTGGCCGCGCGCGGCATTGACGTGCCCAGCATCACCCACGTCATCAACCACGGCCTGCCCATGAAGGCCGAGGACTACACCCACCGCATCGGCCGCACCGGCCGCGCCGGCCGCGACGGCCTGGCCATCACCCTGGCCGAATTCCGCGACCGCAAGCGCCTGGCCGACATCGAGGCCTACACCCGCCAGCACTTTCGCCCCCTCACCGTGCAGGGGCTGGAGCCGACCCGGTTTTTCCCGCCCATCACGCAAGAGCCGCCCGCGCGCAAAGGCGGCCGCAGCCCGGGGCGCGGCGGCCCGGCCAGGGGCGGCGCCACATGGGGCGGCAAGCCCGGCGGCAAAGGTGGCGCGCGCGGCTTTGGCGAGCCGCGCGGCCCCAAGCTGATGGGCGATGGGTTTCAGCCCAAAACCCGCTCAAAAGCCCATGCAGAGCGTGGCGATAGCTATCAAAAAACAAGCAAAAGACCCCTGGGCAGCAGCCATGCCGCCCGCCCGGCGCGCGCGCCGCGTGCCGCAGCGGCGGGCAAGCCCTACGCCCAGCGTTGAAAGGGGGCAGGGCTGCTGGTTTTTCTAAGCGGCCCTTTTTTCGGCACTGTCTGCGGCAGGGGCCGCTTGGGGCGGCTCCTGCCACTGCACTGCGCCGCGATAGGCGTGCCAGCTCGCATGGCCCAGCAGTGGGCCGGTCAGCACCAGCCCCAGCCCCCAGGTGGCCAGCCCCAGGGCAATCAGTGCCGTGATGAGAAACCCCCACCACAGCATGGTCACGGGGTTGGCGAACATCACGCGAATGCTGGTGATGGCGGCGCTGATGGCGTCGGTGTCGCGGTCCAGAATCATGGGAATCGACACCACTGCCGTGGAATACACCAGCAGCGCAAACACCCCGCCCACGGCCATGTAGACCAGCACGAACTCGATGTTCTCAGGGTTGAACACCGCTTCCAGCACCCCGGCGGTTGATGGCATGCCGGTGTTGAAAAACACCGCGAACACCACCAGCGACGCGCGCCCCCACAGCAGTTCCAGCACGATCAGCACCAGCACCAGCAGGCTCATGCTGCGCAGGTGCTTGTCCCAGCAGGTCAGGGAAGCGGCCAGCACCGGCGGCTCGCCGCGCTCGCGCCGGCGGCTCACCTCATACAGCCCCATGGCCAGAAACGGCCCCATCAGCAGGCAGCCCGAGGCAATGGACATCACATATTCCGGCCGGTTGCGAAACACCAGCGCCAGCACCACGGCCATGCCCCAGAAGCACAGGCCATAAAACAGGGCAATGCCCGGTGTCGCCACCAGATCGCGCCAGCCCAGCGCCAGCCATCGCAGCGGATCACGCAGGCCCAGCGGGCGCATCACGGCCTGCGGCACCGTCGACGGCGGCGGCACGTAAGGCTGGTAGCCGGGGGGATCCAGGGGCGCGGGCGGTGCGGGCGGCGGCGGCGGAATGTCTGGCAGCGGCGTCTGGCTCATGAGCGATGCTCCGTGCGGCAACAAAAGGCCAGGCCAGCATAGCCGCCACCGGCTGGGCACCGCAACGAGGGGAAACGCCAGCCAGCAGGGCTGGTGCAGCCGGTGCCCGGTGCGCCATGTCGGACACAATGCGCCCTTGCAGACAAGACACCAAACCCGGCCGTGGCCGCACCGGCAGCGGCTGCCTGCCAGACTGGAAAAACCGCCATGCCCCGTCACCCCGACCGATCCCTGCCCCTGGCTGGCGCCAGCAACTTTCGCGACCTGGGCGGCTACCCCGGCGCCGATGGCCGCGCGGTGCGCTGGCGCACGCTGTTTCGCTCTGACCACCTGGCCGCGCTGACCCCGCAGGACGCCCACATGCTGAGCGCGCTGGGCGTCAAGCGCGCGTTTGACTTCCGGGGCGTGGCCGAGCGCGCCTCTGCCGCCTACGCCCTGCCCGGCGTGGTGCAGCACCCGCTGCCCATCGAGCCGACCGTGGTGCAGCGCATGAAAGACCTGCTGGCGCAGGGCGAGCAGCTGACCCCCGCGCACACCGTGGCGCTGATGCAGCACACCTACCGCGCCTTCGTCCACGACAACGCGCCGCGCTTTGCCGCCCTGTTCGATGCGCTGCTGCAAAGCGATGCACCGCTGGTGTTTCACTGCACGGCGGGCAAGGACCGCACGGGCCTGGCCGCCGCGCTCATCCTGCTGGCGCTGGGCGTGCCGCGCGAAGTGGTGATGCAGGACTACCTGCTGACCAACGAGCTGTACCGCATGCCCGTGCCTGCCGACACCCGCGTGCCGCGCGAAGTGCTCAACGTGCTGTGGCGCGTGCAGGCCGAGTTTCTGGACGCCGCCCTGCTGGCCATGGAGCAGACGCACGGCAGCATCGACGCCTACCTGGACCAAGCCCTGGGCATGGGCCAGACCCAGCGCCAGCGGCTGCGCACCATGTACCTGGCCTGAGTGCGCGGCGCGGATGGCCTTGGAAAAGATCACAAGAAAAATGGCCATTCGCGCGCATCCATAAATGATTTTCAGCTATTGATAAAATAGCAATTTGCCCCTGCCTGCCAGGCTGCGCGAGGCCAGTGGGACAATGCAGCCCTTGTTTCGCCGCCTTGCTTTTTTTCTTGCCCCGGCATGAGCCAAGCCCCCATTTCCCCTGAGCTGAACGCGCTGCTGGCCGACACCCTGGCAGGTGCGCCCGCTGCCGCTGGCGCCGTCATCTGCCTGTGCGCCGCCTGGTGCGGCACCTGCCGCGAGTTCAGGCCCGCCTTCGACGCGGCAGGCGCAGCACAGCCGGACATGGTGTTTCGCTGGCTTGACATCGAGGACGAAGCCGACGCCCTGGGCGATGTGGATGTGCAAACCTTTCCCACCCTGGTGGTCGGCGGGCGTGACGGTGTGGTGCGTTTTGCCGGCCCCGTGCTGCCGCAGGCCCAGCAAATCGCGCGCCTGCTGCAAAGCGTGCTGCCTGCCTGAGCCGGTGCAGGGCAGGGCAGGGCAACGCTCCTGCATCAGCGGCTTGCTTTTGAATAAAACAAGCCATTTGCGCGCATTTTTACATGGTTTTAAGCTATTTAAAACATAGCAATCATACAGGCCTGCACACAGACCGG
>JAUNHQ010000134.1 GCA_030535425.1 Pseudomonadota bacterium | reverse complement strand
CCAAAGTAGGATTCATCGGCCTCAAGCTCGCCTGAGAACGGAGACTGGGCGGCGCGCCGCATAAGCGCGGCTGGCTTTAGCGCGGGACTCAAGCTCGCCTGAGAACGGAGACTGGGCGGCGCACTGCCGGGCCAAGCGGATACGGATACGCTGGTACACCGCATTGACCGAACGCACGGAAACGCCAGATAGCTGCGCGGCATCCGTGGCGGTCAAATCCATGGCAAACAGGCGAAGTAGTTGGCGAAACTTGGCCTCGCTTATCTTTGAATGGCGGTAGTACTTATTTTTCCCTTTCATCTCAAGAAGTTAGCATGCGTTGAACACATGTTTGCTTCCTAAGCCCCTTTTCTAATCAACAATTCCATGCCCATTGCTCCGCCCCCAACCACCTTCACCTGCCCCCAATGCGGCTGGCAGAAAACCGCTTTTCCGCGCAGCGATGTGCTGGTGCCGGGTGTCGATGTGTGGGATGCCTGCCCGCGCTGCGGGCAGGCGCCGGACAGCCGCCGTGCCGAGGGCGTGCTGCCTGCGTTGCAGGGGCTGCTGAAAAAAGTGCTGCCGCTGTCATGAGAAAAGGCGGCGCTGGCGGTGCCGTGCTGTTGATGAGTTGATGCGCTGCGCGATGGCCGCTTGGAACATTCACTGCATTTCGGGTGCGACACCATGGTTTTTTCTTTGCCCACGCCTCCGTTGAAGGCGGCTTCGCAAGCGCCCACACTTGACGGCCTGATGCAGCGTCATGCGGCACTGGTGGGGGCTGGGCGGACGGGTTTTACGCTGCGCATGCACCGTGCGCTGAGCTGGCTGCGGCGGGCCGAGGCGGCGGGCGGTGACGATGATGTGGCGTTTATCTGCTTGTGGATTGCCTTCAACGCGGCGTATGCGCAGGATGATGCGCAGGGATATTCGGAAAAGGCGGCGTTCAAGGATTTCATGCAGCGCGTGTGCGATCTGGACCAGTCGCGGGTGCTGTACGGGCTGGTGTGGCGCGATTTTCCGGGGGCTATCCGTTCGCTGCTGAACAACCCTTATGTGTTTCAGCCGTTTTGGGATGCGCTCAATGGCGGCAAGGATCAGCAAGCCTGGCGCCCGGCGTTTGAGCGGGCCAAGGCATCAGCCGGGCAGGCGCTGGCCGCGCAGGATACGGCGCGGGTGCTGTTCACGGTGTTTCAGCGGCTGTACACGCTGCGCAATCAGTTGATGCATGGCGGGGCAACGTGGAGCAGCTCGGTCAACCGGGCGCAGGTGCGTGATGGGCGGGCGATTCTGGCGCGGGTGCTGCCGACTATGCTGGGGGTGATGATGGATCACCCCGGCTGGTTTGAGTCGCAGCGGTTTTATCCCGTGGTTCGGGATGAGCAGCGCACGTGCTCGTTTTCCTGATCCATCAGGCGATGGCAGACAAAAGCGGCCAGCAGTATATGCTTCAAAAAAGATAGCTGCTTGCGCTTTTCTGTGGCGCGCAAATGGCCTTTTTGATGCCGAATACTCTCTTGATGGCAAGTGGCCTTTGAATGTCCGATGGCCTGGGCGGTTCTCCCCCCCTTCCCTTTTGGGAAAGGGCGCAAAAGCCTGGGCTTGCCCTTGCCCTGCATCGCTTCGCATAGGTCATGCCCCTTATGCCGCCATGCCCGCCTGCGCGGGCATGAGGGGGAGCGCGCGGCAGGGGCGGCGAAGGGTGTGGGCACCCATGAGCGATGGCAAAGGCTGGCTTACGCGGTGCTTTCGCTGGCGCCTTCGGCCCCCGGCAGCAGCGCCTGCGCCTGCGCGTCGGGCAGGGCTTCGACCTGTTTGAGTGCGCGGTTCATCACGTTGGTGCGGGTTTGCGCCTGATCGAGGGTGTTGAGCACGGTCTGGGTCTGGTTGCGCACTTTGGCCAGCACGTCGCCAAATTTGCCGAATTCGGTTTTCACCGCGCCCAGCACTTGCCAGACTTCGCTGCTGCGCTTTTCCAGCGCCAGGGTTTTGAAGCCCATTTGCAGGCTGCTGAGCATGGCCAGCAAGGTGGTGGGGCCGGCTAAGGTGATGCGGTGTTCGCGCTGCAGCGCCTGCATCAGGCCGGGGCGGCGCAGCACTTCGGCATAAAGCCCTTCGGTGGGCAAAAACAAAATGGCGAAGTCGGTGGTGTGCGGCGGCTCCACGTATTTGTCGGCCATGCTGCGCGCTTCTTGGCGGATGCGCGCTTCCAGCGCGCGGGCGGCGTCGGCAGCGGCCTGGGCATCGGCGCGCTGCTGGGCGTCGAGCAGGCGTTCGTAGTCTTCGTTGGGAAATTTGGCGTCAATGGGAAGCCACACGGCATCGCCCTGGCCGCCGCGCCCAGGCAGGCGGATGGCAAAGTCCACCGCGTTGCGGGTGCCGGGGCGGGTGATGATCTGGGCGGCGTACTGATCGGGGGTGAAGACCTGTTCCAGCAGCGCGCCCAGTTGCGCTTCGCCAAACAGGCCGCGGGTTTTGACGTTGGTCAGCAGGTGCTTCAAGTCGCCCACGCCTTGGGCCAGGGTCTGCATTTCGCCCAGGCCTTTGTGCACTTGCTCCAGCCTCTCGGCCACTTGGCGAAAGCTCTCGCCTAGGCGTTGCTGCAAGGTGGTTTGCAGTTGCTCATCGACGGTGCGGCGCATTTCATCGAGCTTGGCGCTGTTGGCCGCTTGCAAGGTGCCCAGTTGCTGCTCCAGCGTGGCGCGCACTTCGTGCATGCGCTGGGCGTTGGCTTCGGTCAGGGCGTGCAGTTGCTGCGTCAGGGTTTCTGACAGGCTGGCGCGCAGGTGGGCCAGTTGCTGGGCAAAGGCGTCGATTTGCGCGTTTTGCGTGCGGGTGGTTTCTTGCGCTTGCTGGGTCATGGTCAGCCCCAGGGCTTGCAGCTGGGCGACCAGGGTGTCGCCCAAGGTGCCGCGCAGCTGGGTGAGCTGGGCAGCCAGGGCATCGACCTGGGCGTTTTGGGTGCGCAGGCTTTCGGCGCTTTGGCGGGTGATGGCGTCTTGAAAGCTGGCCAGGGTCTGGGCCAGCTCCTGCCGACTGCTGCGGGCGTTGTCGCCCATTTCCTGGCGCAGCTGGCGCTCCAGCCGTTCGGCGGATTGGGACAGGCTGTGCGCCAGTTCATCGCGCGTGGCGGCCTGGGGCGGGCGACGCAGCAGCAAAGCCAGCAGCAGCAGCGCGTTGATCAACAGGCCAGCCAGCGCCAGCCAGGGCAGCCATGAGGGAAGTTCAGCGTTCATTCCAGTGCTTGTGGGGATGGCGGTGGGGGGATGCGGGGGTTAGGGGGCGGAATTGTGAAGGGCGCGGGGCTGTGGAGGCGGGATTGTGGGAGC
>JAUNHQ010000133.1 GCA_030535425.1 Pseudomonadota bacterium | reverse complement strand
AGACGTTGTTCAGTGGCTGGCCCTCGGCGCGCATCAGGTGCGTGCCGGGCGGGATGAGGCGCTCGGGCTGCAATTTCTCGCACCCCAGGCTGACCATGAGCAGCTCGCCGCCGAAGTTGGGGTTCTGACTGATGTGGCGCAGCGTGCGCTGCGGAATCTCGGCGCCGGGCGCATCAATGGCCACGCCGCAGCCGTAGGTGTGCTCCAGCGCCACCACGCCGTCCACGTTGGGGTATTGCGGCAGCAACTCGGCGCGGATGCGCTGGACAGCCACATCCACCACGCCGGCCACGCACTGCACGGTGGTGGTGATGGCCAGCAGGTTGCGCGTGCCCACGCTGCCATCGGCGTTCACATAACCCTCGAAGGTGTAGCCCTGAAGCGGCGGCCAGCCGGGCGCGGGCACGGTGGCCATGGGCAGGCCGTGCAGCTCGCGCGCGGCGGGAATGTCCAGCAGCTTTTCATGCACCCAGCTGCCAGCGGCAATGGGCTGGCGGGCGTAGCCAATGGGCACGTTGTAGCGGCGCACGGCAGCGCCTGCGGGCACATCGGCCAGCGCCACCTTGTGCCCCTGCGGCACCGCATCGCGCAGCGCCAGCCCGCCGGCAGGCACGCCGGGCAGGGTTTCGGGCAGCAGCGTGCCTGCGGGCAGGCCGCCATCGTTGGCGATGATGGCCACGTTGTCGGCCGCGTGCATGCGGATGGCCAGGGCCGGGCGAGATGCTGCGCTGGTCATGATGCCAAAGCCTTTTCCAGCGCCTGTCTCAGACCGGCACGCCGCCGCGCGCCTGCAACCAGGCGGGGGCGTCTTGCAGGGCCACGGGGCGTAAAAAGCGGTCCATGGCGGCATAGCCCACCGAGGTGGTGGCCGGCGCGGTGGACGATGGGTAAGGTCCGCCGTGCTGCTGCGCGTGGGTGACGGCCACGCCGGTGGGCACGCCAGCAAAGAGCACGCGGCCAGCGATTTGCGTGGCCGTGCGCACCAGGGCTTGCGCGTCTTCGGCGGGCGGTGCATCTCCGCCAAAGCCCCACAGCGTGACGGTGAGGCTGCCGCCCAGGGCTTGCAGCACTTCGGCGGCCTGGGCCGTGTCTTGCACGCGCACCACCAGGGCGGCGGGGCCAAACACTTCCTCATGCAGCGCGGCATCGGCAATGAAGTCCTCGCCCTGCACCTCAGCCAAAAAGGGTTTGGGCGGTACATCGACAGCATCCGCTTCGCCTTTTCTTCTGCCCAGCAGCACGCGCAGCTTGGCGTGGCGCGCCCAGGCAGCCACGCCCTGCTCAAAACCCATGCGGATGCCGGGCGTGAGCATGCGGTGTGGCACCTGCGCGGCCAGCGCTTGTGCCAGTGCATCGACAAAGGCTTGCGAGGCCGCGTCGCGCTGCACCACGATGACGCCCGGGCTGGTGCAAAACTGCCCGCAGCCCAGGGCGATGGAGGCGGCTAGGCTTTGCGCCAGCGCCTCGCCCTGCGCGGCCAACGCTTGCGGCGTGGCCACCACGGGGTTGACCGCGCCCAGCTCGCCAAAAAACGGTATGGGGCGCGGGCGCGCCTGGGCCAGCTGCGCCAGCGCCAGCCCGCCGCGGGTGGAGCCGGTAAAGGCCACGGCGGCGATGGCCGGGTGCTGCACCAGTTGCACGCCCACGTCCACGCCCGCGCCTTCCACCATGCCCAGCACGCCGGCGGGCAGGCCCTGCGCGGCCACGGCGGCCTGCGCCAGTTGCAGCACGGCGCGCGAGAGGCGCGGGTGGCCAGGGTGCGCCTTGACGAGCACGGGGCAGCCCGCGGCCAGCGCGCTGGCCGTGTCGCCGCCCAGCACCGAAAAGGCAAAGGGGAAGTTGCTGGCGCTGAACATGGCCACCGGCCCCAGCGGCACGCGCACGCGCGTGAGGTGCGGGCGGCCTGCGGGCGGCGCGCCGGGCACGGAGGGGTCGTCGGTGCGGGCAAAGGGCTGGCCGCGTTCGGCCTCGTCGGCAAAGCCGCGCAGCTGGAAGGCGGTGCGGTCCATCTCGCCATTGAGGCGCGCTGCGCCCAGGCCGGTTTCTTCATCGGCCAGGGGCACGAGCTGCTCGCGCGCGCCTTCCAGCGCGGCGGCCAGGGCGCGCAGCAAGGCGGCGCGCTGCGCGCCGCTGGTGGCGGCAAAGGCGGGGGCGGCCTGCGCGGCGGCGCGGGCGGCGGCGTCAATCTGGGCGGGGGTGCTGTCTTTGGGGTCGGTCATGGTTTTGCTTCAAAAAAGTGAGCTGCTTGCGCTTGATGGGAAAGCGTCAACGGCTTTTCGTTTGGGTGATTCGTGTTTTGGCGGCGTTGCTCAACGCACCATGCACGGGCGCTTGGGGTCGAACTCCCAGCCCGGCAGCAGGTATTGCATGGCCTGCGCGTCGTTGCGCGCACCCAGGCCGTGCTGCTGGTAGAGCTGGTGAGCTTTGTCCACCTCGGCCATGTCCAGCTCGATACCCAGGCCGGGCTTGGCCGGCACGCGCACGTGGCCGCCTTCGATGCGCAGCGGCTCACGCGTGAGGCGCTGGCCGTCCTGCCAGATCCAGTGCGTGTCGATGGCGGTGACCTTGCCCGGCGCGGCGGCGCCCACGTGGGTGAACATGGCCAGGGACACGTCGAAATGGTTGTTGGAATGGCTGCCCCAGGTCAGGCCCCAGTCGCGGCAGGTTTGCGCCACGCGCACGCTGCCGGCCAGGGTCCAGAAATGCGGGTCGGCCAGCGGGATGTCCACCGCTTGCAGCGCGAGCGCGTGGGTCATTTGCCGCCAGTCGGTGGCGACCATGTTGGTGGCCGTGGGCAGGCCGGTGGCGCGGCGGAATTCGGCCATGACTTCGCGGCCGGAAAAGCCCTCTTCCGCGCCGCAGGGGTCTTCGGCATAGGCCAGCGTGCCGTGCATGTCGCGCATGAGGCGGATGGCGTCTTTGAGCAGCCAGCCGCCGTTGGGGTCGAGCGTGATGCGCGCCTGGGGAAAGCGCTCAGCCAGCGCGGTGACGGCTTCGATTTCTTCCTCGCCGCGCAGCACGCCGCCCTTGAGCTTGAAGTCTTCAAAGCCGTAGCGCGCCTGCGCCGCTTCGGCCAGGCGGACGATGGCCTCGGGCGTCATGGCTTTTTCGTGCCGCAGGCGCAGCCAGTCGTCGGCGGCGCCGGGTTCGCTGGCGTAGGGCAAATCGGTTTGGGTGCGGTCGCCCACGAAAAAGAGGTAGCCCAGCATTTGCACGGCATCGCGCTGCTGGCCCTCGCCCAGCAGCGCGGCCACGGGCAGGCCCAGGTGCTGGCCTTGCAGGTCGAGCAAGGCGCTTTCCACGGCGGTGACGGCGTGGATGGTGGTGCGCAAGTCAAAGGTTTGCAGGCCGCGCCCGCCGCTGTCGCGGTCGGCAAAGCGGGTGCGCA
>JAUNHQ010000004.1 GCA_030535425.1 Pseudomonadota bacterium | reverse complement strand
TGGAGGAACAACATGGCAGCATAAAAAAACTTGACACGGTTGCTCCCCCAGCGGGAGAGGGAGCCAAGCCCAAAGACGCCAAGGCGGTGTCAGCCCCTTCCCCCTCTGGGGGAAGGCTGGGATGGGGACACCCAGGGCCGAGCGCAGCGATGGCCCGAATCAACCAATCCCCTTTGCCCGTGCCGAGAAGCGCAAAACCTGGGGCGGGCAGACCCAGCGCAGCATGGGGCTGCTTCGTGATCTGACTCGCTGCGGCTGTTTGAGCGGCGTGAACGCCGTGAACAAAGCGAGTTCCGCAGCGCCGCACCAGGTCTGAGCATCGCAGGCTGCCCGCAGCGCAGCGAAGGGACACGGGCAGGACACGGGCAGTGGGGCCGCCTTTCTTTTGCCTGCTTTTCTTTGGCGGCGCAAAGAAAAGCAGGTGCGCTGCCGGGCGCACATCCCGGCCTGCAGCCCGTGGCCTCATCTCCGCCTGCCGCCATGCCGGGGGAAAAGGCTCGGGCGCTTTCAAAAGCATAGCTGTCACCGCGCACCAGATGCGCGCAAGCGGCATATTTCACACTTCATCTGGGTCTGCTGGCCTGTTCACATGGCATCATCGCGGGCATGGAAGCCACCCGCATTCTTGCCATTCGCCACGGTGAAACCGCGTGGAATGTGGGGGCGCGCCTGCAAGGGCACCTGGACATTGGCCTGAACGACGCGGGCCGTCAGCAGGCGCAGCGCCTGGCGCGGGCGCTGGCGGCGCGGGGCGAGGCCATTGACGCCATTTACAGCAGCGACCTAAGCCGCGCGCTGGACACCGCTCGCGCCGTGGCCAGCGCCACCGGCGCCCCCCTGGCCGAGCGCGCGGCGCTGCGCGAGCGCTGTTTTGGCGACTTTCAGGGCCACACCTTTGCCGAACTGGCCCAGCGCCTGCCCGAGCAGGCCGAGCGCTGGCGCCGCCGCGACCCTGACTGGGCGCCGCCGGGCGGGGAATCCTTGCTCGCCTTTCAAGAGCGCATCTTGCACGCCGTGCAGGCGCTGGCCGCTGCCCACCTGGGCCAGCACGTGGCCTTGTTCACCCACGGCGGCGTGCTGGACGTGCTGTACCGCGCCGCCACCGGCCTGGGGCTGCAAGACGCGCGCACTTGGCAAATTGGCAATGCGGCCATCAACCGCCTTTTGTGGACGCCCGAGGGCGGCCTGACATTGATCGGCTGGGCCGACACCAGCCATTTGGAGGAGGAAACACGCGATGAAAACACCACGGCCTGAACCCATTCCCGACGCCCTGCGCGCCCTCATCGGCCAGGGCACCGACGCCATTGGCACCCCCGCGCTGGTGGTCGATCTGGACGCGGCCAACCGCAACATGCAGCGCATGATCGAGTTTGCCGCCAAGCACCATTTGCGCCTGCGCCCGCACGCCAAGATGCACAAAAGCAGCGACTTTGCCCGCCTGCAAATGCAAGCCGGCGCCGTGGGCGTGTGCACGCAAACCGTGGCCGAGGCCGAGGCGCTGGCCGCTGGCGGCATCAAGGACATCTTCATCAGCAACGAGGTGCTGGCCGTGCCCAAGCTGCGCCGCGTGGCCGCGCTGGCGCACCAGCTCAAGGCGCGCGACGGGCAGCTGGCCATCGCCATCGACAGCGCCGAGGGGCTGGAGCGGCTGGCCCAAGCCATGATGCTCACCCACGCCGTGATCGACGTGTTCATTGAAGTGGACGTGGGCCAGGGCCGCGCCGGCGTGGCCCCTGGCGAAGCGGCGGTGGAGCTGGCGCGCCTGCTCAGCGGCCGCTCGGCCAGCCTGCGCTACGCGGGCCTGCACGCCTACCACGGCGGCGCGCAACACCTGCGCAGCGTGGTGGAGCGGCGCAACGCCATCGCCCTGGCCGCCGACGCCCTGCAACGCACCCTCACCGCCTTGCAAGCCGCCGGCCTGCCCCCGCCACTGGTCACCGGCGCGGGCACCGGCACCTTTGCCCACGAAGCGGCCAGCGGCCTGTGGGGCGAGCTGCAACCGGGCAGCTTTCTGTTCATGGACGCCGACTACCTGAAAAACCAGCGCGACGCCATTCAGCCGCAGTTTGAGCCCGCGCTGTTCGTCAAGGCCCAGGTCATCAGCGCCTCGGCCCACCATGCCGTCATCGACGCCGGCCACAAAAGCCACGCCATCGACAGCGGCCTGCCCACCGTGCTACCCGCCCAGCCCGAGCAGCTGGCGCCGCAGTTCGTCAACGGCGGCGACGAGCACGGCATCCTGCGCCCGGCCACGGAAGACGCCCCCCTGCCCGCCCTGGGCGACACCGTGTGGCTCATCCCCGGCCACTGCGACCCCACGGTCAACCTGCACACCCACCTGATCGTGGTGCGCGGCGGCCTGCACGAAGGCAAGGTGGAAGCCGTGGTGCCCGTGGACGCACGCGGCACGTGGTAATGCCCCCAGAACCCGCCGGGCTGTTGACGCCCGCATCGCCTGCCTGATGCGACTGTTTGCTTCTGTTTTTATAGCAATAAACCATTGCCAATAGCGCGCGATTGGCATTTTTTGTTAACACTCCTATAAGCAGGCTGATTCGTCCGTAGCCTGCGCTCATGCACATGCTTTTGCCCAGCCCGCTGCCCCCGGCCATGCGCCAGCGCCTGGCCGCCGGGCGGCGCGTGGCCCTGCCCATGGCCACCGGCGGGCACATCGTCTGGCACACCTGGGGCCAGGGCGCGCCCGGCCAGCCGCCGCTGGTGCTGCTGCACGGCGGCTCCGGCAGCTGGACGCACTGGGTGCGCAACATCCTGCCGCTGGCGGACGCGGGCCGCGCCGTGTGGGCCGTGGACCTGCCCGGCTTTGGCGACTCTGGCCCACCCCCTGGCCACGACGCCGACGCCATCGTGCCGCCCTTGGCCGACAGCCTGCGCGCCCTGTTTGACGGCCAGCCCGTGGACATGGTGGGCTTTTCCTTTGGCGGCATGACCGCTGGCCTGCTGCTGGCCGCCCACCCCGCGCTGGCGCGGTGCCTGGTGCTGGTTGGCGCCCCTGGCCTGGGCGTCGCGCCCGCGCAGCCCATCACCCTCAAAGGCTGGCGCCACCTGCCAGCCCATGCCCAAGCCACCGTACACCGGCACAACCTGGCCACGCTGATGCTGCACGACCCCACGCGCATCGACGCGCTGGCACTGGCGCTGCACGCGGCCAACGCGCAGCGCGACCGCCTACCCCGCCGGCGCCTGTCGCGCACCGACATCCTGGCCCGCAGCCTGAGCGCCGTGCCGTGCCCCGTGCACGCCATCTACGGCGCGCACGACGTGCTGTATGCCCAGAACCTGGCGCAACTGCCCGCCGTGCTGGCCGCCAGCGCCCCCGGCTTTGCCGGCCTGCGCCTGATCGAAAACGCAGGCCACTGGGTGCCCTACGAAGCGCCCGAGGCCTTCAACGCCGCCTTGCTGCAAGCCTTGGGGGCTTGAAAGACTTGCTCCCCTGGTGTTGCGGTGCTTTGGCCCCTGCCGCGCCCTGCCCAGCGGCTTGACATCTCGCTGAGCACGCCTGGGCTGATCCCCGACATGAATGGCTCGAACAGTCTCTGGGGAAAAGCAGGCAGACGCGTATTTTCGTTATTCCCGTGGAGGGGAAATGCAGGCGTGACCGGCTGGACTGCGAAATGGTGATCTGACCCTGATTTTCTGATTTTCGAACAACCCTTCGGCCAGCTCGTGGCTGGGTTGGATACATAGAGGAAAACTGGGGTCACCGACTGCGCTTACCCAATGATGGTAATCCTCCATTTACTCCCCAGCCGAATAGTCCTCCCCAATTCATGGTTTTAATTCCTCCCCTAAATACCCCACTGTATTTGGAAAAAAGTACTCGCTGCCTAGGTTCGTGAGGTTTATTTCTCATGCCGCTGATATAGGGCAATGGTTGACCAGGCTTCATCTGAATTTTCCTTGATCGGTTGTTCCGGGGCGACTGCTTGACGACTCGTGCTGCCTGTTCTGAAACCTGCTTTGGCTCCAAAGAGAAGGCCACAAAAAAATTCTTACCTTCTTCAAACAAAGTGAAAGGCGCTTTGAACAATCTACCTCTCCGCTGTCTGAGCAGTTGCATTGGCTCCGCTACCTCAATTCCACGATAGCCTGCCAAGGGAAGGTAAACTTTCTGTTCTGGCGTCAAAGACACGTTGTCGAAGTCAATTCCGATGGATTCGGGAGGATTGCCTGACCACTGAAGCAGTAATTCCGTCAGTAGATCTACAGCGCGCTCCCGAGCATCCGGATTGATGTAGGTATCGAGCTGTTTTCGGTTGCGCAGCAAAAACGTTGATGCATCGGAGGGAGTGGTGAGCCTTTGGGGATAAGCCCTGAGCATTGAAGCCAGTGCGTTGGGGGCGCTGAACAGAGCTTTCAGACGCGCCTTTTGCTTTTCGTTCAAAACAAGCTGGTGCTTGACACGAATGGTGTCAAGAGGCTCAAGTTTCTTATCCAAAGAATGGATGAATTTATTTTGTGCTTCATTGGCTGAATTGCGGGGCTTTGTCGTGTTTTCGGAGGATGCCTTTCGAGCATTTTTATTCGTGCACTTCTGAGTGCTTTTGGCTCCAACTGTATGAACAATAGACGTCTCTTTATTTGATTTGTGTGACTTGGCTTTTTTGCGAGAAGTTTTTTTTGGTTTCTTCTCCGCTTTGTCATCCACCCTAAAAACACGAATTCCTCCTGGCCCCACAGGCATGACTGCTCTCCAAAGATTCTGAATTAGTTAGTGCTTATTTATTGCACGAACTCCTCAATCCTGCAATCCGGTTAAACGCTAGCTTGATTTCTGGTTGGTGCTGATCGGCGACGAAGAAGTCGTGGCAAAAATCGGGGTCAGATCATCATTTGTCTAGCCATCATGGCGTTTTCCCCGCGTCCTGGGCGAGCGGGTCTGGCAGCAAAGGCGGTTGCCTGAAAAAAGCGCGCAAGGCGGCGCTTAAGTCGGGGTAGGCCTGGGCGAAGCGCTCGGGCTGCACGAAGTGCGCTTCGCAGGCCACGGCAAAAAATTCGGCCGGGGCGCTGGCGGCGTAGGGGTCCAGCCAGGGGGCGGGGGCGCCAAAGCGTTCGGCCAGGATGACTTGCTCTCGAAAACGCTCGTACGCGGGCGCCCAGGTGCGTTGCCAGTGGCGTGCGGCTTCGCGCCGGCTGCCCGCACCCATGAAGCCGCGTGGCAGCGGTGGCGCGCCGTCGGCGCCGCCGGCTTGCATGTCCATCTTGTGCACGAATTCGTGTATGACGACGCTGTAGCCGGGCGCATCTTGGCTTGCCTGGCTGCGGCCGGCGTTGTGCACGGCGGACCAGCTGAGCATGACGGGGCCGCCGTACATGGCTTCGCCTGAGAGCACTTCGTCGTAGTGGTGCAGCACGCCTGCGGCGTCCACGGCCTGGCGGCGGGCCACAGCGTCGTGCGGGTGCATGACGATGCCGACGAAGTCGCTATACCAGTGCAGGGCTTTTTCGGGCGCACCGGGCGGGCCCAGGTGCAGCAGGGGCAGGCAGGCCTGTGCGGCCACGGCCAGGGCCATGGCATCGGTCACGTGCAGGCCGTGCGCGCCGGTGAATTGCTTTTGCGCCAGAAAGTGTGCGGCCAGCACGCGCAGGCGGGCTTGCTCGGCGGGGGTCAGGCGCGCCAGAAAGGGGTAGTGCGCCAGGGTGGCTTGCCACAGGGGGTCGGGGATGGGCGCTGGCGCGCCCAGGGCGCGGCGCAGCGGGTGCAGCAGGCGTTGCCAAAGGCGCATGGGGGTTGCCGAGCGGGGGGCGGGGCTTTTACCCGGCTTCGGGCGGCACGCGGGCCAGGCCCGCTGTGCTTAGGCGCAGCACTTGCATACGCTGCTGGCCGGGGGTGACGTGCCAGTCGCTGAGCACGTGCTGCGTCAGCGCCTGGCCCTGGGCGTTGCGGCCCAGATCGTGATCGCCGGGGGCATGGGTGTGGCCGTGGATCAGCGCGTGGGCGCCGGCGGCGCTGAGCCACTGGCGGGCCAGGGGGGTGTCGATGCGGTCGTAGCCGGGGGCGTGCTCGCCCTGCTGGGCCTGGCTTTGCGCGCGCATTTGGCGACCAATGGCCTGGCGCTCAGCCAGTGGGCGCGCCAGCATGGCGGCTTGCCACTGCGGCGCGCGCACCTGGCGGCGAAATTGCTGGTAGGCCACGTCCTCGGTACACAGCAAGTCGCCGTGGGTGAGCAGCCAGACCTGTCCCATGCCGTGCAGGGCAGTGGGGTCGGCCAGGGGCTGCACGCCACAGCGCGACAAAAAGGCGCTGCCCACCAGAAAGTCGCGGTTGCCGTGCATGAAATACACCTGCGTGCGCGTGGCGGCGGCGGTCAGCACCTGGGCGCAGCTGTCTTCAAAGCTGCCGGGCAGGGCCGCGTCATCGCCTACCCACACCTCGAACAAATCGCCCAGGATGAACACCGCATCGGCCGGGGTGTGGCGTATGTAGCGCGCCCAGGCGGCAAAGGTGTCGGGCTCGCCAGCGTGCAGGTGCAGATCGGAGATGAAGTCCACCACACGCCAGTGCGCGGGCGCGTGCAGCACGCCGATGGCGGGGGTGCCTGTCATGGGGCAGGCTTTACAGGGCGACGGCTTTTTCGATCACCACGGGTGTCTTGGGCACGTTTTCGTGAAAGCCGGCGCGGCCCGTGGGCACGCCCTTGATGCCGTCCACCACGTCTTGTCCCTGAATGACTTTGCCAAAAACGGCGTAGCCCCAGCCCTGGGCGTTGGGGGCGGTGTGGTTGAGAAAGTCGTTGCCCGCCACGTTGATGAAGAACTGCGCCGTGGCCGAGTGCGGGTCGCTCGTGCGGGCCATGGCGATGGTGTAGAGGTCGTTTTTCAGGCCATTGGCCGCTTCGTTGGCGATGGGCGCCTGCGTGGGCTTTTGCTTCATGTCGGCGGTGAAGCCACCGCCTTGGATCATGAAACCGGGAATGACACGGTGGAAGATGGTGCCGTCGTAATGGCCTGCTTTCACGTAGGCCAGAAAGTTTTCGACCGATTTGGGCGCCTTGGCCGTGTCCAGCTCCAGCGTGATGACGCCGCGGCCTTGGATGTGCAGTTCGACTTGGGGGTTGCTCATGACAATGGTTTCAGGGGAGGGGTAAAACACATGTCGCGGCCAGGGCCGCGACACGGAAACGGGCAGTGCGGCCATGTGCCGCACGGGGCTTACAGGATTTTGGCCGATTCGATGACCACCGGCTTTTTCGGCACGTCGGACGGGAAAGGCCCGCCTGGGCCAGTGGGCGTATGGCGGATTTTTTCCACTGTGTCCATGCCGCTGACGACCTTGCCGAACACGGTGTAGCCGAACAGCAGGGGGTGGTTTTCGACGTTTTTGCGCGGAATGTCCTTGTGCGTTTGCCCCTGGAACTCGAATGTGACCGGATCGCCCGCAGGCAGGATCACGGGATCCAGGCGCTTGTTGTCCACCACGTTGATGAAGAACTGCGCCGTGGCCGAGTGCGGCTCACCCGTGCGCGCCATGGCCACGGTGCCCACGGTGTTGCTCAGGCCCTTGGCCAGCGCCGCGCGGCCTTCGTGCTGGATGGGCGGGCGCGTGGGCTTTTGCTGGTACGCCTTGTCAAAGCCGCCGCCTTGCACCATGAAGCTGCCGATGACGCGGTGAAACACCGTGCCGTCGTAGTGCTTGTCCTTGACGTATTGCAGGAAGTTTTCCACCGTCTTGGGGGCTTTGTCTGGATAGACCTCGATGACGAATTCGCCTTCGCTGGTGACGAATTTCACGCGCGGGTCCGCCGCCAGCGCGGGCAGCGCCGTGCCCAGTGCGGCGGCGGCAACGGTGGTGGCCGCCAGGCGGTGCAGGGCTCTTCGAGAAAAGGACATGGGTGACAAACTCCTGTGACGGCAAAAATGCAAAGCGGCTTGGTGCCTGGCCAGCGCCACCAAGTTCCGCGAGGTGGGCGCGCCGCTGTCAGCGGCGCGCGCTGTCAGCGGCGCGCGGCTCGGTCACGGCGCGCAGCGCGTCGATCTTGGGCGCCAGGCGGGTGTTGCCCGCATCCAGCTGGCGCGCGCGCTGCCAGGCTTGCACCGCCTGGCGGGCGCGCACGTCGCCCAGGTTTTCCAGTGCCGTGGCATAGGCGGGGTTGATGCGCAAAGCCGCTTCCAGCGCCTGCTGCGCCTCGTCCAGCCGGCCCTGGGCCGCGTGCAGCACGGCCAGGTTGTTCCAGGGCTCGGGCAGCTCGGGGTAGTCGCGCGTGAGCTGTGTGAGCAGCGCCTGCGCCTGTTCGGCCTGGCCGCTGCTGCTGAGCACGCCGGCTTTGATGAAGCGCATCTGCGGGTCATTCGGGTGCTGGGCAATGTATTGGTCGGCACGCGCCAGCGCGGCGCTGGTTTGCCCGGCTTTTTGCAGGCGCTGCACTTCGGCGTATTCGTCGGCCAGCGCGCCAGCGGCAGCCAGCGCCAGGCAGGCGCTCAGCAGCCAGCGGCGGGCAGGGGCGGGGAAGAGGGGGGCGAATGTCATGGGCGGCAAGCGGCTGCGCGGCGGGGCAGATGGCACGGCGGGCGCGGCCGCCCCCATGCAAGAAAGCCCGTGGCGCCTTGGGTGGCCGTGGGGCTTTTATACTGCGGGATTGTAGCCAGGCAGCTTGCCAGCGCCTGCCTTTCTTGCCGGGCCTGCCAGGCGCTGCCCGCGCGCCAGCGGATGGCGTGCAGCCCGCATTTCCCCCAGATTTCCCGCTTTCTCCCCCCGATGGCCTTGCGCATCCACAACACGCTCACGCGAGCGCTGGAAGACTTTTCACCCCTTGAGCCTGGCCATGTGCGCATGTACGTGTGCGGCATGACGGTGTACGACTTGTGCCATATCGGCCACGCGCGTTCGGTGGTGGCGTTTGATGTGGTGCGCCGCTGGCTGACGGCCAGCGGGCTGCGCGTGACTTTCGTGCGCAACATCACCGACATTGACGACAAGATCATCCGCCGCGCCACCGAAAACGGCGAAACCATCGGCCAGCTTACGAGCCGCATGATTGCCGAGATGCACCGCGACTTTGACGCGCTGGGCGTGCAGCGCCCCACACAAGAGCCGCGCGCGACCGACTATGTGCCGCAGATGCTCTCGCTCATCCGCACGCTGGAAGCCAAGGGCCTGGCCTATCGCGCAGCCGGTGGCGACGTGAACTACGCGGTGCGCAAGTTTCCCGCCTACGGCAAGCTCTCGGGCAAGTCGCTGGACGAGTTGCAGGCGGGCGAGCGCGTGGCCGTGGCCGATGGTAAACACGACCCGCTGGACTTTGTGCTGTGGAAGTCGGCCAAGCCCACCGAGCCCGCTGGCGCCAAGTGGGACAGCGCCTTTGGCCTGGGGCGACCAGGCTGGCACATCGAATGCTCGGCCATGAGCTGCGCGCTGCTGGGCGAGAGCTTTGACATTCACGGCGGTGGGGCGGACTTGCAGTTTCCCCACCATGAAAACGAAATTGCCCAGAGCGAAGGCGCGCATGGCTGCACCATGGCGCGGGTGTGGATGCACAACGGTTTTGTCAATGTGGACAGCGAAAAGATGTCCAAATCGCTGGGCAACTTCTTCACCATCCGCGAGGTGCTGGACAAGTTTGACGCCGAGACCCTGCGTTTTTTCATCGTCCGCACGCATTACCGCAGCCCGCTCAATTACAGCGACGTGCATTTGCAGGACGCGCGTGGCGCCTTAAAGCGCCTGTACACGGCCCTGCATGCCGTGCCGCCCGCTGCGGTGTCGATCGACTGGGCCAGCCCGTATGCCGCGCGCTTTAAGGCCGCGATGGACGAAGACTTTGGCACGCCCGAGGCCGTGGCCGTGCTGTTCGATCTGGCCAGCGAGGTCAACCGCACGCGCAGCGCGCAGGACGCGGGCTTGCTCAAGGCGCTGGGCGGCTTGCTGGGCCTGTTGCAGGCCGAGCCCCGGGCGTTCTTGCAGGCCGGCAGCAGCACGCTGGATGCGGCCGCCATCCAGGCGCAGATCGACGCGCGCGCCGCCGCCAAGGCCGCCAAGAACTTTGCCGAGGCCGACCGCATCCGTGCCGAGCTGCTGGCCGCCGGCATCGTGCTCAAAGACTCGCCCGCCGGCACCACCTGGGAAGCCGCGTCATGACCCGCGCTTTGGGCATATTCAGTCAAAACGGCCGTTTGCGCGCGAAGGGCCTGTGGTGACAGCTATCAAAAAAGAAGCGCCTGAGGCCATCACCCCGGCCTACTGGGCCGACGCCTGCGCCCACCTGGCCAAGAAAGACCGCGTGATGCGCCGGCTGATCCCGCAGTTTGGCAGCGCCTGCCTGCAATCGCGCGGCGACGCCTTCGTCACCCTGGCGCGCTCCATCGTCGGGCAGCAAATCTCCGTCAAGGCCGCGCAATCGGTGTGGAACCGCTTTGAGGCGCTGCCCCGGCGTATGACCCCGGCTGGCGTGCTCAAGCTCAAAGTGGACGACATGCGCGCGGCCGGCCTGTCGGCGCGCAAGGTGGAATACCTGGTCGATCTGGCCCTGCACTTTGACAGCGGGCGCATCCACGTCAAGCAGTGGAGCGGCATGGACGACGAAGCCATCATTGCCGAGCTGGTGGCCATCCGCGGCATTGGCCGCTGGACGGCGGAGATGTTTCTCATGTTCCACCTGCTGCGCCCCGACGTGCTGCCGCTCGATGACGTGGGGCTGATCAAGGGCATCAGCGTCAACTACTTCTCGGGCGAGCCCGTCAGCCGCGCCGAAGCGCGCGAAGTCGCCCAGGCCTGGGCGCCCTGGCGCAGCGTGGCCACCTGGTATTTGTGGCGCTCGCTGGAGCCGCTGCCCGTGGCCTATTGACGCCGATGGATCGCCTGGGCGGCCCCAGCCCGCCCTCCAAACCACATCCGGTAACATCCACAGGGTTTTCCCCGCCAAGGAGTTTTCAATTGGCCAAACGCACATTTCTTGATTTCGAGCAGCCCATTGCCGAGCTTGAAAACAAGATCGAAGAGCTGCGCTACGTGCAGACCGAAAGCGCCGTCGATATCAGCGAAGAAATCGACCAGCTGGGCAAGAAAAGCCTGCAACTGACCAAAGACATCTACAGCCAGCTCACCCCCTGGCAGATCACCAAAATCGCCCGCCACCCCGAGCGCCCCTACACGCTCGATTACGTGCAGGGGTGCTTTACCCACTTCATCGAACTGCACGGCGACCGCCACTTCGCCGACGACCAGAGCATCGTCGGCGGCCTGGCCCGTTTCAACGGCCAGCCCTGCGTGGTCATCGGCCACCAAAAGGGCCGCGACACCAAAGAGCGCACTGCCCGCAACTTCGGCATGACCCGCCCCGAGGGCTACCGCAAAGCCCTGCGGCTGATGAAAACCGCCGAAAAATTCAAGCTGCCCGTCTTTACCTTTGTCGACACGCCCGGCGCCTTTCCCGGCATCGATGCCGAAGAGCGCGGCCAGTCCGAAGCCATTGGCCGCAACATCTACGAAATGGCGCAGCTGCAAGTGCCCATCATCACCACCATCATTGGCGAAGGCGGGTCCGGCGGCGCCCTGGCCATTGCCGTGGCCGACCAGGTGCTGATGCTGCAATACGCCATCTACTCCGTCATCAGCCCCGAAGGCTGCGCCTCCATCCTCTGGAAAACCAGCGACAAGGCGCAAGAAGCTGCCGAAGCCCTGGGCGTGACCGCCCACCGCCTCAAGGCCCTGGGCCTGGTGGACAAAATCGTCAACGAACCCGTGGGCGGCGCCCACCGCGACGGCGGGCAAATGGCCGCTTTCTTAAAGCGCGCCCTGGCCGACGCCTGGCGCCAGGTGGCCGATATGAAAACCCCCGAGCTGCTGGAGCGCCGCTACGAACGCCTGCAAGCCATGGGGCGCTTTACCGACACCAAGGCCGAGCATTGAGCGCGTCAGGCCAGTCCCATCAAGCCGAAGGGCCGCTATGACAGCGGCCCTTCGGGTTTTTAATTGCTATTGAATTAGTAGCTTCAAATGCCCGCCTGTTGCGCGCAAATGCCCTAAAAAGATAAGCGGGAAAACCGGCTTACACCCCCGTGCGCCGCCGGCCCCTCGCCGCCACCTTGCTGCGCAGCGCCGCGTGCAGATCGGCCGGCAGAAACCTGAACGCCGCCTGCAGCAGCACATAGGCCACCAGCCCATCGTCCAGCCAGCCCAGCACGGGCAGCAGGTCAGACACCACATCCACCGGGCTGACCACATACAGCACCGCCAGCACCACGGCCAGCTTGGCCGACCAGGGCGCGCGCGCATCGCGCAACACGGCCCAGGCCATCAGCAACTCCTTGCGGAACATCGTCAGCAGTTTTCCCAGTTTCCACATGGCGCGCCTTTCAAAGAAAGAAAAAAGGGATGCGTCACCGCAAAGCCAGCTTACCCCAACGTGCGGGCAGCGCGCGGGATGACAAGGGCAGGCCGGCACATGGGTGCCCACCGGCCCGCTACCATCGCAGCCGCCATGTCCACCGCACTGCCGCCTGACACCCACGCCAACCCTGCGCTGGTGGACGAGGCCATGGCCGCCTTTGCCGCCCGCGCCCCTGCGCTGCCGCTGGCCGTGGCCTTGAGCGGCGGGGCCGATTCCACCGCGCTGCTGCTGGCCTGCGCCCGGCACTGGCCGGGCCAGGTGCAGGCCTGGCACGTGCACCACGGCCTGCAAGCGGCGGCCGATGATTTTGAAAGCCACTGCACCGCCTTGTGCGCCCGTCTGGGCGTGCCCTTGCACGTGCGCCGCGTGCAGGCCGCGCACGCGCCCGGCCAAAGCCCGGAAGACGCTGCACGCCGCGCACGTTATGAGGCTTTTGATGCTTTTGCGCTTGACAGTCAAGCGCAAGCAGCTATCAAAACGGTAGTTATCGCCCAGCATGCCGACGACCAGGTGGAAACGCTGCTGCTGGCCTTGTCGCGCGGGGCCGGCCTGCCGGGGCTGGCGGCCATGCCCGCGCATTGGCGGCGCGGTGCGGTGGCGTACGGCCGCCCGCTGCTGGCCGTGCCCGGCGCTGCCATTCGCGCCTGGCTGCGCGCGCAGGGCCAGGGCTGGGTGGAAGACCCGAGCAACGCGCACGAGCGCTACACGCGCAACCGCATCCGCGCGCACCTGCTGCCCGCACTGCAAGCGGCGCTGCCCGCGTTTCGCGCCACCTTTGCACGCAGCGCCGCCCACGCCGCCCAGGCGCAGGCGCTGCTGCACGAAGTGGCGGTGCAGGACCTGGCCGACTGCGGCGTGCCGCCGGCCATTGCGCGGGTGCAGGGCCTGTCGCCCGCCCGCCAGGCCAACGTGCTGCGCCACTGGCTGCGCAGCGTGCATGGCACCACGCCCAGCAGTGCGCAATTGCAGGCGCTGCTAGCGCAGCTGGCCGCCTGCACCACGCGCGGCCACCGCATTCATTTGAAGGCCGGACGCGGCCATGTGCAGCGGCGCGGGGACGTGCTGCACTGGGCGCCCGATGGCGCAGAGCGCCTAGAATCCGGGGTTTTTCATCGAGCAGGCGTGAGAAAAAACGCGCCCTGATCCCAAACGGCTTTTTGCGATGGCATTGATCGTTCACAAATACGGCGGCACGTCGATGGGCTCTACCGAGCGCATTGCCAACGTTGCCAAGCGCGTGGCCAAGTGGGCGCGCGCGGGCCACCAGATGGTGGTGGTGCCCAGCGCCATGAGCGGCGAAACCAACCGCCTGCTGGCCCTGGCCAAAGAACTGGCCCCGACCAAGCCCGGCACCGACTATTACCGCGAGCAGGACGCGCTGGCCGCCACGGGCGAGCAGGCTTCGTCTGCGCTGCTGGCCATGGCCTTGCAGGCGCTGGGCCAGCCCGCCGTCAGCTACGCCGGCTGGCAGGTGCCCATCAAGACCAGCAGCGCCTATACCAAGGCGCGCATCGACAGCATCGACGACGCCCGCGTGCGCGCCGATCTGGCCCAGGGCAAGGTGGTCATCATCACCGGCTTTCAGGGCGTGGACGAAGGCGGGCACATCACCACGCTGGGCCGCGGCGGCTCCGACACCTCGGCCGTGGCCGTGGCCGCGGCCCTGAAGGCGGACGAAGTGCTGATCTACACCGACGTGGACGGCGTGTACACCACCGACCCGCGCATCGTGCCCGAGGCGCGGCGCCTGGCCAGCATCAGCTTTGAGGAAATGCTGGAAATGGCCAGCTTGGGCAGCAAGGTGCTGCAAATCCGCTCGGTGGAGTTTGCGGGCAAGTACAAAGTGCCCATGCGCGTGCTCTCCAGCTTTACCCCCTGGGACATCGACCTGGCCGAAGAAGCCCAGTCCGGCACCCTGATCACTTTCGAGGAAGACGAACAAATGGAACAAGCCGTTGTTTCCGGCATTGCCTTCAGCCGCGACGAGGCCAAGATTTCGGTGCTGGGCGTGCCTGACAAGCCCGGCATTGCCTACCAGATCCTGGGCACCGTGGCCGACGCCAACATCGAGGTGGACGTCATCATCCAGAACCTGAGCAAGGACGGCAAAACCGACTTTTCCTTCACCGTGCACCGCAACGACCACGCGCGCACCGTCGATCTGCTCAAGGACAAGGTGCTGCCCGCGCTGGGCGCCGCCGAAGTGGTGAGCGACCCGCGCATCTGCAAGGTCAGCATCGTGGGCATTGGCATGCGTAGCCACGTGGGTGTGGCCAGCAAGATGTTCCGCGTGCTCAGCGAAGAGGGCATCAACATCCAGATGATTTCCACCAGCGAGATCAAGACCTCGGTGGTGATCGACGAGAAATACATGGAGCTGGCCGTTCGCGCGCTGCATCGCGCGTTCGATCTGGATCAGCCCCCTGCCGCAAAAGCCTGATCTGATGGCATAATGCGCGCTTGCCTTTGGAGACGTGACCGAGTGGCCGAAGGTGCTCCCCTGCTAAGGGAGTATGGGGTGTAGAGCCTCATCGAGGGTTCGAATCCCTCCGTCTCCGCCAAATTGCCTTTTGCAAAAACCGCCAGCGAGCATCAGCCGCTGGCGGTTTTTTTCATGCCTGCTGGGCAAGAGTGCGCCCCCTTTTTGCCGTGTGCCGCGTGTGGCTCGTCAATGCCCGGCAGGGGCGTGAGAAACAGGGCAGGGCGATTAAATTTTTCATGAACGCCCGCTTCAGCCTGTGTTTACAGCGTGTCGGGCAACATGGCCGCTGTTTTGTCATTTGGAGGATTTCCCATGAAACACAAGGCTTTGTTGGCAGTGTTGCTCCCGCTGGTTGCTGCCACTGTGGTGGGTTGCGGCGGCAGCGATAGCGATGACACCGCGGTGGTGCCCGCGCCTTCTTCGCCCGGCGCCACGGTGCAAGCGCTGTACGACTACACGGGCACCTGGGTGGAGCACGACGAGCGTTGCGAGTGGAATACCGCTTCCAGCCAGTACGACAAGGATGTGGATGTCATTACCCGCGTGGGTGACGGCGTGTTCCAGCGCCAGGAGATCACGCACTACTACGCCGATGCGCAGTGCGCGGGCGCGGTGGTGCGCAGCGCGGTCACGTCGGAGGAATACTGGTACGTGGTGGGCCAGGGGCAGCTGGCCGATGGCACGGCGGTGGACCAAATCCATGAAACCGCCCAGGCCGGCGGCGCCGTGCGCGAAAAGTGCGTGGCTTTCGTGCAGGGCGGCGCACTGCTGCGCGAGTGCAACGATGCGGATGAAGCCTTTCCCACGGCTGTGGATCGCACCGAGTGGGACGTGAAGCAGTGACGCGACACTGAGTGACGCATCGCGTCGGGTATTTGCTCTTTTTTTGAGAGTTGCTGCCGCGCGCTGCAAGCCGTTTTTAGACGATTTTCATCTAGAAGTGGCTTGTAGTGCGCGGCAGAAGCTATTTAAAGCATAGCGTTATTCAGCCTTCATTTGCGGTGCACGGCGGCTTCGGCCACGGCCAGGGCGGTCATGTTGACCAGGCGGCGCGAGGTGGCCGATGGGGTGAGCACGTGGGCGGGCTTGGCCGTGCCCAGCAGCATGGGGCCGATGGTGACGCCTTGGCCGACGGTGATCTTGAGCACGTTAAAGAGGATGTTGGCCGCGTCCAGGTTGGGGCAGACGAGCAGGTTGGCCGCGCCGTGCAGGGTGCTGCCGTCCTGGCTGATGGCGCGGTCGCGCAGCAGCTCGGACAGGGCGCTGTCGCCGTGCATTTCGCCGTCGCTTTCGACGTCGGGCATGAGCTGGCGGAACAAATCGCGCGCGTGCCGCACTTTCAGCGCCGAGGGGTGCTTGGACGAGCCGTAGTTGGAGTGCGAGACGAAGGCTACCTTGGGTGGCAGGCCGAAGTTGCTGACTTCGCGCGCGGCCATTTGGGCGATGCCGGCCAGCAGTTCGGCGTCGGGGTCTTCGTTGACGTAGGTGTCGGTGACGAACAGGGTGCGCTCGGGCAGCATCAGGGCGTTGAGGGTGGCAAAGCCGGGCGCGCCGCGCTCCAGGCCAATGATGTCGCGCACGTGTTCCAGGTGCTGGTCGAAGCGGCCCACGGTGCCGCAGAGCATGGCATCGGCGTCGCCCAGGTGCACCATGAGGGCGGCGATGATGGTGTTGGAGCGGCGCACGGCGGCCTTGGCGGTTTCTTCGGTGACGCCGCTGCGGCACATCAGGCCGTGGTAGGTCTGCCAGTACTGGCGAAAGCGCGGGTCGTCCTCGGGGTCGCACACTTGCACGTCCTGCCCGATCTTCATGCGCAGGCCCATGCTCTGGATGCGCGCGGCGATGACGGAGGGCCGGCCAATGAGGATGGGCATGGCGATGTGGTCGTCCAGCACCACCTGGGCGGCGTACAGCACGCGGGGGTTTTCGCCTTCGGCGTAGGCCACGCGCTTGTGCTCGGGCGCAATGGCGCGGGCAGCGGCCACCACGGGGCGCATGACCATGTGGGTCTGGTAGACGAAGCGTTCGAGTTGCTGGCGGTAGGCCTCGATGTCGGCAATGGGGCGGGCGGCCACGCCCGATTGCACGGCGGCTTCGGCCACGGCGGGGGCGATGCGCAGGATCAGGCGCGGGTCAAACGGCGTGGGGATGATGTAGTCGGGGCCGAACTGGAAGTCGCCGCCCGCATAGGCGGCGGCCACTTCGGCGCTGGTTTCGGCCTTGGCCAGGGCGGCGATTTCGCGCACGCAGGCCAGCTTCATCTCCTCGGTGATCTTGGTGGCGCCGCAGTCCAGCGCGCCGCGGAAGATGTAGGGAAAGCACAGGACGTTGTTGACCTGGTTGGGGTAGTCGCTGCGGCCGGTGGCGATGATGCAGTCGGGCCGCGCGGCCTTGGCCTCTTCGGGGCGGATTTCGGGCTCGGGGTTGGCCAGGGCCAGGATGACGGGCTTGTCGGCCATGGTCTTGACCATCTCTTGCGTGAGCACACCCGCGGCCGAGCAGCCCAGGAACACGTCGGCGCCCTTGACCACGTCGGCCAGGGTGCGCGCGCCGGTGTCGGGCTGGGCGTAGCGGGCCTTGCTTTCGTCAAAGCCGCCGGGGCGGCCCTGGTAGATCAGGCCCTTGGAGTCGCAGGCGTGCACGTTGCTTACCTGCACGCCCAGGGCCACCATCACGTCCAGGCAGGCAATGGCGGCGGCGCCTGCGCCGCTGACGGCCACTTTCACATCGCCAATTTGCTTGCCCACCAGCTCCAGCCCGTTGAGCAAGGCGGCGGCGCTGATGATGGCGGTGCCGTGCTGGTCGTCGTGAAAGACGGGAATGTTCATGCGCTCGCGCAGCTTCTTCTCGATGTAGAAGCACTCGGGCGCCTTGATGTCCTCCAGATTGATGCCGCCCAGCGTGGGCTCCAGCGCGGCGATGATGTCCACCAGCTTGTCGGGGTCGCGCTCGGCCAGCTCGATGTCGAACACGTCGATGCCGGCAAATTTCTTGAACAGGCAGCCTTTGCCTTCCATCACCGGCTTGCCTGCCAGCGGGCCGATGTCGCCCAGGCCCAGCACGGCGGTGCCGTTGGTGATGACACCGACCAGGTTGCCGCGGCTGGTGTATTCGGCCGCCAGGCTGGGGTCGGCCTGGATGTCCAGGCAGGGGTAGGCCACGCCGGGGCTGTAGGCCAGCGACAGATCGCGCTGGTTGGACAAGGGCTTGGTGGGGGTGACGGCGATCTTGCCGCGCGAAGGGCTGCGGTGGTATTCGCGCGCGGCGTCGCGCAGGGCCATCTCAGCGGGCGAGAGGGGGCGGGTCATGGGGGGAGCTCCTCAGGATTTTTATGTGGCGCTAGCCTACCGCAAATTCCATGCGCCAAGCCAGTGCTGGTGGTTCATGAAGCGGGCAAGTGCGCCGTTGGGTAGCGTGCTGTCATGTGCAAACGGCCTTAAAGAAAGAGGCTGTTTGCGCGCTTATTTATTGGGTTTATTGCTATAGAAATAGTAATGATCGAACACTTGGGCATAGGCGGATAGGCCGGGCTCAGCGCCGTTTTATCTCGTCTTCCTGCTGCTGTTTGAGGGCTTCTTGCGCGGCGCGCAGGCGCGTGTCGATGATGCTGGCTTCGATGCGCTCGGCGTTGTCGCCAAGGTGGCGGCGCGAATGGTCTTGCGCGGCGCGCCAGCGGTCCACGGCGCCGGCGTAGTCCATGCGGGCCATGGGCACTTCGCCTTCGGCGCGCAGGGCGCGCAGCGTTTGCCCCTGGGCATGGCGGGCTTGCGCCAAGCTTTGCCAGGCGCCGGCGTCGTGCGGGTGCGTGGCCACCCAGGCTTGCAAGGCGGTGCTCGCTTCGCTGGCGCGGCCCGCGCCCATCAGCGCCTGCGCGCGCAGCAGCAGCGCGGCGCGCCCGGTCTGGCCTTCTGCGGCGGCGGGGCTGCCGCCTTCGGGCAGCCAGGTCAGGGCGCGCGCGGCGTCGCCGGCTTGCAGGGCCAGCTCGGCTTGCAGCAGGCGGCCCAAGGCGGCGGCATGGGCCATGCCCGCGTCAGTGGGCTGCGCAGCCTGCAGCGCGGCCAGCTGCGCGGCCAGGGCCTGGGCACGGGGCAGCTCGCGCAGCTGCGCCTGCGCCAGGGCGCCCGCATACAGCGCCGCCGCACGGCGCGGCAGCGGCAGGCTGGCAAAGCCGGCCTGCGCGGGCTCGCTGGCCCAGGCGCGCAGCACGTCCACGCCGGGGCGGCCCAGCACGCGCGCGCGTGCGGCCACCAGTTGCATGGGCACATCGGGCGTGGCGGACTGGCGCGGCAGGGTTTGCTGGCGCTGCTGCATGTCGGCAATGCGCTGGGTGGTCAGCGGGTGGCTGCGCAGGTAGGGCCAGTCGCCGTTGTCGTTGATGCGCGAGGCGTTTTGCAGCTTTTCAAACATGCTGACAAAGCCCTGCGGCGAAAACCCGGCCTGGGTGAGGATGCCGTAGCCGATGCGGTCGGCCTCGCGCTCCATGTCGCGCGAGAAGTTCAGCTGCTGCTGCGCCAGCGCCGCCTGGCCGCCCACCATCACGGCTGAGCCGGCCTGCGGGTTTTTGCTGGCGGCAATGGCGCCCAGCACCATGGCCGCCAGCAGCAAGGGGGTTTGCCGCGCCTGCTGGCTGAGCAGGCGCGGAATGTGGCGCTGGGTGATGTGCGTCATCTCGTGCGCCAGCACCGAGGCCAGCTCGTCGCGCGTGCTGACGGCCCCCACCAGCCCCGTGTGCAGGCCAAAGTAGCCGCCGGGCAGGGCAAAGGCGTTGATGCTGGCATCGCGCCCCAGCAGCACCTGCCAGGCGTAGCGCTCGGCCAGCTCGGCAGGCAGCTCGCCGCGCGCGCGCGCGCCGGCCAGCAGGGCGCGCCACAGGCCGTCCACGTATTCGCCCAGCACCGCATCGTCCAGGTAAGCCGGGTCGCGGTACAGCTCGCGCGCAATGGCATCGCCCAGCTTGCGCTCTTGCAGCGGCGTCATGGCCCCGGCATCGCCCAGGGCGGGCAGACCCGCGCGCGCGCTTGTGCTTGTGTCCGCAGGCCCGGGCTGCGCCAGCGCCCAGGCGGGCAGCAGGGACAGGGCGGCCAGCACGCCGGTGGCGTGGCGGCGGCTCAGGCAAGTGCAGGGCAGGCGTGTGTACAAGGTCATGGTGCGCAGGCCAAGGCGGCGGTCAGGCAGAAGCTGCGTATGATGCGCGCAGCCTGCCGGGCGTTCCCCGCCCTTGCGGCACGCTTGCCTTTCCTCACCGTTTCATTGCTTGCATGAACCCGCCTGCTGCCCGCCCCTTGACCCACTTTGACGCCCAGGGCCAGGCCCACATGGTGGATGTGGGGGCCAAGCCCGCCACCCACCGCGTGGCGGTGGCCACGGGCCGCATCGAGATGACGCCGGCCACGCTGGCGCTGGTGACATCGGGCACGGCCCAAAAGGGCGACGTGCTGGGCATTGCCCGCATCGCGGGCATCATGGCGGCCAAGAAAACGAGCGACTTGATTCCGCTGTGCCACCCGCTGGCGCTGAGCCGGGTGGCGGTGGATTTTGAAACGCACGGCGCCAGCGCGTCAGGCCCGGCGGCCATCAGCTGCACCGCCACGGTGGAAACGACCGGCCCCACGGGGGTGGAGATGGAGGCGCTGACGGCCGTGCAAGTGGCCCTGCTGACCATTTACGACATGTGCAAGGCCGCTGAAAAAGGCATGGTCATGACCGGCGTGCGCCTGTTGGAAAAGCGCGGCGGCCGCTCGGGGCATTACCAAGCTGTTTGAGCGCCAGCCGGGTGTGCGTTGCGGCATGAACCCCAGCCGCCTTTAGGTTTGGGCGGCGGGGGTGAGACAAGAAAAGAGGGCGCCCGGCCCTTTCATCCCGGCAAGGGGATGTCTTACATCTGGCTTTGCAGGTAGTTGGGCAGGCCGATCTTGTCGATCAGGCCCAGCTGCTGCTCGATCCAGTAGGCGTGGTCTTGCTCGGTGTCTGCCAGTTGCGCCAGCAGCATGTCGCGGCTGACGTAGTCGCGCTTTTGCTCGCACAAGGCCATGGCGTTTTTCAGCGCCTCGCGCACGTGCAGCTCCACCGCCAGGTCTTTTTTCAGCATGTCGGGCACGTCCTGGCCGATGTTCAGCGCATCGGGTGTCATCTTGGGCGTGCCGCCCAGCATGAGAATGCGGTTGATGATGGCGCGCGCGTGGCCGGTTTCATCTTCCATCTCGTGGTGAAAGCGCGCGTGCAGCTTGCTCAGGCCCCAGTCTTCGTACATCGCGGCGTGAATGAAATACTGATCGCGCGCGGCCAGCTCGCCCGCCAGCAGTTGGTTGAGGGTGTCTAAAACTTCTTTGTCGCCTTGCATGCAGGCCTCCTTGTGTGCCGTGATGTGCATTGAAAAAAGCAGAGCCTCACACCAGCGCCCCACCCGAAACCCGGCATTATAAAAATATTGGCTATTGATACAAGCTGGTCAATAGTTAAATGCGAATTAACCCTATTGCGAAGTGCTTTCTGAGGCCGGCTGCATCAGCTCGCGCGCGCCTTGCAGCATGCGCAGGTTGTCCTCAGCCCAGCGCTGGTGCTCTGCCGCAAAGGCGGCGCGAAAGCGCGCCAGGTGCGCCATGGCCAGCGCGTCCTGCCCCAGCAGGGTGGCGCTTTCAATGACGCGGACGATGACCCGCGGCTCGGGTGAAAAGTGCAGCGCCTGCAGGGCGGCGGGCAGCATCCAGCTGGCGTTGGCGCGCGTGGCCGGACGCGTGGTCACTTGCGCAAACAGCACCGGCTGGGCAAACAGCCAGGAGCGGCTGGCGTGGCCCATCACGTCATCCTGGTAAGCGGCGGCGCGCTGCTCCACCGGCAGGTAAATCTGGCTGATGCGGTGATAGTCCCAGCCCGCATACGCCACCACGGCCAGCAGCAGCGCCGACACCGCCGCGCGCGGCCACAGCGGCCAGGCTGAGCCCCGGAAACTATCATTTTGATAGCTGTTTGCGCGCTCTGGATGCGCGCTAAAGGCCCAAAGCACCCACAAACACACCAGCGCCGCCACCTGAAACGGCCCGTACCACAGCGGGTATTCCACCAGGCTGTGAATGCTGATCACCGCCAGCACGCCCCAGGCCAGCTGGCGCGCGGGGCACTGCTCGCGCCAGGGCTTGCCGCGCCACACGGCCCACAGCAGCAGCGCGCACACCAGCAGCGCCACGGGCAAGCCCAGCGTCACCGCCAGGTGCAGGGGCAGGTTGTGCGCGTTGTCCAGAATGTGGCAAAAGCGCGCGCCGGGGTACAAGGTAGCGTAGTGCGCGTAATCCAGCTCGCCCCAACCCCAGCCCGTCCAGGGCTTTTGCGCGATCAGGTGCAGCACGTTGCGCCACAGAATCAGGCGGCTGCCGCAGGTGCTCTCGGCGTTTTGCAGCCGATCCACCATGCTGCGCCCGCTCACCCCTTCGTCCTGCACCAGCAGCGCCGGCAGCGCCAGCGCCGCCGCCACGTACACCCCCAGCCCCGCCGCCAGGCCCGCCAGTGCCCAGCGGCCCCGCAGCGGTGTGGCAGCGCCCTGTGGCGCCCAGCCCGCGCGCCAGCCCCAGCACAGCACCATTGCCCCCACGGCCAGCAAGGCCACCAGCCCCACGCGCGAGGCCGTGGCCGCCAGCGCCGTCAGCAGCAGCGCGGCCACCCCCGCCTGCCACCCCCAGGCCAGCCGCCCCTGCTGCCCCCACCAGCGCAGCGCCAGCAGGCCCATGGCCAGCAGCGTGGCCAATTGGTTGGGCTGGCGCAAATTGCCAAACGCCTGCCCCGGCTGGGCCTGGTTCACCCAGGGGTACAGGGGTGCCTCGGCATTGAAATACTGCAACAGCGCGATCGCGCTGCTGAGCACGGCCGCCGCCAGCCAGCCCGCCGCGGCCACGCGCACACCTTGCTGTGCGTCACGCGGCCACAGCGCCAGCAGCAGCGCCGCCGTGGCGGCACTGACCAGATAAGGCAAGGTTCCGGCCGTCGGGCCATAGGTCAAGGGCCACAGCCAGGGCAAGGCCACCAGGGCGGCACACACAACGAAAACAGGCATGCGGGTGATTGTGCCAAGCGTCTGTGAGGAGCCAAGCGGGGTCAAGGGTGTCAGTCACACAATATGGCTTTTTGCAATACCCCGGCACCGCACGAGCCAGCCCCGGGCGTCTTTTCATGAACGCCTTCAGCGCACCATCGCCCTGCACCACTGTGGACGATATACGTGCAAGGCGAGCTGCAAACCGACATCAAGCACGAAGACCTGGCCGGGCAAGTCCTCGCCATGGACGGCGCCAGTGACCGGCACGGGTTGATTGCCGGTGAATTGTTTGCCCTGCTCAGGTCCCACGCTCGGCTGCAAGCCGATCTGTATCAGCGCAATGACGATGTCACATGGGTCCACCTGCGCCTGAACCGGCCCGAGACGACATGCTGGCTTTTACACTACCTGTCCGCGCAATTGGACTTGCGCGAGGTGTACGTGAATGCACGCGAGATGCGAAGATCATGATCTGATTTTGGCTGTTTTGGCGCTGCAAGGGGGCCCTCGCTTATGACTTTCAGTCCAACGTCATGCATGCTGATCCTGTACTTTTTCCAGCCTTTTTTTGCTTGTCGCAAAACACCTGCAACATGTTTCTCACGCCTGTCATCATCTCGTCGGAGCGGTAATATTTTATGCTTTGCAGTTTTTCTTTGAGTTTTTTTGCCTCATCCACTCTTCCCAGTGCCATGTAAAAAGCTATTCGATGATAAAGAATGGGCATCTGTTCTCCGGGATTTAAGTACCAGAGTGCAATGTCGTTGTATTTTAGAGCGGATTCAGGATCCCCATTGAAGATTAATTCGCCTATAGCATAGGTTCCATACATGCCAGAAATTTGCATTGGACTTAATAAGAACCGGCCTGCTGTTGTGCGGTCATTGGTCTCATGGAATTTTGGTGTAACCTCCATGACGCCCTTCATGTAGTTCATGCCATCTGGGTTTCCTGTGGTTATCAAAAGATTAGCGTAAATAATTTGATTGGCTGGCGTGAGGGCGGTTCCATTTTTTGTTAAGCGTTTTACTTCTTCTTCGACGAGATCAAATTTTTTCTCGCTAATGGCGGCAAAAAGATAGTTGTTCTGGGGCAGCTCTGCGTCTGGGTATCTGTGTTTTGCCCAAGACCAGAGCGTCAGTTCGTTTTTCCACATGGGAACGGTTGTCAAAGTGGTTAGGGCGGCCATGACCAACCAGCCAATTGATGTAAGAGTCCCGGCGGCTTGGCGCGCGTGCAAGCGCAATTGCAGCTTGTCGGCTGCTTCTTTCCAGGGGGCGAATACCACTGCCAAGACAAAGAAGGCCAAAGGGGCTGTCAGAAAACGGTCTTGTGTGATGTTGTTTGCAATGCCAATGGGCAACACATGTAAAACTAGGAAAAGACCAGCTAAATAGGCCATGAAAAGCCAAGCTGACAAACTGCCGCGCAGGGCTCGCCATGTCGTGAGGCATATGAAAATAGCAGCGGCGCAGCTCTGAATCGTAGTGATGGCATGGTCGCTCGCATGTGTTGAGAACTGTACAGGTCCTGCGGGAGAGAATGGCAAGAGGCTGGTTTTCAAATAAAGGAAGAGCGTAACGAGAGGTAGTCGTAATTCAACAAGTGATTCCCAGAGATAGGCATAAGTAACGGTGTTGTGGTTGAGCTCCCCCATGCTCATGTATCGAAGTGAAAGATAAACCGCGACCACGGCCAAGAGGGTGAGCAAGAGTTTGCCGTTTTCATGGATTCCGGCGGAGATCCTGGCCTTCCATGTGGTGTGTTGGCTAAAATACAGGCTAAACCACACGCAGGCCAAAATGGCGGGTAGTACAATGCCCAATTCTTTGCTTAATAATGCGGCCATCATGCATGCGCCCAAGAGGATGCAATGAAGCCAGCGTTTGGCGCCAGTGCGCAGATACAGCCACACGCTTAGCAGAATGAACATGGTGGCCATCAGGTCAAACCGTCCAGAAATCCAGGCAGTGGATTCAATATTGGCCGGATGGACTGCATATATGCAAGCAGCCAGCCAACCCAGAAGGCGCGCACGCTCTCTACGTGCATGTTGTCCCAGTTGTGCGCCAATGCCATACATTAGCAAAACATTGACGCAGAAAAATGTCAGATTGACCACGTGCGAAATGAAAGCAGATTGGCCAAAAGTGTGAAACTCAATGAAAAAAGTCAGAAAAACCAGTGGCCTGAAATAGCTTGTGCCCGGCAGAACGGGGGTGGCCAAAATGTCCCAGCTCAATGGGGCATTGACGAGGTCTGTCTTCATCAAAAAGAGTAAATTATCATCCCACACATAGGTAAACCCTAGTGCTTGACCATAAAGCAGCAGGCAAATGGCGATCAGCGAAAGATAAGACAGGGAAGATGGGATGAGCGAGGTTTTTTTCATTTCCACGATTGATAGATTAGTGAAAGTGGAAACCGCATTACCAGGGGTTAAAGGGAGCAATACCTAGTAAACTGCCTGTGCGAGCGTCAAAAACCACTGCGCCATCTCGCTCAGGCCCCCGTAGTGGCAGATAGAATACATCGCTTTCCTTGCGCCTGTGATCTGTCAGCCAGCGGGCAATAGCGGTCTCGCTGATGGATGTATTGTGGTCATACAAAGCCGACCACGGCTGGGCTCCTGGCACCTGGGGTGTTTTGGTTGGTGCTGGTGGGGTATGCAACTGGGGAAAATGCCCATAGTCTTTGCCGGCCAGAGCGCTGAAAACCACGCGATCTTTCAGCTCTGATGTATGGGGTGGCCGAGTACCTACCCACTTGGGTCCCCAAGCGGGCAGGGTGATACCGGCTTGCTGCAGGTCTTTTGGGTGGACCAGATTGGCGGCAACCAAGTCATATCTGTCACCGACATCAGCGATGTAAACGGGGCGACCTTGCCACATGGCGTGTATCCCGAACACCAGGATACAGAGCTGCAAAGAGGCCAGAATGGCGACATCCATCCAGACACGTGTCTTACCCGGCTTGAAGACCAATGACACAATGATGGGAATGACCAGAGCTTGCGCAGCCACCATGAGAAAAAGCAGGCGATGGGCATCCATCAGTACCAGCAGTGGACCGGGGTACCAGCATTTCCAGACCAGCCAGATCACTCCCGCTCCAAGCAGAAGAGAGGCAATGAAATACTTGCTGGAAAAGGCAAGACGGCTCATGGGTAGACGAACAGAAAGACCGTGAAACACACGTAAAAAAGCCACCCTGGCAGGTGGCTTGAATACACCTGCATGGCATAGCGCCATGCAGATATGTTGGATGTTGTTGGCAAGTTGCGAGTTACCGGCAAGCTTGGGGACGCCATTTGCTCTGAACGGAACCGCCAGTGCAACTCCAGCTGGCGCCACCGTCGGTGGTGGTCATCAGAATAGTTCCTCCGCTTGCACGGCCCGTTGTCATAGTGCCTGTGACCGTGCCGGCAGGATAGGTGCCGCCGACAGAAGCGGTCACAGTGGAGAACTTGCCGACCAGTGTGCCAGCAATTTGGGATGCGGTGGGGGTAGCCGTGGGGCCAACAATGGCAGGCCACGCATTTTGCTGCGCACCGTACTCAGCCAAGGGGGCTTTCAGGCCAGCGGTCAGTTCCACGGGCTCTGCCACCTGGGCACGGGTCACGTAGTCGTTGTAAGCAGGCAGAGCCACGGCAGCCAGAATACCGATGATGGCCACAACAATCATCAGTTCGATCAGGGTGAAACCTTTTTGCATTGCTTTCATGATGTTCTCCTTCAAGGAAAAAGTAAAAAGAGTTCGTGAGACTCGGGACACTACACGTTGTGTGCGTCGCCGCACGCCTTGAGTGTTTGCACCTGCTGTGCCAGCCGTGCCAGGGCGGGGGTTTTGTGGAGTTCCTCACGTGTTGACGGTGCCAAGCAAGGCAAAACGTGCCATGCACTGCCGGGATGCGTCAGTCTGAGGTGACAAAACACGTCAGCTCATGGCGCGGATGCACACTTTTGACAGCATTTGTCGGTGGTTGACGGCCAAGGCCGATGCTGGCCTGAAAAGGGCTGACAAATGAAAAGCGGCCTGCTGTGAGGCAGGCCGCTTGAGGCGAGGGCTGTGGCTTTTGCTTTTCAGGGCTTGGTCGGGGCTTTGGCGGGTGCCTTGGCTGGCTTGGCCGCGCTGCCATAGGCGGCGCCGTTGACGGTGAGGCCGCCTTCGGAGAGTTTGAGGGCGGTTTTGTCACCAATGCCTTTGACGCGGCTTTTCAGGTCGTTCCAGTCTTTGAAGGGGGCTTTCTTGCGCTCTTGCACGATCTTGGTGGACATGGCGGGGCCAATGCCCTTGACGGTGGTGAGTTCGGCCTCGGTGGCCTTGTTGGCGTCCACGGCGGCGAAGGCCATGGCCGCCCAGCACATGGCGATGATGGCAAACAGTTTCTTGAGCATGGTTTCCTCTTTTCTGGATAAGTGGGGCCAGGGGATAGGCACCCGCACATGACGCTAGCGAAGGCCTTGGTGGTGTGCGATGGGGTTTTCCCGCAAGGCTGGCGCGCCAAGACGGAAGGCGTGAAGAAGTGCGCTTTTCTTTGTGTGTGCTGCGCAGTGCCCCTACAGGTCAAAGATGTGTCCGGCGCTGAGCCAGCGGATGTCATGGGTGACTTCGCGTCGAGGGGGGCGCACCTGATCGAACAGGGCGATTTCGCGCATGATGATCTCGGATTCCGCAGGCTTGGTGTGGGTGATGTAGATAGGAAAGCGGTGTTCGGGGTCGATGTGGTCGAGTTCGTCGGCCAACTCGGTGGGAGCCAGGTGCATGGAGAGCTGGGCCAGTTCGCGCTCGCGGTTGCTGAAGGCGGTTTCGATGACCAGGGCGCCGACGTGCATGTGCCGCAGGCGCTGCCAGAAGGCCGGGTTGGGCCCGGTGTCGCCGCTGAATACCCACCAGGGGGCGTCATCGGGCTGGGCCGCGCGCGCGGCATAGCCAACGGCGGGAACACCGTGGTTGGCAGGCATGGCTTCGATAAGGCAGGAGCCCATCTGGCGGACGCTGCCGGTTTGCAGGGTGTGAAAGGTGATGAAAGGCGCTTCGGTGCTGGGCAGGCTGGCAAAGTCGGGCCAGATGCAGCCGTTGAAGATGTGGCGGCGCAGGGCGTCGATGGTGTCGGCCAGGGCATGTACGCGCACGGGCTGGTTGGCGCGGGAGGTGACGATGCTGTCAACCAGCAAGGGCAGGCAGGCGATGTGGTCCAGGTGGGCGTGGGTGAGGAAGATGTCCTGCACGCGCAGCATTTCGTCGCGGGTGAGTTCGCCCACGCCCGTGCCAGCGTCGATCAAGATGCTGTCGCTGACCAGAAAGGCTGTGGTGGCGCAACCGCGTGCGATGCCACCAGAGCAGCCGAGCACGCGGACCTTCATGGAGGGCGTTTCCTTGGGCTGGGGAGAGGGCGGATGGTTTTATTTGGCGTCGAACGCCGTGGTGGCATCCCAGGCTGGGCCAGGAGGATGGCGCAGCAGTGAAGTTAATCTTTCCTCGTACAGGCGGTAAGGGAAATAGTTGGCGTTCAGGCTGCGGAGTTTGTGTAATTTTGTTTGAAAAGAAACAAAACGGGCCTCTTGCCAGTCGGCCTGGGCACTGTCCCACAGGGCAAGCTCTGCCTGGAGTTCAGCCAGGCTCTGGCCTGGTGCTGGCTGGCGTGTGGTGTGGATGGTGACGGGTTGTTGCCGGCCTTTGACGCGCACGCGGTCCAGTGTTTGCCAGAGGTGGTTGCCGGGTAAATCGGACACCTGCGCACGGGTGCTCTGGCTGGCGAGGAGGTCGACGCCGTAGACGCGGGTGAGCGATTCCAGCCGTGCGCCCAGGTTGACGGCGTCGCCAATGACGGTGTAGGCGCGGCGCACATCTGAGCCCATGTTGCCCACGGACATGAGGCCGGTGTTTAGCCCGATGCCGGCGCTGATGGGGGGCAGGTTTTGGGCGGCGCGTTCGGCGTTGAAGGTGCGCAGTACTTCGGTCATGTCCAGTGCGGCTTGCATGGCTTGCCGGGCATGGGCGGGGTTGGTCACGGGGGCGCCCCAAAAAGCCATGATGCAGTCGCCGATGTATTTGTCGATGGTGCCTTGCTGTGCGCGGATGACGTGGCTCAAGCGGCTGAGCAGGTCGTTGAGCAGGTGTTGCAGCGCCAGCGGCTCCATGGTTTCGGACAGGGTGGTGAAGCCGCGCAGATCGCAGAACATGACGGTCAGCTCCTCAGCACGGGCCTGCATGCTGTAGCGCGTGGGGTTGCGTTCCATCTGGCGCACCAGCTCGGGCGGCACGTAGGTGGCAAATTGCTGCGCCAGCCGCCGCCGCGCACGCCCTTCAACCAGGTAGCCCAGCGCGAAGTTGGTCACCAGTGCGGCCAGGGCCAAGGCCAGGGTGCTGACCAGGGGTAGCGCCAGACCAGCGCCCAGGTACAGACCCATGTTCAAGGCCAGCAATGCGGCGACCAGGGCCGCCACCAGGGCGGCTGCCTGACCCATGCGCAGCACGGGCAGGTTGAGCACGAGCACGGCGCCCAGCGCCAGGAGCAGCAGCACCTCATAGCCAGCCGCCCAGCCGGGCAGGCTGGGTATGCGACCATCCAGCATGCCGGAGATGAGGTTGGCGTGCACTTCTACGCCGGGATAGGCCGGGCTGACGGGGGTGATGCGCAAATCCATCAGCCCCGGCGCCGTGAAGCCCAGCAAGGCAAAGCGGCCTTGCAGGCTGGCCGCGGGCAGGCGGCCTTGCAGTACGTCGGCGGCGGAGATGTAGCGGAACGAACCGCCTTGCGGGCCGCCCGCACCCCGGTAGGGCACCAGAGCGGTGCCCTGGGCGTCCATGGGCACAGGCGCGGGAAGAGCGCCCGCCAATTGCAGCGCGTGCAGTGGGCCGCTGGGCTGGCCGGCGGTGCGCAGCACCCGCAGGCTGGCCGATGGCAGCCCCTGGCGCACAGTGGCCAGCGCCAGGGATTCGTACAACCCGCCGTCGAAAGCAGCCAGCAGGGGTACGGCACGCACCACGCCATCGCTGGCGGTCAGCGCGTTGATAAAGCCTGCACGCGGTGCCGCCTGTGCTAAGGGGGCTATGTTGGCGCCATAGCCATCCCAGTGCAGCATGCCTGGGGGTGCGGGGTTGGCAGGGGCGATGGGGAGCGGCAGCTGCCCGGTACGGCGGGCGCTGCGGTCGCTGGTGAAGTAATAGGCCAGCACCACGGATCCCTGGCTCAACGCCTGGGCAAAGTGTGCATCGTGGTCCAGTTGCGGGGCATGGCGGGCCAGCCAGTCATGAAATGCGGCGTTGTCTTGCAGATCCCCTTGGGCCAGTTGCGTGAGCTGCGGCAGCAGGGCACTGCGGTCAGGTTCGGCAAAGACGGTGTCCAGGCCGAGCGCGGCGACCTGCTGGCGCTGGGTCAGTTCCGTGACTAGGGCGGCCAGGTGCTGGCGGCTCCATGGCCACTGGCCCAGCTCAGCCAGGCTGTGCTCGTCCACGTCGATGATGACCACACGCTCGTCCAGCGTGCGCGGCATGGTAAGGCGCAAGCGCAGGTCGTACCAGCCGTTTTCCATGGCCCCAAGGGCCGGCAGCGGCCAAATGCCAGCGGCATGGATGCTGGCCAGCAGCACCAGCAGCGTGGTGGCCAGGGCGCGCCGCCAGCGGCTGCGCATGGCGCGCGCGTAGCGTGCCCAGCGGCTCATGGCAGGTGCTCGACAGGGTGCATGGGCCGACGCAAGAAGTGGCAGGCTGCGCTCACGATGGTGATGGCGTCCTGGCCCCGTTCAGTTGCGCCCGCGTGGCCAGTGCGGCGGCGCGGGCTGCGTCGGCAAAGCCGGCTCCGCTGTCGGCGTACAAGATGGCGCGCGAGCTGTTGACGACGATGGGCCCGTCGGCCCGCCAGCCTGCTTGCACCGTGGCCTGGGCGTCGCCGCCTTGCGCGCCCACGCCGGGAATGAGCAGCGGCAGCGTGGGCGCGGCCGCGCGCACGCGCTCAATCTCCTGCGGGCGGGTGGCGCCCACCACCAGGCCCAGCTGGCCGTTCACGTTCCACGGCCCCTGGGCCAGCGCCGCCAGGTGCTCGAACAGGCGCGGCTGGCCCGGCACGTCCGCCAGGCGCTGGGCCTGCCAGTCGTCCCCGCCGGGGTTGGAGGTGCGGCACAGCAAGAACGCGCCCTTGCCCTCGTAGCGCAGGTACGGCGTGATGGAATCCAGCCCCATGAAGGGCGACAGGGTCACGGCGTCGGCGCCGTAGCGCTCGAACGCCTCTTTGGCGTACTGCTCGGCCGTGCTGCCAATGTCGCCGCGCTTGGCGTCCAGAATCACCGGCACGTGCGGGGCCACGGCGCGCATGTGGGCCATCAGGCGCTCCAGCTGCGCTTCGGCCCGGTGCGCGGCAAAGTAGGCGATCTGCGGTTTGAACGCGCACACCACATCGGCCGTGGCCTCGACCACGCGGGCGCAAAAGGCGTAAATGCCCTCGGCATCGCGCGCCCACCCGTCGGGAAAACGCGCCGGCTCCGGGTCCAGCCCCACGCACAGCAGCGACTGGTTCAGCGCCTGGGCGGCGCGCAATTGCTCGATGAAGGTCATGGCGGGCGATTCTAGGAGCGGGCTGGGGCCACCGCGCCTAGAATTTCCCGCTTTTGCCCCGCCTGCCGCCATGACCCAGCCCAGCCTGCGCCCCCGCAACCCGCATTTTTCCTCCGGCCCCTGCGCCAAGCGTCCCGGCTACGACGTGGCCCAGCTGGACTTGCGCGTGCTGGGCCGCTCGCACCGCTCGGCCCTGGGCAAAGAGCTGCTGGGCCGCGCGTGCAGCGAAACGCACCGCCTGCTGGGCCTGCCCGCCGATTACCGCGTGGGCATCGTGCCCGCGTCCGACACCGGCGCGGTGGAAATGGCGCTGTGGAGCCTGCTGGGCCCGCGCGGCGTGGACGTGCTGGCCTGGGAAACCTTTGGCCTGACCTGGGTGAACGACATCGTCAAGCAGCTCAAGCTGCCCGACGTGCGCGTGATGAAAGCGCCCTATGGCGCGCTGCCCGATTTGTCGCAGGTCGATGGCCAGCGCGACCTGGTGTTCACCTGGAACGGCACCACCAGCGGCGTGTGCGTGCCCGACGGCGACTGGATTGCCGCCGACCGCCAGGGCCTGAGCATTTGCGACGCCACCAGCGCCGCCTTCAGCATGGCGCTGCCCTGGGACAGGCTGGACGTGACCACCTTCTCCTGGCAAAAAGCCCTGGGCGGCGAAGGCGCACACGGCGTGCTGGTGCTCAGCCCCCGCGCGGTTGAGCGGCTGCAAAGCTACACCCCGCCCTGGCCCATGCCCAAAATCTTTCGCATGACCACCCCCGGCGGCCCGGACGGCGGCAACCAGCTGATCGAAGGCATCTTCCACGGCGACACCATCAACACCCCCAGCATGCTGTGCGTGGCCGACTACCTGGACGCGCTGGCCTGGGCCGACGCGCAAGGCGGCGTGCCCGCGCTCATGGCGCGCAGCCAGGTCAGCCTGAAAAGCATCGAAGACTTCGTGGCCGCGCGCCCGTGGATTCGCTTTCTGGCGCAAAGCCCGCAAACGCGCTCTTGCACCAGCGTGTGCCTGACGCTGGACGTGCCCGATGCGCAAGTCAGGCAGCTGGTGCAGCTGCTGGCTGACGAAGGCGTGGCCTACGACATCGGCGCGTACAAGGACGCGCCCGCGGGCCTGCGCATCTGGTGCGGCGCCACGGTGGAGCCTGCCGACGTGGCCGCGCTGCTGCCGTGGATCGAATGGGCTTATGGGCAGGTGCGGACGGCGTGACAGCGCACGCATCCCTGGCCTTACCCTGCACACCTGCCCCTGCGACAATCGGCACCCCATGCAACACACCTATATCCTTACCCTGTCGTGCCAGGATCGGCGCGGCATCGTCCACGCCGTCACCGGCTTTTTGCTTGAGCGTGGCGGCAATATTGAAGAAGCAGCGCAGTTCAACGACCATGGCACGGGCCTGTTTTTCATGCGCATGCGCTTTACTTGCGAGAACGCACCCGCGAGCGAGTTGCGCACGGCGTTGCAGGCGTTTGCCCAGCCGTTTGACATGCGCTGGGGCCTGCATCCGCTGGCCGAGCCCATGCGCACCGTCATCTTCGTCAGCCGCGAGGGCCACTGCCTGAACGACTTGCTGTTCCGCTGGAAAAGCGGGCTGCTGCCGCTGGACATTCGCGCCATCATCAGCAACCACCGCGACTTTTATCAACTGGCGGCCAGCTACAACGTGCCCTTTCACCACATCGCCATGACCAAAGAGGGCAAGGCGCAGGCAGAAAGCCGGCAGCTGGAGATCATTGAAGCCGAAGGCGCCGAGCTGGTGGTGCTGGCGCGCTACATGCAAATCCTGTCAGACGACATGTGCCGCCGCCTGGCCGGGCGGGCCATCAACATTCACCACAGCTTTTTGCCCAGCTTCAAGGGCGCGCGCCCCTATTACCAGGCGCACGAGCGCGGCGTGAAGCTGATTGGCGCCACGGCGCACTACGTCACCGCCGATCTGGACGAAGGCCCCATCATTGAGCAGGACGTGGCCCGCGTGGACCACGGCATGGCGGTGGAAGACCTGACCGCCTTGGGCCGCGACACCGAAAGCCAGGTGCTGGCCCGCGCGGTGAAGTGGCACAGCGAGCACCGCGTGCTGCTCAACGGGCAGCGCACGGTCGTATTCAAATAAAAAAGCGCGGCCCGGGTAGTCTGTCATGACCTCTGCTGCCAGCCATTCCCCGCCTGTTTCGCGCAACCGCTTGCTGGTCACGTCCGGCCTGGGCTGGATGTTCGACGCCATGGATGTGGGGCTGTTGTCGTTCATTCTGGCGGCATTGAAAGTGGACTGGGGCTTGAGCGCCGGGCAGATGGGCTGGCTGGGCGCCATCAACTCCATTGGCATGGCCGTGGGCGCCATTTACTTTGGCCTGCTGGCCGACCGCATTGGGCGCAAGCACGTGTTCGTCATCACGCTGCTGCTGTTTGCCGTGGCCAGCGGCTTGAGTGCCCTGGCCACCACGTTGGCGGTGCTGTTCGTGCTGCGCTTTTTCATTGGCATGGGCTTGGGCGGCGAGCTGCCGGTGGCCGCCACCTATGTGTCCGAGCGCGTGCCCGCGCACGAGCGCGGACGCGTGGTGGTGCTGCTGGAGAGCTTTTGGGCCGCAGGCTGGCTGCTGGCGGCGCTGATTGCCTATTTCGTCATTCCGCGCTTTGCGCCCGACATGGGCTGGCGCGTGGCGTTGCTGCTGGGTGCGCTGCCTGCGCTGTACGCGCTGTATCTGCGCCGCAAGCTGCCTGATGACGCGCCCACCGCCCCGCCTGGCGCGGGCCTGCCCTGGCGCGCGCGCCTGGCGCGCCTGTGGGCGCCGCAGCACGGACGCAGCACGCTCATGCTGTGGGTGCTGTGGTTCACGGTGGTGTTTTCGTACTACGGCATGTTCCTGTGGCTGCCCAGCGTCATGGTGGGCAAGGGCTTTACGCTGATTCGCAGTTTTGAATACGTGCTGCTGATGACGCTGGCGCAGCTGCCGGGCTATTTCAGCGCGGCCTGGCTGATTGAGCGCGTGGGCCGCAAGTTCGTGCTGGTGGTGTACCTGCTGGGCACGGCGGCCAGCGCCTGGGCCTTTGGCAGCGCCAGCGGCGAAGCCGCGCTGCTGCTGTGCGGGGCGCTGCTGTCGTTTTTCAACCTGGGCGCCTGGGGCGCGCTGTACGCCTATTCGCCTGAAAACTACCCCGCCGCCATTCGCGCCAGCGGCGTGGGCACGGCCGCTGCCGTGGGACGCATGGGCGGCATTCTGGGGCCGCTGGCCATTCCGTTTCTGGGGGCGCAGGGCTGGGGCACGGGGGGCATCTTTGCCCTGTTTGCTGCCACCATCGCCGCAGGCGCGCTGGCCGTGACCGTGCTGGGGCGCGAAACGCGGAGCGAGGCGGCCTGAAGATGCGCGCCATGCGTTGCGCCGCGGGCCGCTTGGCTGCCAGGCCTGTAGGCAGAAAGCCGTTGCATGGATAACGCCCGCCACGCCGCCGAGCAGGCGGCCAAGCCAGGCTGGCGCCAGGCGCTGCGGGTTTACCTGGCCCCGGCCAGCCTGCGCATGTTCACCCTGGGCTTTGCCGCCGGGCTGCCCCTGCTGCTGGTGCTGGGCACGCTGTCTTTCCGGCTGCGCGAAGCGGACATCGACCGCGCCACCATTGGCTACCTGAGCTGGGTGGGTCTGGCTTATGGCTTCAAGTGGGCCTGGGCGCCGCTGGTCGATCGTGTGCCGCTGCCGGGGCTGACACGCTGGCTGGGGCGGCGGCGCAGCTGGCTGCTGCTGGCGCAGCTAGGCGTGGCCGCCGGGCTGGTGGGCATGGCGCTGGCCGATCCGCGCCAGTCGCTGGGCCTGATGGTGGGGTGCGCGCTGGCCGTGGCCTTTGCCTCGGCCACGCAAGACATTGCGCTGGATGCCTACCGCATCGAGTCGGCTCCGGCCGAGCAGCAGCCGGCCCTGGCCGCCAGCTACCAGACGGGCTATCGCCTGGCCATGATTTGGGCGGGCGCGGGCGTGCTGTGGCTGGCTGCGCGGGCGCAGGGTGCGGCAGCAGGCTATGACCAGGCAGCCTGGCAGACGGCCTATGGGGTCATGGCCGCCAGCATGGCTGCGGGCGTGCTCACGGTGCTGCTGTCGCCCGAGCCGGCGCATGTGGCGCTGCCGCCAGCGCGCGGCGCACGCGCCTGGGTGCGGCAGGCGGTGCTGGAGCCGTTTGCCGACTTTTTTGTCCGCTATCGCTGGCAGGCCGCGCTCATCCTGGCACTGATTGCGGTGTACCGCGTCAGCGACGTGGTCATGGGCATCATGGCCAACCCGTTTTACGTGGACATGGGCTACACCAAGGACGAGGTGGCTGCTGTGACCAAGGTGTATGGCGTGGCGATGACTCTGGCAGGCGCCTTTATCGGCGGCAGCCTGGCGCTGCGTTTTGGCGTGATGCGCATTTTGATGCTGGGCGCGGTACTGAGCGCGCTGACCAACCTGCTGTTTGCCTGGCTGGCTGGTTTCGGGCACAGCGTGCCCGCGCTCATTGCCGTGGTGTCGGCCGACAACCTGGCCTCGGGCCTGGCATCGGCGGCTTTTGTGGGCTATCTCAGCAGCCTGACCAACATCAGCTACTCGGCCACGCAGTACGCGCTGTTTTCGTCGCTCATGCTCATGCTGCCGAAGTTCGTGGCCGGGTTTTCGGGGCAGTACGTCGATGCCCACGGCTATGCCACTTTCTTTGTCAGTACGGCGGCGCTGGGGCTGCCCGTGCTGCTGCTGGTGTGGGCGGCCAGCCGCCAGCAGGCACGCCAGCCGTAGGTGCGCACGCTGGCCGCACGTGGGTTTACGCATCTTTACCCTGTCTTCAAGCCCGGCATGGGTGCTGGCGCTATGCTGCCCGGCTTTTGCAGACATTCGCGAAAGCTACTGCCATGAGTTCACGGCTGTTGATGATTGAAGACGATGCCCGCCTGGCGGCCATGGTGGGTGAATACCTGACGCAGTCCGGCTTTGAGGTTCACCACGTGGGCGAGGGCCTGACCGGGCTGGAGCGGCTGCAAGACAAGCCGGTGGATCTGGTCATTCTGGATCTGATGCTGCCCGACATCGACGGCCTGGAGGTGTGCCGCCGCATCCGCGCGTTGCCGGGCGACGCGGCGCGCGTGCCGGTGCTCATGCTCACCGCCAAGGGCGATGCCATGGACCGCATCATCGGCCTGGAGATTGGCGCCGACGACTACCTGCCCAAGCCTTTTGAGCCGCGCGAGCTGCTGGCACGCGTGCGCGCTGTGCTGCGCCGCCATGCGCCAGGGGCGGCGCCAGCGCAGCAGGTGATGCGCTTTGGCTCGCTGGAGATCGACCGCGATGCGCGCACGGTCACCGTGGCCGGCCGGTCGGCAGAGCTGACCAGCTACCAGTTCGACCTGCTGGTCACCCTGGCCGAACGGGCGGGCCGCGTGCTCACGCGCGATCAGATCATGGAGGCCGTGCGCGGGCGCGAGCTGGAGGCGTTCGACCGCTCCATCGACGTGCACATGGGCCGCATCCGCGCTGCCATCGAGCAAGACGTGAAAAACCCCAAGCGCATCCTCACCGTGCGCGGCGTGGGCTACGTGTTTGCCAAGCAGCAGGATTGACGGATGTGTGATGGGCTGTGAGTGAAAAAGGCCATTTGCGCTTTATCCGCCGACACAGATTGCTATTGATTTCGTAGTTTTCGGCCATGTCCAACCCCCTTGCCCGCAGGCTGTATTTGCGCATCTGGCTGGCCGTGGCCGGCAGCGTGGCCGTGCTCAGCCTGCTGGTGGGCTGGGCCTGGCACGTGGCCGAGGAGCAGCGCGAGCGAGAGCAGCAGTCAAGCAGCCCGCGCGAAGTGCTGGTGCGCGATGCCGCAGGGGAGCTGGTGGGCACGGCGCAGGTGCAGTCGCGCCGCGCGCCGGGGCAGCCGCTGGAATTTGCCGTGACCTTGCGCGATGGCCAGGTGCTGCGCCTGCAAATGCCCCCGCGCGAGGGGCGCCATGGCGGCCGTGAAGGCCGGCGCCCGCCCCCACCCGGCGGCATGGACGCGCTGCCTGCGCTGCTGCGCCCGCCTTACGGCTTCATGTGGATGCTGGGGCTGGCCGGGCTGGCGGTGATGGTGGGCGTGTTCCCCGTGGCGCGGCGGCTGACGCAGCGGCTGGAGCGCCTGCAGCGCGGTGTGCAGCGCTGGGGCGAGGGCGATCTGTCTGCCCGCGTGCCCGAAAGCGGGCAGGATGAGGTGGCGGATTTGTCGCGCCGCTTCAATGCCGCTGCCGAGCGGGTGCAAAGCCTGATGGATTCGCAGGCGGCGCTGCTGCAATCGCAAAAATCGCTGCTGGCCAACGCCTCGCACGAGCTGCGCTCGCCCCTGGCGCGCATCCGCATGGCGCTGGAGCTGTCGGGCGGGCAGCCTTCGCCCGCCGCGCGCGAGGAGATCAAGCGCAACATCACCGAGCTGGATCAGCTGGTGGAAGAAATCCTGCTGGCCAGCCGGCTGGACGCGCGCGAGGCCGACATGGGCACCGTGGAGCCGGTGGATCTGATCGGCCTGGTGGCCGAAGAAAGCGCCCGGGTGAATGCCGACTTTGAGCTGGCCCCCGGCACGAGCGAGGTGCAGGTGCACGGTGTGGCCAAGCTGCTGCGCCGCGCCGTGCGCAACCTGCTGGAAAACGCCGTGCGCCACGGCAGCCGCATGGGCAACGCGCAGGTGCGCGCCGAGCTGGCCGTGCAAGACGGCCAGGCCGTGCTGCACGTGGACGACCACGGCCCCGGCGTGCCGCCCGATCAGCAAGAGCGCATCTTCGAGCCCTTTTACCGCCTGCCCGGCGCCAGCGAGCGCGAAGGCGGCGTGGGCCTGGGGCTGGCGCTGGTGCGCTCCATCGCCCAGCGCCACGGCGGCAGCGTGGGCTGCGCCAACCGCGCCGGCGGCGGCGCACGCTTTACGCTGCGGCTGCCGATGGCCTGATGAGCCGTGGCACGGAGCAAAGCGATTGCTATTGTTTAAATAGCTTAAAACCCTTACATATCAAGCGAAAATGACCTATTTTGCTTGGGTGCTGCATGGCGCGCGCCAGCAAAACAGTGTGAACAGACCCTAGAGGCTCTGCAGCAGGCGGGCCAGCTCCACGGCGGACTTGACTTCCATCTTCTCGAACACGCGCGCGCGGTGCACTTCCACCGTGCGCACGCTGATGCCCAGCGCATCGGCAATCAGCTTGTTGGGCTTGCCTTCGGCCACCAGGTGCAGCACACCGCGCTCGCGCTCGGTCAGCTCGTCCAGGCGGGCGCGCAAGGCGCGCTGCGCCTGCATCTGGGCCAGGCGCTCGCATGACATGGCCAGGGCCTGCTCGACCCGGTCTACCAGCGCATTGTCGGAAAAGGGTTTTTCGCAAAAGTCGAAGGCACCGCGCTTGACGGCGTCCACCGCCGTGGGCACGTCGGCGTGGCCGGTCAGAAAGATCACGGGCCAGACGTGCGTGATAGCGCGCGCGTCCAGGCGATCAAACAGCGTCAACCCGCTCATGCCGGGCATGCGCACATCCAGCAGCAGGCAGCCGGGGATGGACGGCTCGGTTTGGCCCAGCGCGGCCTCGAACGCCTCGGCGCTGTCAAAGCACTCTGGCAGAAGCCGGCGCGTGCGCAGCAGCCAGGCCATGGCTTCGCGCACGCTGGCGTCGTCGTCAATGATGTAGACGGTGGCGTCGCTGGGAGCAGGCGGCATGGCGGGAAATTCTAGAGCGTGTTTCCAAGGCGCTATCGACTGCTTACATACCCGCAGCTGACGCGGGCCTGCGCTTGTGCCATGCTGCGGGCGGCAAGCGCCACAGGACAAAGGAGTTTTTTCACCATGCACACCTTGTTTTCCCTTCATGGGCGGCCTGCGGTTGCGATAACCGCGTTTCCGGCCCCTGTGCGGCGGCGCTGGCGGGCGCCGCTGCTGGCGGCCATGGCCGCGCTGGCCCTGGCCGCTTGCGGCGGCAGCGACGATGACCCGGATGGCCAGCCCAGGCCCCCCGTCGCCCATGACGCGGGCCGGCTGATGTCCAGCAGCCAGGTCAACACTTTCACCGCCGCGCAGGTAACCGAGGGGCTGTCTGCGCCCGACAGCCGCATCGGCACGGGCGTGGGCATCGCCCCGCGTTATGACGTGATCAATTACCGCCTGACCTACGGCACCACCGACAAGGACGGGGCGATGACCCTGGCTTCGGGCCTGGTGAGCGTGCCCGTCAAGCCTGCGGGCGCGCGCAGCCCGGTGCTGAGCTACCAGCACGCCACCACGTTTCACGACAACCAGGCGCCTGCCAACAAGGTGGAGGCGATGGAGCCACCCATCGTGCTGGCCTCGCTGGGCTACATCGTGGTTTCGCCCGACTACGTGGGCTTTGGCGAAAGCAAGGGCAAGGAGCACCCCTACCTCACGGCTGCGCCCACGGCCGCCGTGGTGGTGGACATGCTCACTGCCGCGCAAACCTGGCGCCAGCAGCAGGGCGTGGCCGACAACGGCCAGCTTTTCCTGGCGGGCTACTCCGAAGGCGGCTATGCCACCATGGCAGCGCACCGCGCCATTCACCAGGCCGGCGGGGCGCTGAAGGCGCAGTTGCGCGCCACCGCGCCGGGCGCCGGGCCTTATGACGTGCAGGAAACGCTGGATGAGCAGGTGCGCCGCATTCGCCTGCTGCTGCCGGTGCTGGGCGAGCTGTTTAACCCGGGCCTGATTTCACAGGCGCCGGAAAACGTGCGCCAGGAACTGCGCCGGCTGCTGATGCGCCAGCTCGTGCCCGAAGATGGCGATGTGGGCTACCAGACTCTGTTCATGGACCGCTTCATGGCCGATGACCGCGCGGCCATCGCCGCCGAGCACAGCGTGCACCTGGGCTGGGCGCCAGATGTGCCGGTGTACCTGTTTCATGGCCGGGGCGACTTGACCGTGCCCTACAGCGCATCGGAAAGCGCACTGAACACCCTGCGCGGTGCGGGTGCTGGCGACATCTCGCTGACCGACTGCACGCCGCCCACGGGCGGGCACTTGGACTGCGTGCCCGAGTACTTCGCGTTTGCCGTGGATCGCCTGGGGCGGCTGGCAAACGACCTGTGACGCAAGGGGCGGCCAGGCGCCCCCGGTTTCTGGGTAAGCGATGCGTGAGGTATGAGGCGCAATGTGAGGTGTGATGCCAAGGCATCGGCCTTTTTGGGTTTGTGAAAAAAGGGCGTTTGCGCTCTCCCTGTAAGGGATTTAAGCTATAAAATAAATAGCTTTTCCTGTCTGCCTGTCTGCCTGACGGGCCGGACATGGGGTAGCCGTCAGCGCGCGCCTTGCGGCCCCATGGCAATGTGCAGCCCGTCTGGCTGCACGCGCAGGGCATTGACGACCCAGCCCAGGTTGCGCGCCAGCTCCAGCTGCGCCGGGGCAAAGCGGTAGATCACCATGTCGGCCAGCAAATGCTCGGCAACCATGGGCGCCCACTGCGACACCAGCTGCTGCTGCGCGCGTGGCAACTGGTCGATGCTCAGCCGGTTGACCCGCGCATCGGCCATGCGGATGGCGCCTTGCGTCGCGTCAAAGCGCAGGCCGTAGTCCAGATCCATGCCGCCGCTGTAGCGCGTGCCCATGAGGCGCTCAGTCACCACCAGGCCAAAGGCCGTGGCCAGGCGGTTGCTGGCGGGCAGCAGGCTCAAGGAGGGGGACTGCAAGGTCAGATCCGCCAGGCCTGAAAAGCTGCGTGTGTAGGGAAACTGCCTTGCCAGCAGCGCATTGAGCTGCTGCGGTGACAGCGTTAGCCCGCGCAGGGCGTTCATGGCGCTCATGCCCGTCATGCCGGCGGCAGAGGCGCTGGCGCAGCCGCCCATGGGCGCCAGCAGCGCGCCCAGGCTGGCGGCGGCCAGCCAGCGGTGGCAGTCACGGCGGCGATGAAGGGACGAGGTGGTGGTCATGCGGGGTGCCTGGGCTTATGCATCAATGTTCATGGCCCGCAGGGCGTTGGTTTCGATGAAGTCGCGGCGCGGCTCCACCTCGTCGCCCATGAGGGTGGTGAAGACGCGGTCGGCTTCAATGGCGTCGTCGATCTGCACGCGCAGCAGGCGGCGCACTTCGGGGTCCATGGTGGTTTCCCACAGCTGTTCGGGGTTCATTTCGCCCAGGCCTTTGTAGCGCTGGCGGGCGGTGGTGCGTTCGGCTTCGCTGATGAGCCAGGCCATGGCTTCGCGGAAGTCGGCCACGGTGTGCTCGCGCATGCGCTCGCCTTCGCCACGGGTGACGCGCGCGCCTTCGCCCAGCAGGCCGCGGAAGGTTTGCGCGGCTTCGTGCAGGGCGGCGTAGTCGGCGCCGTGCACGAAGTCCTGGGTGATGACGCTGCTTTTGATGTTGCCGTGGTGGTGGCGGCTGATGCGCAGCATGGGCTTGTCGGTGCGAGTGTCGAATTCGGCGGCGACTTCGGGCGGGGTGCCGGTGGCTTGCAGCTCGCGCAGGCGCTGGGCCAGGGCAGCGGCGCTGGCCTGGGCGCTGTCGGTGGTTTCCAAATCCAGCGCCACGCCGCTGGCGATGGCGCGCAGGGCTTCGCTGTCCATGAAGTGCGACAGGCGCTGGATGACGCCTTCGGCCAGCTGGTATTTGCGTGCCAGCTCGGCCAGGGTGTCGCCCGTGATGGCCTGGGGCTGCGCGCCGCCGGTGTGCACGACGGCGTCTTTCAGCGCCACGCGCATCAGGAAGGCGTCGAGCGCAGCGTTGTCCTTCAAGTACAGCTCTTCCTTGCCGGCCTTGACCTTGTACAGCGGCGGCTGGGCGATGTAGATGTGGCCGCGCTCGACCAGCTCGGGCATTTGCCGGTAGAAGAAGGTCAGCAGCAGGGTGCGGATGTGGGCGCCGTCCACGTCGGCGTCGGTCATGATGATGACGCGGTGGTAGCGCAGTTTGTCGATGTTGAAGTCGTCTGCCGCGCTTTTGCCTGAATCGGCTGCGGTTTTGCCGATGCCTGTCCCCAAGGCGGTGATGAGGGTGACGATTTCGTTGCTGGTGAGCAGCTTTTCGTAGCGGGCGCGTTCGACGTTGAGGATCTTGCCGCGCAGGGGCAAGATGGCCTGGAACTTGCGGTCGCGCCCTTGCTTGGCGCTGCCGCCAGCGGAGTCGCCCTCGACGATGTAGATCTCGCTCATGGCGGGGTCTTTTTCCTGACAGTCGGCCAGCTTGCCGGGCAGGCCAAAGCCGTCAAGCACGCCTTTGCGGCGCGTCATTTCGCGGGCTTTGCGGGCGGCTTCGCGGGCGCGGGCGGCTTCGACGATCTTGCCGCAAATGGTTTTGGCATCGCCGGGGCGCTCTTCCAGGAATTCGGTGAGGGCCTTGGCCACGATGTCTTCGACCGGCGCGCGCACTTCGCTGCTGACGAGCTTGTCCTTGGTCTGGCTGCTGAACTTGGGCTCGGGCACCTTGACGCTGAGCACGCAGGTCAGGCCCTCGCGCATGTCATCGCCCGAGACATCGACCTTGGCTTTTTTGGCCAACTCGTTGTCGGCAATGTATTTGCTGATGACGCGGGTCATGGCCGCGCGCAGGCCGGTCAGGTGCGTGCCGCCGTCGCGTTGGGGGATGTTGTTGGTAAAGCAGAGCACCTGCTCGTTGTAGCCGTCGTTCCACTGCATGGCCACTTCCACGCCGATTTCGGTGCCGGGGATGCCGCCGTAGCTGTCGGCCGGGCGGCTGCCGGTGGCGTGAAAGGCGTTGGGGTGCAGCACGCGCTTGCCGCCGTTGATGAAGTCAACAAAGCCCTTGACGCCGCCAGCGCCTGAAAAGTCGTCTTCCTTGCCGCTGCGCTCATCCACCAGGCGGATGCGCACGCCGTTGTTCAGAAACGATAGCTCGCGCAGGCGCTTGGCCAGGATGTCGTAGTGAAAGTCGTTGTTTTCCTTGAAGATTTCGGTATCGGGCAGAAAGCGCACTTCGGTGCCGCGCTTGTCGGTGTCGCCGGTGATGCGCATGGGCGAGACTTCCACGCCGCCCACGGTTTCGACCACGCGGTTTTGCACGAAGCCGCGGGAAAACTCCAGCTCGTGCTTTTTGCCGTCGCGGCGCACCACCAGGCGCAGCGTGCTGGACAGGGCGTTGACGCAGCTCACGCCCACGCCGTGCAGGCCGCCGGATACCTTGTAGCTGTTTTGGTTGAACTTGCCGCCCGCGTGCAGCTCGGTCAGCGCGATTTCGGCGGCGCTGCGCTTGGGCTCGTGCTTGTCGTCCATCTTCACCCCGGTGGGGATGCCGCGGCCGTTGTCCACGATGCTGATGGAGTTGTCGGAGTGGATGGTGACGACGATGTCGTCGCAAAAGCCGGCCAGGGCTTCGTCGATGGAGTTGTCCACCACCTCGAACACCAGATGGTGCAGGCCGGTGCCGTCAGAGGTGTCGCCGATGTACATGCCGGGGCGCTTGCGCACGGCCTCCAGCCCTTCCAGGATCTGGATCGCGCCTTCGCCGTAGCCTGCGGCGTCAGGGCCGGGTGCAGGGGTGTTGTCAGGGGTGGGCTTGGGGGCGTCGGTCATGGCGGGTCAGGCTTTCAATGGCAAAAAGGCTGCCAGCGCGCACGGGGAGCGTGGCAGCAGCTATCAATCAGATAGCAATTTGAATGGCAATTCAGATGCGCATGGGCATCACGACGTATTTGAAGTTGACGTCGTCCGGCACGGTGATGAGGGCCGAGCTGTTGCTGTCTTGCAGCTCGATCTTGACCATCTCGGTGCCCATGTTGGACAGCGCGTCGATGAGGTAGGTGACGTTAAAGCCGATCTCGATGGTGTCGCCGCCGTAGTCGACGTCCAGCTCGTCCACGGCTTCTTCCTGCTCGGCGTTGCTGGCGGCCACGCGCAGCGTGCCGGGTTCAAAGTTCAGGCGCACGCCCTTGAACTTTTCGCTGGTGAGAATGGCGGTGCGTTGCAGGCTGGCCAGCAGCGGCGCGCGGCCCAAGGTGACGGCGTTGCTGTGGTTGCGGGGGATGACGCGGTTGTAGTCGGGGAACTTGCCTTCCACCAGCTTGGTAACGAACTCCATGCCGCCAAAGCTGAACTTGGCCTGGTTGCCGGCAAACTGCATTTCGATCATGGGCGCGTCCTGCCCCTCGGGCACGCTGGCGCCAGACAGCAGGCGTTGCAGCTCGATCACCGTCTTGCGCGGCAGGATGACCTCTTGCTTGGGCACCTCCACATCCAGCGTGGCGCTGGAAAAGGCCAGGCGGTGGCCGTCGGTAGCCACCAGGCTGAGCTGCTTGCCCTCGGCCACGAACAAGATGCCGTTGAGGTAATAGCGGATGTCGTGCACCGCCATGGCAAAGGCCACCTGATCCAGCAGGTGCTTGAGCGTTTTTTGCGGCACCTGAAAGGCCGGGCCAAAGTTGGCGGCTTCCTGCACCAGCGGAAAGTCTTCGGCGGGCAGGGTTTGCAAGGTGAACTTGGACTTGCCGCCCTTGAGGATGAGCTTGGCCTGCTGCGATTCCAGGCTGACGGTCTGGTCGGCGGGCATGGTTTTGAGGATGTCGATCAGCTTGCGCGCCCCCACCGTGGTGGCAAAGCTGCCTTCATCACCGCCCAGCGCGGCATGGGTGCGGATCTGGATTTCCAGATCGCTGGTGGTCAGCTGCGTGGTCTCGCCCGTCTTGCGCAGCAGCACGTTGGCCAGCACGGGCAGGGTGTGGCGGCGCTCCACGATGCCTGATACGGACTGAAGCGCGGCCAGCAACTGGTTTTGGGTGGTCTTCAGAACGATCATGTCTTCCTCGTGTGCTTCAAGTGCTTAAAAAGTTGGGGCGGGCAGGGGCGTGGCGTTGGGGATCAAGGCAATGCTCAGTGGTCATGGCGCACCCAAGAGCCATCCAGGCCTTTGGAAACGCAAAAACCAGCGAACCGCGTATTGTCGCCGGTTTTGATGGCCGTTTTTCTAGCCCTTGAGCGTCTGCTCCAGCACGTGCAGTTGCTGGTTCAGCTCGGTGAGCTGCTGGCGTTCGGCGGCGATCTTGCGCACCGCGTGCAGCACGGTGGTGTGGTCGCGCCCGCCAAACAGCTCGCCAATTTCGGGCAGGCTTTTTTGCGTCAGCTCCTTGGCCAGGTACATGGCAATCTGGCGTGGCCGGGCAATGCTGGCCGGGCGCTTCTTGCTGTACATGTCGGCCACCTTGATCTTGTAAAAATCGGCCACGGTTTTCTGGATGTTTTCCACGCTGATCATCCGGTTCTGGATGGACAGCAGATCGCGCAGCGCCTCCTTGGCCAGGACGATGGAGATGTCTTTCTGGTTGAAGCGCGAATAGGCCAGGATCTTGCGCAACGCGCCTTCGAGCTCGCGCACGTTGGACTTGACGTTCTTGGCCACGAAGAACGCCACTTCTTCCGGCATCTCGGCGCCTTCGGCCGCGGCCTTGTTGATGAGAATGGCCACGCGCATTTCCAGCTCGGGCGGCTCCAGCGCCACGGTCAGCCCCGAGTCAAAGCGTGACACCAGCCGCTCGTGGATGTCCGTCAAACCCTTGGGGTAGGTGTCGCTGGTCATCACGATATGGCTTTTCTTGGCCAGCAGGGCCTCGAAGGCGTTGAAGAACTCTTCCTGCGTGCGTTCCTTGTTGGCAAAGAACTGCACGTCGTCAATCAGCAGCAGATCGAGCGAGTGGTAGCGCTCCTTGAATTCGTCAAACGTCTTGCGCTGGTAGGACTTGACCACATCCGAAACGAACTGCTCGGCATGGATGTAGAGAACCTTGGCCTCGGGCTGGCGGTGCAGCAGCTGGTTGCCCACAGCGTGCATCAGGTGCGTCTTGCCCAAGCCTACGCCACCGTAGATGAACAAGGGGTTGTACATGCCGCCCGGCGAAGCCGCCACGTGCATACCCGCCGCCCGTGCCATGCGGTTGGCCGAGCCTTCGACCAGGGTCTCAAAAGTCAGCGCCGTGTTCAGCCGGTTGCGGCTGGGAGAAGGGGCGGCGTCTGTGTCATCGTTTGCCTCGACTGGCGCAGAGGGGGGCGGGGAAGATGTGCCGCCGGAGATGTTGGATGAAGATTTTGCAGGGGATACTCTTGGAGTGACCGCTAACTCCAGGTGAATGGGCTGGTCGCCCAGATGCTCCAGAATGGCGCTGATGCGCGGCGCATACTTGTCGCGTACCCAATCAAGCTTGAAATGGTTGGCTGCCAGCAGTGTCAGTGTGTTGTCATCGGACGAGTACTGCGCTATCAGTGGCTTGATCCAGATGTTGAACTGTTGTTCAGGCAGCTCTTGTGCCAGAACATCCAGACAGGCAGACCAGGGCTGTGCGGATGCGCTGCTGGTAGGCCTGGCAAGGGGAGGTGTGTGCATGAAAAGAAGAATGAGCTTGTGGATAAGTATCCGTCAGGCCGGCTGCGGATTGTAGGTGAGGGAAGGGTTTTCCACAAGATTGGCGGGAGCTGGTTGGTGTGCTCAGGGTCTTGTGCTGCTGGCAGCTTTGTGCAAGTTCTGCGATAATGCGCAGTTGCCCTTGGGGCAGGCGTCAGGAAAAGGTGGTCATTGTTGCGCCAAGCGTTATGGCGGTGTCATAGCGCAGTCGTGACAGCGGCAGGGTTTTCTTGAGCGCCGTGCGGGTAAAAGGTGGCTGGGGCCGCCTTGATCCGCGAGCATTTTGGGTTCACCGCTTTTGACCGCGCAGGACATGCGCCATGGAGGCTTGGCCTGTCCATGTGGCTGCTTTCCTGCGCGGCGTCCATGCCCAACGAACACTCCTGAACTGAAGGACGATTTGTCATGAAACGCACTTACCAGCCCTCCAAAATCCGCCGCGCACGCACGCATGGCTTCCTGGTTCGCATGAAGACCCGTGGCGGCCGTGCCGTCATCAAGGCGCGCCGCGCCAAGGGCCGCAAGCGTCTGGCCGTCTAAGACGGGCAGCGGCGGTGGGCGGCGCGCTGCGAGTGGCTGTCGCGCAGGCGGTTGGCTGAGGAGCAAAGTGCATGCGGCGCCTTCGCACGCGCGCGCAGTTTCAGGCGCTGCTGCGCCAGGCGCCCGTGGCACGTACCCGCCATTTCGCGCTGCACTGGCGAGGGCTGGGCGAGGCGGATGCGCGAGAGAGCGCTGACGACGCGCTGTTCGTGCCGGCGGCCATGCCTTGGCTGGGTGCCATGGCGCCCAAGCGCTGGGCGCGCCGTGCAGTCACCCGCAACACCATCCGCAGGCAGATCTACGCCGTGGGCGCTGACCTGGAACCTCCGCTGACCGCGGGCGCGTACTTGGTGCGCCTGCGGGCGGCTTTCGCGCCTGCCCAATATCCCAGTGCCACTTCTGCTGCCCTGCGCCGTGCCGTGCGGCAGGAACTGCAGCAGCTTTTTGCTCAGGTGGTGGTGTGATGCGTGCCGTGCTGATGGCCGTCGTGAAGGCTTACCGGCTGCTGCTGTCGCCCTGGCTGGGGGCTGCTTGCCGTTTCGAGCCAACGTGCTCGGTGTATGCCCTTGAGGCGTTAGAGCGCCACGGCAGCCTGGCGGGCAGCTATCTGGCGCTGCGCCGGCTGGCGCGCTGCCAGCCCTGGTGCCAGGGCGGTTGCGATCCGGTGCCCGACCATCCTCCCCAACTTTTTACCCATTTGCCAGGTATCGGCCGCGCCCATCCGCCGGCTGTGCAGGCCAAGCCCCGTCAGCCTTCATGAACGACATTCGCCGCACCATCCTCTGGGTGATCTTCGCCTTCTCGCTGGTCATGCTGTGGGACCAGTGGCAGGTGCACAACGGCAAGCCGGCCACCTTCTTTCCCAGCGCGTCCGCGCCCGCAGCCGCCGCCAGCAGTGCAGGTGCGGCGGCTTCTGATGCGGCTTCGGCTTCGTCTGTGCCCTCGGCTGCTGCGGCGACGGCATCGCCTGCCGATGTGCCAGCGATGCCACAGGCGCCTGCCATGCCGCGTGAACGCATCGAGGTCAGTACCGATGTGCTGAAGCTGGTGTTCGATACGGAAGGCGGCTCGATCGTCAAGAGTGAGTTTCTGGACTACGACGAAGAAGGCCGGTCAGGGCAGCCCATGGTGCTGCTGGACACCAGTGCGGCGCGTGTGTACCAGGCGCAGTCCGGGCTGATTGGCGGGCCTTTCCCCACGCACAAGACGGTGATGGCCTTCTCGGGCGAGCGGCAGCTGGCCGATGGCGCCAGCACTTTGGTGCTGCGTTTTGAATCACCTGAAGTGGGGGGGGTGCGCCTGGTCAAGACCTATACGCTGGAGCGCGGCTCTTACGTGATCGGTGTGCGGCACGAAGTCATCAACCAGAGCGGCCAGCCCGTGCAGCCGCAGGTGTATGTGCAGCTGGTGCGTGATGGCAGCAGCCCGCCAGGGGGCTCTAGCTTTTACTCCACGTTCACTGGCCCGGCGTTTTATTCCGACGAGAAGAAATTCCAGAAAGTGGAGTTTTCCAGCATCGACAAAGGTCGCGCAGATTTCATTGCGCGTGCGCCCGATGGCTGGCTGGCCATGGTGCAGCACTACTTTGCCAGTGCCTGGATTCCGCCGGAAGGCACCTCGCGCGAGAACTTTGCCCGCAAGGTGGATGGCAACCTCTATGCCGCTGGCGCCATCATAGGCATGGGCACGGTGGCGCCCGGCGCCACGGGTGCCATGGACACGCGCCTGTTCATCGGCCCGCAGAAGGAAAAGATGCTGGAAGGCATTGCCCCAGGGTTGGAGCTGGTCAAGGACTATGGCTGGTTCACCATCCTGTCCAAGCCGCTGTACAGCCTGCTGTACTGGCTGCACAGCCTGATTGGCAACTGGGGCTGGGCCATCGTGGCTTTGGTGGTGCTGCTGAAAGTGGCCTTTTACTGGCTCAACGCCAAGGCCTACGCCAGCATGGCCAAGATGAAGGCCATCAACCCCCGCATCATGGAGTTGCGCGAGCGCTACCGCGACAAGCCACAGCAGATGCAGATGGAGATGATGCGCATCTACCGGGAGGAAAAAGTCAACCCCATGGGGGGCTGCCTGCCCATCCTGATCCAGATTCCGGTGTTCATCGCGCTGTACTGGGTGCTGCTGTCGTCGGTGGAAATCCGCGGGGCGCCCTGGATTTTGTGGGTGCAGGATTTGTCGGCCAAGGATCCGTACTTCATCCTGCCCATCGTGATGACGCTCACCACGTTGCTGCAAACGGCGCTTAACCCGCTGCCGCCTGACCCCATGCAGGCCAAGCTGATGTGGATCATGCCGCTGGTGTTCAGCGTGATGTTCTTCTTCTTCCCAGCCGGCCTCGTGCTGTACTGGGTCACCAACAACATCCTGACCATCGCGCAGCAGTGGCTCATCAACACCCGCATGGGGGTGCCGCCGCAGTTCAACCTGCCGAAGTTCTGAGCGTTCTGAGCTACCTGGGTTCGGGGCGCCCCAAGTGCAGCGCCTTCGATGGGTTTGCCCCGCAGTACGCGGGATGCGCTTGGCCGCCGGGGCGCTGGCCATGCGGACGTGCGGTGGCGCAGGGGCGGGCAAGCATGACAGGCTCGCCTTGCCGCATGGTGGCCCGTGATGAGGGCAGGCCGTGTGATGGCCGTCATGTGTGTGATGTGTGCCCCCTTGCCCGGCGGTGCCGGGGTGCGGTGGACATGGTCACACCCGGCGCGGCACTTTGGTTTTTTTCCTGCTCCAAGCCGCGGCGGATGACCGGGTGTGTCCAGGCTATTTGCCATTTTCCGCTTGCCCAGTCTGTGCAGACAGCTAGCATTTTGATAGTATTCAGGCCATGACCGAATTGCGCAATGCCGAAGCCGAGCTGACGCGCTTTCGCGTGCGTTTGCTGGTGGTGGCGCTGGTGGTGCTGGCGGGGTTTGGGCTGCTGGCCTGGCGGCTGTACCACTTGCAGGTGCTGCGCCATGACGAGCTGGCGCGCCAGGCCGAAACCAACCGCACGGCCGTGGTGCCCGTCGTGCCGCACCGCGGCGAAATCCTGGACCGCAACGGCGTGGTGCTGGCCACCAACTACAAGGCCTATACGCTGGAGATCACCCCCTCGCGCACGGGCCGCCCGGTGGATGAGGTGATCGACGCCATCGCCCAGGTGGTGGAAGTCACCGCGCGCGACCGGCGCCGCTTTGCCCGCCTGCGGGCCGATTCGCGCAGCTTTGACTCGCTGCCCATCCGCCTGCGCCTGAGCGATGAAGAGGTGGCCCGCTTTGCGGCGCAGCGTTATCGCTTTCCGGGTGTGGAAATCAAGGCGCGGCTGTTTCGCACCTACCCGCTGGGCGCCACGGGCGCGCATGTGGTTGGCTACATCGGGCGCATCAACCAGAAGGAAAAAGAGCGCATCGAAGACAGCGACGATGCGGCCAACTACCGCGGCACCGACTACATCGGCAAGCTGGGCGTGGAAAGCAGCTACGAGCGCACCCTGCACGGCACCACGGGGGTGGAGCAGATGGAAACCTCTGCGGGCGGCTTTGCCGTGCGGCGGCTGGCCAGCCACCCCGCCTCGCCGGGCGACTCGGTGCGCCTGTCCATCGACATTCACCTGCAAAAGCTGGTCGAAGACCTGTATGGCGAGCGGCGCGGCGCGCTGGTGGCCATTGACCCGCGCAATGGCGAAATCCTGGCCTTCGTCAGCAAGCCCACTTTCGACCCCAACCTGTTCGTCGAAGGCATCGACCACGAGACCTGGAACGAGCTGAACGAATCCATCGACAAGCCCTTGCTCAACCGCGCCTTGCGCGGGCTGTACCCGCCTGGCTCCACCTACAAGCCCTTCATGGCCCTGGCTGCGCTGGAAACGGGCAAGCGCGCGGCAGGCACCGTCATCATGGACAGCGGCTCCTGGACCTTTGGCGGCCACACCTTCCGCTCCGGCTACGCGCGCGGGCCGGTCGATCTGCACCGCAGCATCGTCAAGTCCAGCAACGTCTATTACTACCAGCTGGCCAACGACATGGGTGTCAACGCCATCCACGACTTCATGAAGCCGCTGGGCTTTGGGCAGATCACCGGCATCGACCTGCCCGGCGAAGCGCGCGGCATCCTGCCTTCCACCGAATGGAAGCGCAACGCCTACAAGCGGCCCGCGCAGCAAAAGTGGTACGCGGGCGAAACCATTTCCCTGGGCATCGGCCAGGGCTACAACAGCTTCACCATGCTGCAACTGGCCAGCGCCACCGCCACCTTGGCCGCAGGCGGCGTGCGCCACGTGCCGCATCTGGTCAAGGCCGAGCAAGACGCGCTGACCCAGCAAGTGCAAGACCTGGCCCAGCCCCCTGGGCAGTCGCTGGGCTACAAGCCCGCGCACGTGACCGCCGTGCTGCGCGGCATGGTGGGGGTGGTGCAAGAAGGCACCTCGCGCGCCGTGTTCGCGGGCGCGCCCTATTTGTCCGGCGGCAAAACCGGTACGGCCCAGGCCGTCACCATTGGCCAGAAAAGCCGCTACAACGCCGCCAAGCTGGCCGAGCACCAGCGCGACCACTCGCTCTACATCGCCTTCGCCCCGGCCGACAACCCGCGCATCGCTGTGGCCGCCATTGTTGAAAACGCCGGTTTTGGCGCGGCGGCGGCGGCCCCCATCGTGCGCCGCACCATGGACTACTGGCTGGCGGGCCTGTACCCCAGCGAGCAGGACATCAAGGCCGTGCAGGCCGGCCGCGCGGGCGCGCCCGTAGGGGCGCCGCGCCTGGTTTCCGACATGATCGCTGCCGACGCCCCGCCCGCCTCGCCCTGAACCCGTGCGTGGCGCACGCACGCCAAGGCCGTCTCTTTTCCGCGCACCTGTTTTGCCCATGACAGCTTTTGCTTCCCGCCTGCCCGCCGCGCGGGCGCTGTGTCCGGTCACGTTTTTGGCCACATTGCTGGCCATCTGCCTGGCCATCTGTCTGACGTTTGCGCCGCCTGCCGCGCGAGCACAAACCCCGTCCACCACGCCAGCGGCCCAGGCCGACGAGTCCGCCGTCACCGCCGCGCAACTGTCCAGCGCCCGCGAAGCCGTGGCCAGCGCCGATGTGAACGACGCCCAGCGCAAGCAGGCCACTGCCGCGCTGGATGCCGCCAGCACCGCGCTGGAGCAGGCCGCCGACTGGCAGGCCCAGGCGCAAAAGCTGCGCCAGGCCGTGACCCAGCCCGCTGCCAGCCGCGCCAACGCCGTGGCCGCAGGCGCTGCCTGGGCCGAATGGCGCGCCAGCGTGCCCGACAACGCCAGCGCCACCACGCTGGAAGCTTTGCTGGCGCAAGAGCGCAGCGCCAGCACCGAGCTGCGCCGCCGCATCGAGCAGCGCGCGGCCGAGCTGGCCGCCGTCATTGCCCAGCCCGGCCAGTTGAGCGACACCCTCAGCGACTTGCGCCGCCGGCTGGACGCCCTGTCACAACCCGTGCAGGCCGACCCCGCCGTGCCCGCCGCCGTGCAAGCCGCCCAGGCGCTGCGCCGCCGCGCCGAAGCGGCCAGCCTGCGTGCCGAAATGGCCTTGTACGAGCTGCAGCAAGACACCGCCGGCAGCCGTCAGGCCGCCATCGAGGCCGAGCTGCAAGCCCTGCGCCAAGAGCTGACCCTGCGCGAGCCGCGCCAGGCCTGGCTGAGCCAGCGCATTGCCCAGCGCAGCCTGCAACAGTTGCAGCAGCAGGCCGAGCAATTGCAAGCGCAGGCCCAGGCGCTGGACAAGCCCAGCCCCGCCGCCACCGCGCTGGCCCAGTCCGGCGCCCAGCTGGCCAGCCAGTTGGTGCAAGACACCGTGCAACTGGCCAGCGAACGTGAGCAACTGGGCGCCGACGAGCGCACCAGCGAGCAAATCACCACCGTGCTGCGCGACGCCCGCACCCGCCTGAGCGTGGGCGGCAACAGCGCCGCCAACGGCCAGTGGCTGTGGCAGCAGCGCATGGCCACGCCGGCCACACTCACCCTGCAACTGCAACGCCGCGACGTGCAAGCCCGCCTGGCCGAGCTGCGCATGCGCCAGTACACCCTGTCGGACGAGCGCCAGCAAGCCGCCCGCCAAGGCCGCAGCACGGGCGATGCCGACACCCCCGATCTGCCCGTGCTGCGCGCCCAGCAGCAGCGGCTGATGGACCAGCTGGCCCCCCTGCTGGCGCAGCGCGTGGCGGTGCTGGAGCAGTCTGACCGCCTGCTGGCCAGCATGGTCGAGCGCGCCAGCGAGCTGCGGCGGCTGATGAGCCAGCAGCTGCTGTGGGTGCCCAGCCACCCCCGCATCGACACTGCCTGGCTGGCCGCCCTGCCGCGCGAATTCAGGCAGGGCGACATCGGCCCGCGCATGGCCGGCATTGCCCGCCTGCTGTGGCAGGACGTGCTCGTGCACCCGCTCGCCCACAACCTGGCCTTGCTGGCCGTGGGCGTGTTGTTCTGGCTGCGCCGCCATGCCCGCGCGCGGCTGCACACCCTGGCCGGGCGCACGCGCGACGTGCTGCAAGACCGCTTTGCCTACACCGCCCAGGCGCTGGGCTGGGGCGTGGTCAGCGCCCTGCCCTGGCCCGCTGCCGTGTGGTGCCTGGGCCTGCTGATACAAGAGCTGGGCGCCGGCCGCGTGGCCGATGCCGAGGCCCTGGGCCAGGCCATGACCCACTTTGCCGGCCTGGTGCTGGCGCTGGCGCTGCTGCGCGCGCTGATTGCCCACGACGGCCTGGCCGAAGCGCACCTGCGCTGGCCCGCCCCGCGCCTGCGCCACCTGCGCCGCGCCTGGTGGGCCGCCTGCGGCATCTTGCTGCCCGCCGGCTTTCTGGGCATGTGGGCGCTGCTGCTGGAAACCGGCTCCGCCCTGGGCGTGCAGGCGCGCCTGGCCGTGCTGCTGATTGCCACCGGCATGGCCGCGCTCATGGCCTGGCTGCTGCGCCGCGAATCGCCCTTCCCCAGCCTGCCCCTGCCCGCCCAGCGCCTGGTGCGCGTGCTGATCCCTGCCGCCTTTGCCGCCGTGGCGCTGATGGCCGCAGCCGGCTACGTGTACTCCAGCGCCATCGTGCTCAACGCCTTGCTCAGCAGCCTGGTCGTGATCCTGCTGGTGCAGGTGGCCTACGGCCTGGCCACACGCTGGATGCTGCTGGGCGAGCGCCAGCTGGCCCTGCGCCAGTGGCAGGCCGAACGCGCCGCGCCGGAGGTGGTGGACCTGGAATCGGGCGAGCGCACCCCGCCCGACACGGCCGCGCTGGAGCTGGTGGAAGTGGGCGCGCAGTCGCGCCGCCTGCTGTCCATGGCGCGGCTGGCGCTGCTGCTGACGGGCCTGGCGCTGGCCTGGTCGGACGTGCTGCCCGCCCTGCTGCGGCTGGAGGGCATTTCGCTGTGGCAGTTCAGTGACAAGAGTGCGGCGGGCGAATCCATCATCAGCACCGTCACCGCCGCCGACGTGCTCATGGCCGCGCTGCTGCTGACCGTGGGCCTGAGCCTGGCGCGCAACATCCCCGGCCTGGTGGAGCTGCTGCTGTCCTCGCGCATCGCCGTGGCGCCGGCCACGCGCTACACCATCTCCACCTTGCTGCGCTATGGCGTCACCATCGCCTGCACGCTCATTGCGCTGTCGCTGCTGGGCATGCGCTGGTCGCAGCTGCAATGGATGGCCGCCGCCCTGACCGTGGGCCTGGGCTTTGGCTTGCAGGAAATCTTTGCCAACTTCGTCTCCGGCCTCATCCTGCTGGTCGAGCGGCCTTTCCGCGTGGGCGACACCATCACCATCGGCAACGTCTCGGGCAGCGTCACGCAGATCTACACCCGCGCCACCGTGGTGCAGGACTTTGACCGCAAGGAAGTCATCATCCCCAACAAGACCTTCATCACCGGCCAGGTCATCAACTGGACGCTCTCGGACGCCATCACGCGCCTGGTGGTGCCCGTGGGCGTGGCCTATGGCAGCCCCGTGCCGCGCGTGCACGCGCTGCTGCAACAGGCCGCGCGCGAAGTACCCGGCGTGCTGGCCGAGCCCGTGCCCCGCAGCTGGCTCATGGCCTTTGGCGCCAGCACGCTGGACTTTGAGCTGCGCGTGTTCGTGCCCTCCATGGGCGAGCGGCTGCTGGTGCAAAACGCGCTGCTGCAACGCATCAACGAGCTGCTCAGCGCCGAAGGCATTGAAATCGCCTTTCCGCAAATGGACGTGCACGTGCGCGACTGGCCCGCCCGCCCCGCCGCCGCCGGGCCGGGCGCCAGCATGGCCAAACCCTGAAAGCGCCCCAGGTGGCGTGGGCAATTGCTATATCAAAAATAGCACAAAACCTGCGCCAATAAAGCGCAAACGCCCATTTTCGTTTATGAGATATGCGTGCAGGGCGGGCCTGCGCTGGCTCAGTCTGGGCGGGCCGTGGCGCTGCCGCCTGGCTGCTGCGCCTGCCAGTGCAATGCCTGCGCGTACAGCGTGTTGCGCGGCGCGCCGGTGATGTGCGCGGCCAGCTTCACGGCGGTTTTCAGCGGCAGCTCGGGCAGCAGCAGGTGCAGCACGCGCTGGGCCTGGGCATCGCTGGCGCCGCGCGCATCCACGGGGTGCAGCACCAGGGCGAATTCGCCGCGCTGGCGCTGCGCATCGGCGGCCAGCCAGCCGGGCAGGCTGGCACAGGGCAGGGTGGCGATTTGCTCGAACTGCTTGGTCAGTTCGCGTCCCACGGTCACGGCACGCTCACCCAGCGCGGCCAGCGCGCCCGCCAGCGCCTGGATGCGGTGGGGCGACTCCAGCAGCACCACGGCGCGCGCCTCGCTGGCCAGCGCCTGCACGGCGGCCGTGCGCTCGCCTGGCTTGGCGGGCAAGAAGCCGGTGAAGACGAATTGCCCATCACCGCCCAGTCCGGCGGCGCTCAGCAGTGTGCTCACGCTGCTGGCGCCGGGCAGCGGCAGCACGCGCAGCCCTTCGCGCGCGCAGGCGGCGGCCAGCCGCGCGCCAGGGTCGCTGATGGCGGGTGTGCCTGCATCGCTGACACAGGCCACGCGCGCGCCGCCGTGCAGCCGTTCGATCAGCGCGGCGGCGGCAGACGCCTCGTTGTGCTCGTGCAAGGCCACCAGCGGCTTGCCCTCGATGCCGTAGGCGCGCAGCAGCGGCTGCGTGTGGCGCGTGTCCTCGCAGGCAATTACATCGGCCAGCGCCAGCACGTGCAGCGCGCGCAGCGTGATGTCGGCCAGGTTGCCAATGGGCGTGGCCACCATGTACAGCGCCCCGGCCGGATAATGCTGCGCCCCTGCGGCTGCACGCGCGGCCTCAAGGGCGGGGAGAAAAGAGGTCTGTCCTGCGGAGGCAAAAGTGTGTGACATGGCATGGGCTGGCCAGGCGCCAGCGGCGGGCGCATGGCGCTGTTGAAAGGCAAGTGGCCGGGCCTGGCGGCTGTGCGGCCCAGCACGCGCGCGCAAGGCGCCGCCGCTGAAGACCGCGCGCTGGCCCACCTGCTGACGGCGGGGCTGACGCTGGTGGCGCGCAATTATCGGACGCCGGGCCGAGGCGGCGGTGAGATTGACCTGATCATGCGCGCGCCAGATGGCACGCTGGTGTTCGTGGAAGTGCGCGCGCGCCGCGACGCCCGCCACGGCGGTGCCGCTGCCAGTGTGGGCGCGGCCAAGCAGCGGCGCATCGTGCTGGCCGCCCGCCACTATCTGCTGCACTTGCCCAGCCCGCCGCCGTGCCGTTTTGACGTGGTGGCCATCGAAGGCGAGCGCGTGGCCTGGCTGCCGGGTGCGTTCGAGGCTGGCTGAGCCTGTCAGACGCGCGCGCCGCGCGGTACGAAACGCCTGCATGCTCCTAAATTTGCACTTCCGCGGGTGGTGCGCGGTTATGATGGCGCGCCATGCTTGAGCAACGCATTCACCAGCGCTTCATCGACAGCGCCGACCTCAAATACCAATGGGCGCAATCTCTGGCCCGGCCCGTGGCCGATGCGGTGCAGGCGCTGCTGGCCTGCATCACCGGCGGCGGCAAGGTGCTGGTGTGCGGCAACGGCGCCTCGGGGGCGCTGGCGCAGTACATGGCCGCGCTCATGGTTGGCGGGCTGGAGCGCCCGCGCCCAGGACTGCCCGCACTGGCCCTGGGGGCCGATGCGGCCACGCTGACGGCGGTGGCGCGGCGCGGCGAATACGCCGACGCCTTTGCCGCGCAGGTGCGCGCGCTGGGTGGGGCGGGCGATGCGCTGCTGGTGCTCAGCTCCAACGGCAACGCCACCAACCTCGTGCGCGCCGTGCAGGCCGCGCATGAGCGCGAGATGAGCGTCATCGCCCTCACAGGCCGAGGCGGCGGCGAGCTGGGCCGCATGCTGCGCGATACCGACGTGCACGTGGGCGTGCCGCAGGAGGGCGCCCCCCATATCCACGAGGCGCACCAGCTGGTGCTGCACTGCCTGTGCGACAGCCTCGATCTGCAACTGCTTGGCGAAGAGGACCCTTCCGCATGAACAAGGCTTTCACCCTTTCCGTGTCTGCGCTGTGCCTGGCCCTGGCCGCTGCCGGGCTGGGCGGCTGCGTGCCCGCTGCCGTGGTCGGCGGTGCCGTAGGCGCCGGTGCGCTGCTGGTACATGCCGACCGCCGCAGCGGTCAGACGCAGCAGGCCGACAGCGCCATCGAAGCGGCCGCGCACGAGAGTGTGGTGCGTCTGCTTGGCGGGCGCGGCCACGTCAACATCACCAGCTACTACCGCAAGGTGCTGATTGCCGGTGAGGTGCCTACCGAGCAGGACCGCCAGCAGGTGGAAGCGCAGGTGCGCGCCGTGCCCGACGTGCAGGGCGTGTACAACGAGCTGGCCGTGATGCCCGACAGCACCACCTGGCAGCGTTCGAACGACGCCCTGGTCACCAGCCGCGTGCGCACCCGGCTGATGGGCCAGAACGGCGTGCCTGCCGGCAGCATCAAGGTCACGACTGAGCGCGGCACCACGTACCTCATGGGCCGCCTCACGGCCAGCGAGGCGGCCCTGGCCACCGAGGTGACCCGCCAGACCGATGGCGTGCAGCGCGTGGTGCGCATCATCGACCTGATCGCCGACGAATACGGCAGCGGCGCCGTGACCACCGGCCTGGGCAGCCCGGCCCAGATGCCCGCATCCACCGGTCTGGGTAGCCCCGTGGGCACGCCTGTGGGTGCGGCAGCCGGCACGCCTGTCATTTCCGGCCCGGCGGCAGCCAGCGCCGCCGAAGGCGTGGTCAGCAGCCCGGTCACGCAGCCCGTCATCGTGCAGCCGCCGCAAACCATCGAGGTGCAGACGCTGCCCCCTGTGCGCTGAAGATGGGTTGATTGCTACTTTCTATGTAGCTTAAAACCATTTGGTGACGCGCGCAAACGGTCATTTTGACTATGGATCAAGGCGGGCCTGGCCCAGCGCCTGCCGCATCTGGGCGATCACGTGTGCATAGTCGGGCTGGCCGAAGATGGCGCTGCCGGCCACGAAAGTGTCGGCGCCCGCATCGGCCACCTGGCGGATGTTGGCGGCCTTGATGCCGCCATCCACCTCTAGCCGGATGTCCTTGCCGCAGGCGTCGATGCGGCGGCGCGCGGCCTCTACCTTGCGCAAGGCGCTGTCGATGAAGGACTGGCCGCCGAAGCCGGGGTTGACGCTCATGATGAGAATCAGGTCGATGTCCTCGATCAGCCAGTCCAGCACGTCCAGTGGCGCGGCGGGGTTGAACACCAGGCCGGGCCGCGCCCCGGCAGCGCGGATGGCCTGCACGCTGCGGTGGACGTGCGGCGTGGCGTCGGGGTGAAAGCTGATGTAGTCCGCCCCCGCCTGCGCAAACGCCTGCGCCAGCGCATCGACCGGCTGCACCATCATGTGCACATCCATGGGCACGGGCGTGCCATCGGCGCGCACGGCGTGCGGCTTGATGGCCTGGCAGACCATGGGGCCGAAGGTGAGGTTGGGCACGTAGTGGTTGTCCATCACGTCAAAGTGGATCCAGTCGGCGCCTGCGGCGAGGACGTTTTTGACCTCCTCGCCCAGCCGCGCGAAATCGGCCGAGAGGATGGAGGGGGCGATGCGGTAGGTGGGTGTGCTCATGGCCGCGCATTGTGGCGCAGCGCGCCTGGCCCGTGGGGCGCTGCGGGGCGTGGCCGGGGCCGCGCCGTTACCATTGCCGCCATGTCAGCGAAGTACCAGTTCAGCGTTCAGGTCGAACCGCATTACCTGCCCGATCAGTCCGAGCCGGAAAACGGCCTGTACGGCTTTGCCTACACCGTCACGGTGCACAACACGGGCGATGTGCCTGCGCAGCTCATTGCGCGGCACTGGTTCATCGCCGACGCGCATGGCCACGTGGAGCAGGTCAAGGGTCTGGGTGTGGTGGGCCAGCAGCCGCTGCTGCGCCCGGGCGAGGTGTTTCGCTACACCAGCGGCTGCCGCCTGCGTACAGCCAGCGGCACCATGCACGGCAGCTATTTCTGCGTGGCCGAGGACGGCGAGCGGTTTGAGGCGGAGATTCCCTTGTTCATGCTGGACGCCGCCGGCACAGGCGGCGGCAGCGCGCGCGTGCTGCACTGAGGGGGCAGGGCATGGCCTCTTCCCAACTGGATCTGGTGGAGCTGCTGCGCGCCATCGATCCCGATGCGCCGCTGGCTGAGCGCAACCTGTGGCTGATCCAGCTGCTGAACTGGGTGCGCGGCGACTCGGGCAACCCCGACATGGCTGTGGCGCGCGTGCGCATGCTGCTGGACGCGGCAGAGGTGCGCCCGCAGTGGCTGGCCCTGTGGCACGCGTGGTGGAGCGAGTTCCTGGCCACGATGGATGCCACGTCGCTGCTGGCCGACCTGGGCTTTGCCCCGCGCGGCAGCTTCATGAGCGAGGCCACCGACCGCCTGCGCCGCAAGCTGATGCCGCCCACGCCGGAAACCACCCATCTGGGCGAGCTGTTCACGCTGCTGTTTCCTTCCGAGTTCGATGCCCAGTGGCTGCGCGCGCTGGACGCGCGCACGCTTGGGCGGCTGGGGGCGCTGCTGTTTCGTGCGGCGCCCGGGCCGGACGCGGGCATCCCCATGCCATCGGGCCTGCCCGGTGTGCCCGACCACACGCTGGGCACCTTGCTGGATGCCGTGGCGTTTGCCATCAGCCAGATCAGCGCCTCGGGCCAGTCGCCCGAAGTGCGCACGCGCCTGTCCGAGCAGGCCAAGCAGCAGCGCGCCTTTCGCGACCTGCCCATGGTGTTCGAGGCCATGCGCCAGGCCGTGCTGGCCAACGGGCGGCAAAGCGCCCCGGCGGTGGTGGCCATCGAACAGCTGCGCGAGCAGCTCGATGCCTGCCGCGCCGTGGCCTCTACCGTGTATGCGCACCTGCAAGAGCACGGCATCTCGGTGAACCTGGAATTCCAGCTGCGCCAGATGCGCCAGCGCATCATGCGCGTCAAGGCGCTGCTGCTGTGCCTGGAAACCGACTCGCCCGTGCAGGCGGCAGTGCAGCTGCTGTCGCACCTGGTGCGCGTGGACCGCGACAGCCGCAGCGTGCGCGCGCTGCTGAACAGCAGCACCGAGCTGCTGGCCGCCAAAGTGACCGAGCGCAATGCCGAAACGGGCGAGCACTACATCACCCGCAACGCCGGCGAATACACCCACATGCTGCGCGCGGCCGCTGGCGGCGGCGCGCTGCTGGCGGCGACCACGTGGATCAAGCTGGGCATCGGCTGGCTGGGGCTGTCGGCCTTCTGGGGCGGCATGGCCGCAGGCATCAACTACGCCATCTCCTTTGTCATCATCATGCTGATGCACTGGACGGTGGCCACCAAGCAGCCGGCCATGACAGCCCCGGCCATGGCCGCGCGCCTGCGCCACATGGACGAGCCCGGCGCCGTGGACGGCTTTGTGGACGAGGTGGCCAACCTGCTGCGCTCGCAGTTCGCCGCCATCCTGGGCAACGTCGGCGTGGTCATGCCCGCAGTGGTGCTCATCTCCGTGGCGCTGCACGCGCTGTTTGGCCACACGGCCATGGACGATCTGTATGCCCACTACACCCTCATCCAGCATGACCTGCTGGGCCCCACGGCGCTGTTTGCCGCGGCCACGGGCGGGCTGCTGTTTCTCTCCAGCCTGATCGCCGGCTGGGTGGAAAACGCCTTTGTGTTCTACCGGCTTGACTCGGTCATCACCTACCACCCGCGCGTCATGGGCTGGCTGGGCGCGGCGCGCGCGCGGCGCTGGGCCGATTACCTGCGCACCCACATCTCCGGCTACGCGGCCAACATCTCGCTGGGGCTGATGCTGGGGCTGGTGCCGCCCATCCTGGGCTTTTTCGGCATTCCGTTTGAAGTGCGCCACGTCACCCTGGTGGCCGGACAAATCGCCGCAGCCATGCACCAGCTTGGCGCCGATGTGTGGCACAACCCCGCCCTGTGGTGGGCGGCCGGGGGCATCGCCATCACCGGCCTCATGAACGTGGCCATCAGCTTCACCCTGGCCTTCAGACTGGCGCTGGCCGCGCAAAACATCGGCCAGCTTGACCGCCGCCGCCTCTATGCCGCCCTGGCCCGGCGCGTGCTGCGCCAGCCGCTGTCCTTCGTGCTGCCCCCCGGCAGCCCCCCGGCAGCCTGAGACTGGCTCAGCGCATGGTCAGCGAAAGCCCTGTGAAAAGACCTTCAAAAAGGCCATTTGCGTTTGATATGTAAGCGTTTATTGCTTTCAAAAAAATAGCAAGCACACGCCATGCCCCCTGCACCGCGCCCCATGGGCGAGTTTGAGCTGATCGCCCGCTTCTTCAACCCGGCTGATGCGCCTGCGCCGGATGAGCGCGTGGCCCTGGGCATAGGCGACGACTGCGCCCTGCTGCACCCGGCGCCCGGCCAGCAACTGGCCGTCAGCAGTGACATGCTCGTGGAAGGCCGGCATTTCTTTGCCGATGCCGCCCCTGAAAACCTGGGTCACAAGGCACTGGCCGTCAACCTGAGCGACCTGGCCGCCTGCGGCGCCGAACCCCTGGCCTTCACCCTGGCCCTGGCCCTGCCGACCGAGCGCGCGCGCGACCACGCCTGGCTGGGCGCCTTCTCACACGGCCTGCTCGCCCTGGCCCGGCAGCACCGCTGCCCCCTGGTGGGCGGCGACACCACCGCCGGCCCCTTGAACATCTGCATCACCGTCTTCGGCCAAGTCCCCCCCGGCCAGGCCCTGCGCCGCAGCGGTGCACAAGCAGGCGACGACATCTGGGTCAGCGGCACCCTGGGCGATGCCCGCCTGGCCCTGGGCGCCCTGCGCAGCGAATGGGCGCTGCCCCCCGCCGCCCTGCACACCGCCAGCCAGCGTCTGCACCGCCCCAGCCCCCGCGTCGCGCTGGGCCTAGCCCTGCGCGGCATCGCCACCGCCGCCGCCGACATCAGCGACGGCCTGGCGGGCGATCTGGGCCACATCCTCCACGCCAGCGGCACCGGCGCCTGGCTGGATGCCCAAATTGCTTCTGATTTGATAGCTATAAACCCTTTTCTATTGCGCGCAAATGGCCAATATGACTCATCTGGCGCATTGCTCCACCTGCCCACCCCCGCGCAACGCCTGCACAGCGCTCTGAGCGGCGGCGACGACTACGAACTCGTCTTCACCGCCCCCGCCGCAGCCCGCACCGCCGTGCAGGCCGCCGGCCAGCAAACCGCCACCGCCGTCACCCGCATCGGCGCCATCACCGCCGGCAGCGGCCTGCACCTGCGCCAGCCCGACGGCCGCACCACCCCGCTGGCCGCCCGCGCCTTTGACCACTTTGGCCACAGCGCCCCGCCACCGCCATGACCGCCCGCGCCCCGCGCCTGCTGCAACTGCTGGAGCTTTTGCACCAGCGCCGCACCCCCGCCACCGGGGCCGAGCTGGCCGGGCAACTGGGCATCAGCCTGCGCACCCTGTACCGCGACATCGCCAGCCTGCGCGCGCAAGGCGCACCCATTGAAGGCGACCCCGGCATCGGCTACCTGCTGCGCCCCGGCTTCACCCTGCCGCCGCTCATGTTCAGCCCCGACGAGCTGGAAGCCCTGGTGCTGGGCGCGCGCTGGGTGGCCAGCCACTCGGCCGACCCCGCGCTGGCCCATGCCGCTCAGCAGGCCCTCACCCGCATCACCCGCGTGCTGCCCGCCACCTTGCGCCTTGAAGTGGAAACCAGCGGCCTGTTCGTGCCCGCGCGCTGCGACGCCTACCCGCCCGCCCCCTGGCTGCCCACCCTGCGCCAAGCCATCCGCCAGCAGCACATCCTGCGCATGGACTACCGCGACGAACACGGCCAAACCAGCCAGCGCCGCATCTGGCCCTTTGCCATGGCCTTTTTCGACCACGCCCGCCTGATCGCCGCCTGGTGCGAGCTGCGGCAGGACTTTCGCCACTTCCGCGCCGACCGCGTGCAGCAGCTTGCCGACACTGGCGAGCGCTACCCCGAAACCCGCCCCCGCCTGCTGCGCCGCTGGCGCGAGCAGATGGGCCATGCGCCGGAGTAAGCGAGCGGTGGCATGCCGGGTGACTGGCGTGCGACAAATACCTCACCCCCTCCGCTCGGGATCGCCCAATGGCTTGACCTCAAACTGGCAAGATGCATTCCGACAGCACGACCTCACGCCCGGAAGCTGCCTCAACTCACGCTCACGCCAAACAACCCTCTGCCATGAAGTTTGAAACCTTCTCACCCGGCCATTGGCAGCAACGCCTGCAATACAAGAGTTTCGAGCCCGTACCGGTCAACCATGATTGGCATTGGGAAGATGCACATATCAACCTGCTGCTGGAATCCGCCAACCGCGCACTGGGCGAGCTCAACGCCTTTTCGCTGATCGTTCCAGACATTGATTTGTTCATCGAAATGCACGTGACCAAGGAGGCGCAAACCTCCAGTCGCATCGAGGGCACGCAAACCGGCATGAACGAAGCCTTGCTGTCTGAAGACCAGATCAGCCCCGAAAAGCGCGACGACTGGCGCGAAGTCCGCAACTACATTGATGCCGTCAACTACGCCATAGACCAGCTGCGCACCCTGCCGCTGTCCAACCGCTTGCTGCGTCAAACCCACGCCATTCTGATGCGCGGTGTACGGGGCGAGCACAAGCAACCGGGAGAGTTCCGCATCAGCCAGAACTGGATTGGCGGCTCCAACTTGGCCGATGCGGCGTTCATTCCGCCACACCAAGACAGCGTGCCCGAACTGATGAGCGATCTGGAAAAGTTTTGGCACAACCCAGTCATTACCGTGCCCCATCTGATCCGGCTGGCCATCAGCCACTACCAGTTCGAAACCATCCACCCGTTTCTGGACGGCAACGGCCGCATCGGGCGGCTGCTGATTCCGCTTTACCTGGTCAGCAACGGGCTGCTGGCCAAGCCCTCGCTGTACTTGTCGGACTTTTTCGAACGCCACCGGGGCAGTTACTACGATGCCTTGACCCGTGTCCGCCTGTCGGGCGACATCATTCATTGGGTGCGTTTTTTTCTGCAAGGCGTGGCTGAAACAGCCACCAAAGGCCGTGACCACCTTCAGCCAAATCCTCAACCTGCGCACCGATGTGGAGCAACGCATCCTGACCTTGGGCCGGCGCACGCCCAATGCCCGCGCCACCCTGAACCTGCTGTACCAGCAACCGCTGGTCACTGCCGCCGACCTGCAACGCAGGCTCGGCGTTTCGGCGCCAACCGCCCAAGCCTTGCTCAAAGATCTCATCCGGCTGGGCATCTTGACCGAGCTCACCGGCCAAATGCGCGACCGTGTTTACGCCTTCGAGTCTTACTTGGAGTTGTTCACTAATTAACAATGAACCCGTATCGTTAATTAGAAATCCTGCTTAGTTAAGCCAGTCGTTTCGCCTAGCATCTCTGGCGCTTGGGTTCCGTGGCACATTGCCAGCCTGAACTGCACAGGCCGCGCTGAAACTGATCCCATACAAGCGCGGCCCCAACCCGCAGGCACCAAGCTTCCATGTCCGCCCCCCACACCCCGCCCGGCCATGATGACCATGCGCACCACAGCCACGCGCACGGTCACGCGCATGACCACGGCAACCACGACCACGACCACACCCCCACCGTCACGCACGCCAACGAGCGCAAGGTGCTGCTGTCCTTCGTGCTCATCTTCGGCTTCATGCTGGTGGAAGCCGTGGGCGGGGTGCTAGCCGGCTCGCTGGCACTGCTGGCCGATGCCGGCCACATGCTGACCGACGCCGCCGCGCTGGCGCTGGCCTATGCCGCCTTTCGCTTTGGCCGCCGCGCCGCCGACAGCAGGCGCACCTTTGGCTACCTGCGCTTTGAGGTGATTGCCGGCTTTCTCAACGCCATCACGCTGTTTGCCATCGTCGGCTGGATCGTGTGGGAAGCCTGGCAGCGCCTTGCCGCGCCAGCGCCCATCCTGGCCGGGCCCATGCTGGCCGTGGCCGTGCTTGGCCTGGCCGTGAACGTGCTGGTGCTGTGGATCATGACGCGCGGCGAAACCGAGCACGTCAACGTCCAGGGCGCCATCCTGCACGTGATGGGCGACTTGCTCGGCTCCATCGGTGCCATCGTGGCGGCCCTTGTCGTTCACCTCACGGGCTGGACGCCGATTGACCCCATCCTCTCGGTGCTGGTGGCGCTGCTCATCCTGCGCAGCGCCTCCAAGCTCTTGGCCAGCTCACTGCACATCCTGCTGGAAGGCGCGCCCGCCAACGCCACGCCCGACAAGCTCCGCCAGGGTCTGCTGGCCACGGTGCCCGGGCTGGCCGAGGTCAGCCACATCCACGTCTGGCAACTCACCTCCGGGCGCACCATGGCCACGCTGCACGTGCACCCGGCCGACGACACGCAAGCCCGGGCCGTGGTCAAGCAGGTGCACGCCGCGCTGCGCGAGCAGTTCCAGATCGAACACGCCACCGTCGCCATCGAATGGCGCGAAGACACGCCCCTGGCCTGCGGTGTGGCCAGCGAAAGCGGCAGCAAGCCCCCGCCCGCACAAGCCCCGCACACGGCGCCTCACGCTGCTGACAGAAACTGACAGGGGCGGCACGTACAGTCAGCGCTTGGCTCTGATTTTCAAGAAGTCCCATGCATACCCTAATCGTCAACGCCCACCCCGATCCGCAGGCGCAAGACTCTGCCACCCATCACATGGTGCAGCACCTTTTGCGCCATTTGCCCGCTGGCAACGCGCAGGTTTTGAAATTGGCAGAAGCCCCACCTCCCCAGCTTGACGTGAAGATGCGCAGCGTCTTTATCAAAACCGTATTTGAGCAGGTTGAACTCAACCCCGAAGAGACCGCTTTGGCCGAGCGCATGGGCGCTTTGGTGGCCCAGCTCAAGGCCGCGTCCCGTGTGGTCATCGCGCTGCCTATGTACAACTTCGGCATTCCCGCGAGACTAAAGGACTGGCTGGACAACATCGTCGTGCCAGGCGAAACCTTTGCCTACGGCGCTGACGGCTATCCGCAAGGGCTGATGGGAGGACGCAAAGCGTTGGTGCTGATAGCCAGCGGCGGCGTGTTCAGCGAGGGCAGCTACGCCCACATGGACTTCGCCACACCCTATCTACGCGCGCTGCTGCGAGACTTTCTGGGTTTTGACCGGGTGGAGGTGGTGCGCGCCGAAGGAACTCAGCAAGCGCCCGCCATCGGTATGGACAAGGCACTCACCCAAGCCTTCGCTGCATTAGACGCCTGCCTGCCTGACTTTCTAGCCAATTGACCAGTGCGCAGAGCATCACCATGACCTCCAACGACGACTTGGCCGAGCGAATCCGCCGCCTGCTCGTTCGGCACCTGCCCGATGGCGCCACATTGCAAGACATCAGCGAGAAAAAAATGTTCGGCGGCCTGGCCTTCATGGTGCGCGGCAAGATGTGCGTGGCCATCGGCGGGCGCGACGCTTGTGAGGTGATGCTGCGCATCGGCAAGGCCCACCACGACGAAGCCCTGACGCACGAAGGCGTGCGTACCACGGTGATGAAGGGCCGGGAATACCGTGGCTATATCGACCTGGACGAAACCGCGCTGCCCCAGCTGGAACACTGGGTCATGCAGGCCCTGGCGCACAACCAGGAACTGACCGCCACCCCGCCTAAGCGCCCGCCCGGCAGCGCCCGCCGTGCCAAGAAAAGCACCCCATGAGGTATTGGATTGGCGTGGCCTGCAAAGCGCATGTCTTGCGTGGTGTGGCGGGCCGCAGGCCAGGCGGGCGATCAAGACAGCGCCGTCATGCCCACGCGCCGGATGGCCTGCTTGTCGAAGCTGTAAATCCGCTCACAGCCTGCCAACTTGGCTGCGCAAAGGATCAGGCAGTCAGCAAAATCCTTATGGCCAGTGGCAAACAGCCGCAGCGCCGCAGCCACGGCTTCGGCGTTTTCCAGCACCAGCGTGCGCGTGCGTAGCAGGCGGTCGAGCGTGGCAACCACTGTGGCGTGCTCTGCGTCATAGCAAGACTGCAAAACCCAGACCAATTCCACCAAGTTCACCATGCCGATGAAACCAGGGCGCTGCGGTGAAAACGACTCGATCAAGCGCGAGGCTTGTGCGGATTGTTTGGCATCGTCCTGCGCCAGATATCGCACCAGCACATTCGTGTCCAGCTCGGTCATTACCCGCCTCGCCCTGCAGCGCGGCGGGCAATGGCCGCATTCATGGCCTCGATGCTGACGGGTTTTTTCGGCTTGGCGATGCTGCCCTTGAGCGCCGTCACCGGCAAGGTGGCGGGCACCAACTCAAAGCCGCCATCGGCCAGTGGCACGAATTCGACACGATCGCCGGCCTCCACCCCCAGTGCCAAGCGGACACGGGCAGGAAGGGTGATCTGGCCTTTGCTGGTGAGAGTTGCGGTGCTCATGACACCCATCTTATGTTTTTCCTTGCCTCAACGTAAGGCATGGGACGGCTACCTATCTCCTGGTCTCTCGCCAGCCCATTGCTGACAGAAACTGACACGCACCCGCCCTAAGCTGGCTGTTCTTTCACTGTTGAAAAAAGGAGCGACCATGAGCCAAAACCCCAGCATCCTCTCGCACGTGTCTTTGGGCACCAACCGGTTTGCCGAGGCTGTCCGCTTTTACGACCAGGTGCTGGCCACGCTGGGCATTGGCTGCGTGATGGATTTGAGCGAGCACCGCGCCGTGGCCTATGGCCGCGCCTACCCCGAGTTCTGGATTCAGGCACCGCATGACGGCCAGCCCGCGCAAACCGCCAATGGCGTGCACGTGGCCTTTCTGGCCGAAAGCCGCGAGCAGGTGCACGCCTTTCACACGGCCGCGCTGGCCGCCGGTGGCACGGACGACGGCCCGCCCGGCCCGCGCCCGCATTACGGCGCTGAGTATTACGGCTGCTTCGTGCGCGATCTGGATGGCCACAAGATTGAGGCCATGGCCTGGCTCGCAGCCGCTTCGCCCTCAGATACCCCGCGCTGATGGCGGGGCAGGTGGCCAGGGCCGCTACCATTGCCCGCATGTGGGAAGCTTGGCTGGCCTTTTTTCACCTGAGCGCTTTTTTGGGCTGGGTGGTGTTTGCCTCGCCGCAGGCGGCGCTGTGCCGCGTGGAGTGGATCAACCCTGCCGTGGTGCGCCGTGTGGCGCGGCTGGTGATGATCGAGGCGCATGTGCTGGCCCTGGTGCCGCTGGCGGCGGTGTTCATGGCGCGCGGCTGGGGCGTGTGATGGCCGTTGCGTGCTTGTCTGCCCTCAAAAGAAGCGCCGCCGCGCTGTGCATGCTGGGGCTGCTGGGCGCCTGCGCCACACCGGCGCCGCCGCTGGATGGGCCGGCGCAGGCGCGTCTGGAGGCGCTGCTGCCGGCAGACGTGCTGCTGCTGGGCGAGCAGCACGATGCGCCTGAGCACCAGCAGTTGCAGCGCCAGGTGGTGACATGGCTGGCCGGGCGCGGGCAGCTGGCGGCGCTGGCGCTGGAGATGGCCGAGCAAGGCCGCAGCACTGCCGGCCTGCCGCCCCAGGCCAGCCAGGAGCAGGTGCGCCAGGCGCTGGCCTGGCGTGAAGCGGGCTGGCCCTGGGCGCGCTATGGCCCGCAGGTCATGGCCGCCGTGCGTGCGGGCGTGCCGGTGCTGGGCGCCAACCTGCCGCGTGCGCGCATGCGCGAGGCCATGGGGGATGAAACGCTGGATGCGCGCCTGCCTGGGCCTGCGCTTGCGGCCCAGCGCCAGCGCATCCGCGAGGGGCACTGCCACCTGCTGCCCGAGGCACAGGTGGCTCCTATGACGCGCATCCAGATGGCCCGCGACATGGCCATGGCCCACACCGTCCAGGCCGCACGCGCGCCAGGGCGCACGGTGCTGCTGATCGCGGGCAACGGGCATGTGCGGCGAGATGCAGGGGTGCCGCACTTTCTGCCGGCCGATGCGCGTGTGCGCGTGCTGTCGGCGCAGGCGGGCGCGGCGCCCGCTGACGACAAGGAGCAGGCGCTGCATGCGCACGACTTGCGCTGGCCTACGCCGCCTGTGCCGCCGCGTGACCATTGCGCGGCGCTGCGCCAGTCCCTGTCCAGGCGCTGAAGGCCTGTGTGTCCGCTGCCAGGGCGGGCAAGGTTATAGCTATTATTTGTATAGCTATAAACCCTTTAAATATGCGCGCAAATGACCTGTTTTCTTATGTTCTGTGAGGGCGGCATCGGGTGTTACCAGGTGTCGATGAAGCGCCCCCGCCCAGCGGCGGCATCGGCCGGGCGGCACTGGGTGCTGGCCAGCCCGCGCGCCAGCCAGGCGCGGGTGTCGGCCGGGTCGATCACGGCGTCGATCTCCAGCGACGTGGCCATGTGCAGCGCCTGGCCCTGCGCGTACTGCTGCGCCACCAGCTGGGCAAACAGCGCATCGCGCTCCGGCCCTTCGGCGGCGGCTTGCAGCTCTTTGCGAAAACCCAGGCGCACCGCGCCTTCCAGGCCCATGCCGCCAAATTCGCCCGTGGGCCAGGCCACGGTGAAAAACGGCGCGTGAAAGCTGCCGGCGGCCATGCCCATGGCGCCCAGGCCGTAGCCCTTGCGCAGCACCACGCTGAAAAAAGGCACGCGCAGCGCGGCGGCGGTGACGAACAGGCGGCTGACGTGGCGCACCTGCGCGGTTTTTTCCGTTTCGGGGCCAACCATGAAGCCGGGCGTGTCGATCAGACTGACGATGGGCAGGCCGTGCGCGTTGCACAGCTGCATGAAGCGCGCGGCCTTGTCGGCGGCGGGCGCGTCAATGGCGCCGCCCAGGTGCAGCGGGTTGTTGGCCATCAGGCCCACGGGCCGGCCTTCGATGCGCGCCAGCGCGGTGTGAATGCCCGTGCCAAAGCCCTCGCGCAGCGGCAGCAGGCTGCCTTCGTCCACCAGCGCCTGCATGGCCTGGCGCGAGTCGTAGGCGCGCAGGCGGTTTTCGGGCACCACCGCGCGCAGCAGGCGCTGATCGGGCGCGGCCCAGTCGGCCACGCGGCCCTGAAAGAACGACAGGTACAGGCGCGCGGCCTGCACGGCCTGCGCCTCGCCTGGCACCAGCACGTCGATCACGCCATTGGGGTGCTGCACCTGAGCGGGGCCGATTTGCTCGGGCGTGAACACGCCCAGGCCGCCGCCTTCCACCATGGCCGGGCCGCCCATGCCGATGTGGCTGTCTTCGGTGGCGATGATGACGTCGCTGCACCCCAGCAGCGCGGCGTTGCCGGCAAAGCAGCGCCCGGCGGCAATGCCCACCACGGGCACCTGGCCCGACAGCGCCGCATAGGCGGCAAAGGTGCCCACGTGCAGGCCCGCCAGCGTGGCCGCATCCACATCGCCCGGCCGACCGCCGCCGCCTTCGGCAAACAGCACCACGGGCAGGCGCTGCGCCAGCGCCAGGTGCAGCAGGCGGTCGGTCTTGGCGTGGTTGCGCATGCCCTGGGTGCCGGCCAGCACCGTGGCGTCGTAGGCCATGACGGCGCAGCGCGCGCGCTCGGGGCCAAACAGCCGCCCGTTGACGCTGCCCACCCCCGTCACCATGCCGTCGGCCGGGGTGTTGGCGATCAGGTCGTCCAGGCTGCGGCGGCGCGTTTGCGCGGCAATGGCCAGCGCGCCGTATTCGATGAAGCTGCCTGCGTCGCACAAGTCGGCAATGTTCTCGCGCGCGCTGCGCAGGCCCAGCGCGTGGCGCTTGGCCATGGCCTCGGGCCGGGCTGCGTCCAGGGTGAGGGCGTGGCGGTCGATCACGCGCTGCAAGTCGGGGCGGATGCGGTCGGGGTCGGGCGCCTGGGCGGCGGCGCCATCCAGCGCGCTGGCCTGCGCATCGGGCGCCAGCACCAGCACGGCATCGCCTGCGGCCAGCAGCGCGCCTTCGGCGGCCAGGTGCTGGCGCACGATGCCCGCGTGCGGCGCGGCCAGCACATGCTGCATCTTCATGGCTTCCAGCACGGCCAGCTCGGCCCCGGCGGGCACGCGCGCGCCCACGGGTGCGCTCAGCTGCACCAGCCGCGCGGGCATGGGCGCGCGCACGCTGCCCTCGGGCGCCGGGGGCTGGTCTGTGAGGTTTTCGGCAGGCGCATCGGCCAGCGCGGCGGCTTCGGCCAGCAGGCCGGGCAGGGCGCCTTCCAGCCAGCGCGTGTGCACGTCCATGGTCTGCATCTCGGACCGCGCGGCCAGGGCCCGCAGCAGGGGCAGGTTGGTGGGCACGCCCTCGATGCGCGTTTCAGCCAGCGCCCGGCGCGCGCGGCGCAGCGCCGCGTCCCAGCCGCTGGCGCTGTGCACGATCAGCTTGGCCAGCAGCGTGTCGTAATGGGGCGAGGGCTGCGCGCCCGCGTGCCCGTGCGTGTCCACCCGCACCCCCGGCCCCTGGGCCATGTCAAAGCGCGTGAGGGTGCCGCTGCCAGGCTGTGCGCTGCCATCGGGCGCCAGGGTTTCAGCGTTGATGCGCCACTGCACGGCAAAGCCGCGCGCCGCAGGCGGCGACTGTGCATTAAGCCCCAGATCGGCCAGCCGCTGACCTGCCGCCAGCGCCACCTGCGCCTGCACCAGATCGACGCCCGTGACCGCCTCGGTCACGGTGTGCTCCACCTGCAAGCGCGCATTGGCCTCGATGAAGACAAAGGGCAGCGCGCTGGCATCCGCATCCACATCTGCATCCGCATCCGCATCCACCAGGAACTCGAACGTGCCCACCCCCTGATACGCCACCGCGCGCGCCATGGCCAGCGCCGCCTGCGTGATGCGCGCGCGCAGTGCCGGCGGCAGGCTGGGGCTGGGGGCCACTTCCACCAGCTTTTGAAAGCGCCGCTGCACGCTGCATTCGCGCTCGCCCAGGGCCATGACCTGCTGGCCATCGCCCAGCACCTGCACCTCAATGTGGCGCGCCCGGGGCATCAGGCGCTCGGCATACACGTCGGCCAGGCCAAACGCGGCCAGCGCCTCGCTGCGGCAGCGTTCATACGCGGCGGCCACGTCCTGCGCGCGCGTGACGGCCCGCATGCCGCGCCCGCCGCCGCCGCCCACGGCCTTGATGGCGATGCCGCTGGCCGCGTGCTGCGCGAAAAACGCCTGCGCCTGTGCCAGCGTCACCGCTTCTTCCGTGCCTGGCAGCAGGGGCACTCCGCAGCGCTGGGCCAGCGTGCGCGCCCGCGCCTTATCGCCAAACATGTCCAGCTGCTCGGGCGTGGGGCCGATGAACGCCACCCCCGCCTGCGCACAGGCGCGCGCAAAGTCGGCGCGTTCGCTCAAGAAGCCATAACCGGGGTGCAGCGCGTCGCAGCCGCGTTCGCGCGCGATGTGCAGCAGCTGCGGCCCATCCAGATAAGCCGTTGGCCCGCTGCCCGGCAGCGCCACCGCCGCATCGGCAGCGGCCACGTGCGGCGCCTGCGCGTCGTCGGCGGCATACACGGCCAGGCTGGGAATGCCTATCTCGCGCAAGGCGCGCACGATGCGCAGGGCAATTTCGCCCCGGTTGGCAATGAGGATGTGGCGGAATATGGGCAAGTCAGCAAAGGGCTGTCAGGGGATGGCCGCGCCAGGCGCGGCAGGTGTTTTTCAATATAGCGGCGCAGGCCAGGCGGGCGGGCGCGCAGGTGTCACCAGTTCGTCATGCGGTGGTCATGCCCGTGCCACACACGGACGCCAGCATCGCGGGGTTTTTTTGGAGAACCCACGATGTCTTTGCCCCTTTCTGCCCCTGTGCCCGCCGGCGCGCTCAACGAGTACGACGACGAGGCCATCGTCAACCCTTCAGCCAACCCGCATTTCGACACCTTGCTCCATGTCCGCCTGTCGCGCCGCAGCGCGCTCAAGGGCGGGGTGGGCGCCACCACCGGCGTGCTGCTGGGCTCGCTGGCCCTGGCCGGCTGCGGCGGCAGCGATGACGATGGCGGCAGCAGCGATGGCGATGTGCCCATGGCCCCGGGCCTGAGCTTTGCCGCCGTGGCCAAGACCCTGGCCGATCAGGTGACGGTGCCCGAGGGCTACCAGATCAGCATCCTGCACGCGCTGGGCGATCCCATGCAGTGGGGCGACGAAAGCTGGCAGGACAACGGCAGCGAAAGCGCCGAATCCTACGAACGCCGCATTGGCGATGGGCACGACGGCATGTACTACTTCGGCCTGGCCGATGACGGCAGCTTTGACGCCAGCCGCTCCGACCGCGGCTTGCTGTGCGTGAACCACGAATACGTGGTCGCCCCCTACGCACTGCACCCCAATGGCCGCACCAGCGTGGACGGCGTGCGCCCGGCCAGCGAGGTGGACAAGGAAATCTTCGCCCACGGCGCCAGCGTGGTTGAAGTGCGCCGCGCCGCCGGTAGCACCGACATGCAGATGGTGCGCGGCTCGCGCTACAACCGCCGCGTGCATTCGGCCACGCTCATGGCGGTGGGCGGCCCCGCCGCTGGCAACGCCAAGCTCGTCACCAAACTCTCGCCCGACGGCACGCAAGCCTTTGGCATGAACAACAACTGCGCCTGCGGCTACACGCCCTGGGGCACCTACCTGACGTGCGAGGAAAACTTCCTCAACGTCATCGGCCGCGCCGCAGGTGACGACGCGCTGCGCAGCGCGGCAGAAGTCACCGCGCTCAAGCGCTACGGCCTGCCCGAAGGCCGCAAGAACCCCTACGGCTGGGACAGCCCCGAAGGCGAGCCGTACCAGCGCTGGAACAGCCGCGTCAGTGCCGACAGCGCCGCGCAGGACTACCGCAACATCTTCAACAGCTTTGGCTGGGTGGTGGAGATCGACCCCTTCCGCCCCGACAGCACGCCCGTCAAGCGCAGCGCACTGGGGCGCTTCAACCACGAAGGCGCCTGGCCCGCCCCCGCCGTGGCGGGCCAGCCCATCGTCATCTACTCGGGCGACGACGCGCGCAATGAATACGTCTTCAAATACGTCTCCAACGCGCTGTGGGACCCGGCCGACATCAACGGCGGCACTGCCGCCGGCGCCAAATACCTCGACAGCGGCAAGCTCTACGTGGCCAAGTTCAACGACGACGGCAGCGGCCAGTGGCTGGAACTGACCCACGGCCAAAACGGCCTGGACGCCAGCAACCCCCTGTACCCCTTTGCCGACCAGGCCGACGTGGTCATGCACTGCCGCCTGGCCGCCGACCACGTGGGCGCCACGCCCATGGACCGGCCCGAGTGGGGCGGCGTCAACCCGCTCAATGGCGAGGTCTACATGACCATGACCAACAACTCCCGCCGCACCGCCGACAACCTGAACGCCGCCAACCCCCGCGTGGGCAACGCCAACGGCCACATCGTGCGCTGGAAGGAAATCGGCAGCCAGGCCGGCACCACGTTTGAATGGGACGTGTACCTGTTTGGCGCGCGCGCCGACGGCAGCCAGAGCGAAAACCTCTCGGCCCTGAGTGACGACAACGACTTTTCCAGCCCCGACGGCCTGTACTTTGACCAGCGCCAAGACAGTGGCGCCAAGGGCCTGCTGTGGATCCAGACCGACGACGGTGCCTACACCGACGTGACCAACTGCATGATGCTGGCCGCCTTGCCCGGCCGGGTGGGCGATGGGGGAGCCGTGACCACGCGCGACGGACAAGCCACCCGCAAGGGCGCCGACGCCAGCACCGACAGCGTGCGCCGCTTTCTGGTGGGCCCGTATGACAGCGAAATCACCGGCGTGGTCGTCACCCCCGACGGCAAGACCCTGTTCTTCAACGTGCAGCACCCCGGCGAAGACGCGGACAAGGCCGACTTTGCCAGCGCCAGCTTCCCCAGCCACTGGCCCGGCAACCAGGCCGCCGCCAGCGATAAGGCCCACACCGGGCACAAGCGCCCGCGCTCGGCCACCGTGGTGGTCACCCGCACCGACGGCGGGCCGATCGCTCTGTGAGATGAGGGTTGAACGCTATATTTAAAATAGCTTAAAACCCTTTATTTACGCGCGCAAATGACCTTTTTTTGTTAAGGGTCGTTCGCGCGCTTTTGCTGTGGGGTGCTGTGGTCAGGGCAGCTCGCGGCTGGGGTCGGCCTGTCCTGGCGGCAGGGGGCCGACGGTGCCCAGGCGCTCCAGCAGCGACTGGCTTTGGCCGCTGAGGATGGCGGCGTAATCCACCGTGTTGGACAGCACCTTCTTCACATAGTCGCGCGTTTCGGTGAAGGGCACGGCCTCGGCCCAGATGGCACCTTCCAGCACAGGGCCGTTGCGCCAGCTGCGCGGGCGGCCCGGCCCGGCGTTGTAGGCGGCAGCGGCCAGGGGCATGGAGCCTTGAAAATCATCCAGCGCCAGCTTCAGGTAGTGCGTGCCCAGCAGCAAGTTGGTGTGCTGGTCGTTGATCTGATCGGTGCTGAAGCCCTCCAGCCCAATTCTGCGCGCCGTCCATCGGGCGGTGGCCGGCATGATCTGCATCAGCCCCGATGCGCCCACGCCTGAGCGTGCGTCCAGCACGAAGCGGCTTTCCTGCCGGATGAGGCCATAGACGTAGGCCGCATCCAGCCCGATGCGCTGCGCCTGTCCTGCCACGGCATCGCGCAGAGGCAGCGGAAAGCGCTGGCTGAAGTCCATGAAAGTCTGCGTGCGCTCGCTGGCGTGGATGCAGCGGTCCCACACCTGCCGCACGCAGGCAAAGTCGGCTGCGGCGTACAGCTCGCGCTCGCCCATGCCGCCGGGGGTGTGCAAGCTGGTCCAGTAGTTCCACTCGCGCACGCCCTCGCTGCGCAGGCCCAGGGCGATGGCCAGCAGCGCGCGGTTGAGGCCGGGGTGCAGGCGCGCGGCCTCGCGCTCAGGCGGCGTCAGCGGCGCGGGCGCGGCAGGCACGCTTTGACGCTGGCCCAGGGCTTCGCGCGCCAGTTTTTCGTAAAAGCCGTTGCGCCCAGGGTGGGCGGCCAGGCGCTCGAAGGCCGCACGCGCAGCCGCGCGCGCAGGCGCACCCGCCTCGCCTGCCGGGGCCAGGGCGTGCTGCGCGCGTGCCTGCCAGTACAGCCAGGCGCCATCGCCAGCGCCAGGCTCGCGCATGGCGCGCACGGTGCGTGCCACGGTGGCCCAGTCGCCCGCGCGCAGGGCGGCGCGGGCTTTCCAGGCCAGCAGCTCATCGCTCAGGTCGGCATCGCGCGTGACCTTGGCGAAATACGCCCCGGCCTGCGGCGACAAGGCAATGGCAGACCACTTGCCCACCACGCCCCAGGCCCAGTTGCGCTCTTCGGCGCTGAGGTGCGGCACCCATTTGGATTCGAGCGAGTGCGCGGCCTGGTCGGGGTTTTGCGTGGCCAGCTTGATGAGCGCCAGCGTCACCAGCTCCTGGCTTTTGCGCGTGCCCGCCACGGCGCGGCTGTCCAGGTAGCGCGCGGCGTTTTGCTGGATGCTGCTGACGTCGGCGGCCACGTCGGGCGCGTCCAGCGCCACGGCCGCGCGCGCCAGGCTGGCGCGGCCCGCCTCCATCGCCAGGCGTGCGCGCAGCCACAGGTCCTGGTAGGGCAGCACGCCGGCCTGGTGCAGCAAGCTGGCGGCGTACAGGCAGCCGTCGTCCAGATCGCGCTGGGCCAGCCAGTCGGCGCGCACTTGCTCGGCCTGCGCCTTGGCGAGGGTTTTGCCGGCGGCAATGTCGGCCGCCACGGCGTAGCAGCGCACCTCGCGGTCATCGCGCATGCGAAAGCGTGGGTATTCGGCCATGAAGCCCGCCCAGTCGCGCCGCTTGCCGGCGGCCAGCAGCCAGTCGTTGCGCAGGCGGTCTTCCTGGTACGTGTGGGGGTAGCGGGCCATGAAATCCTGCACCTCGGGCAGCGTGACTTCATCTATGCGCACGCGCAGCGCCCAGTAGGCGGCCCAGGGCTCTAGCGCGTGGCCGCGCGCGGCAGGCAGCAGATCGGCCAGGCGCTGGCGGTCGCGCTGGCGGAAAGCTTCGCGCATGTCCAGCAGCACGCTGTCGGCCACGGGGGCAGGCGCTGGCGCGTACACCGCAGCGGGCGGCGCGCCGGTTTGGGCGGCCAAGGGCCAGGGCGCTGTCAGCGCCGCCAGCACCAGGGCGTGCAAAGGTGTCAGAATCGTCCGGAAAAACATCGCAAAACCCATGAACAAGCCGTTTGACAAAAAAGCCCTGCGCGAGCGGCTGATCGCGCAGCGCCTGCACTTGCCCGACCGCCTGGCCCGCGCCGATGCGTTGCAGCACGTCATGCGCATCTGGCTGGTGGGCCGCAGCGACACGGTGATTGGCGCGTACTGGCCTATCAAGGGCGAGTTCGACCCGCTGCCCGCGTTGCATCGCTGGAAGGAAGACGGCGAGCTGATGGACGAGCCGCAACGCCGCCGCATCGGCCTGCCAGTGGTGGACAAGGTGCACAAGACACTGACCTTTCACGCATGGTATCCGGGCTGCCCGATGGAAGAAGACGCCTATGGCATTCCCAAGCCCAAGGACACCGAATTGCTCGTGCCTACACTTTTGTTCGTGCCCTGCGTGGGCTATGGCCCTGGTGGCTACCGGCTGGGCTATGGCGGCGGCTTTTATGACCGCACCCTGGCCGCGTTGCAGCCGCGCCCGTTCACCGTGGGCCTGGGTTTTACCCAGGGCTTTATCGACGACTTCGAGCCCGAGCCGCACGACGAACCGCTGAATGCCATCCTCAACGACAACGGTGTGGTCTGGCCCGTGGCCAGGTCGTGAACAGGCATGTGCACCATGCTTTTCTTGACCATGGTCAAGAATATTTCAGGCCCGCAGACGGATAGTCAAAGGTTTTGATGACGCGCAAGGCTGCTTTGCCCCGCTGCTGGATACGGATTTTCAGGAGAAAAAAATGACCCAACCCGTCCCCCCCGCCAAAAAAGCCCCGGCCCGTAAAAAGGCGCCGCTGGATATCAACAGCGACGTGCGTCCCGTCAAGCAAGGCGATACCCCCCCGTCCATGCAGCCGCGTGCACTGGAAAAGTTCATCGCCGATCGCGCCACAGTGTCGGCGCGCGACAAGCAGCTGGCCGCTGCCCAGCGCCTGGTCAATGACGAAACTGCTGGCACCCCGGCCGAGCGCGCCCAGGGATTGCGCGCCATTTTCGATGGCGCATCGCCCGATGACCGCAAGGCCTTGCGCAAGGCGCTCAAGGCGGGCAGCCGTGCCGCTGTTGAGAAAGTGGATCCCGACGAGGTGCTGGCCGACGATTGGCGCGATGGCGGCTACCCCTACAAGAACCTGCTGCGCCGCAGCGTGTATGAGCGCGACAAGTTCAAGCTGCAAGTGGAACTGCTCAAGCTGCAAGCCTGGGTCAAGGAAACCGGCCAACGCGTCGTCATCGTCTTTGAAGGCCGCGACGCGGCAGGCAAGGGCGGCACCATCAAGCGCTTCATGGAGCACCTCAACCCCCGGGGGGCGCGCACCGTGGCACTGGAAAAACCCAGCGAAGTCGAGCGTGGCCAGTGGTACTTCCAGCGTTATGTGCAGCACCTGCCCACTGCGGGCGAGATCGTGCTGTTTGACCGTAGCTGGTACAACCGCGCCGGCGTGGAGCGCGTGATGGGCTTTTGCAGTGACAAGGAATACCAGGACTTCATGCGCCAGGCGCCCGAGTTCGAGCGCCACCTGGTCAGCAGCGGCGTGCATCTCATCAAGTTCTGGTTCAGCGTCAGCCAGGCCGAGCAGCGCCGCCGCTTCAAGGAGCGCGAAGGCCACCCGCTCAAGCAGTGGAAGCTCAGCCCCATCGACAAGGCCAGCCTGGACAAGTGGGACGACTACACCCGCGCCAAGGAGCAGATGTTCTTTGAAACCGACACCGCCGACAGCCCCTGGACGGTGGTCAAGAGCGACTGCAAAAAGCGCGCGCGCCTGAACGCCATGCGCTACGTGCTGCACAAGCTGCCCTACACCGGCAAGGACCTGGCCCAGGTGGGCAAGCTCGACCCGCTGATCGTGGGCCGTGCGCACGTGGTGTACGAACGCGGCGAAAAGCCGCAGGTGCTGATCTGAGCGGCGCGGGCCTGTGCGCCAGAACGCCCGCGCAGCCCAGCGGGCGTTGAAGGGAGATAATTTTTCCCATGCTCTGGATCAAGGCTCTGCACATCGTTTTCATTGCCAGCTGGTTTGCGGGCTTGTTTTATCTGCCGCGCATCTTCGTCAACCTGGCCATGGTGCCGCCGCAGTCGGTGGCAGAGCGCGAGCGACTGCTGCTGATGGCGCGCAAGCTCTACCGCTTCATGACCCTGCTGGCCGTGCCTGCGCTGGGGCTGGGGCTGTGGCTGTGGCTGGGCTATGGCATTGGCATGGGGCCGGGCAATGGCTGGATGCACGCCAAGCTGCTGGTGGTGGCGGGGCTGCTGGCCTATCACTTCTGGTGCGCGCGGCTGCTGGGGCGTTTTCAGCGCGGGCAGGCCACGCGCGGGCATGTGTGGTTTCGCTGGTTCAACGAGGCGCCAGTGCTGATGATGTTGGCGGCGGTGGTGCTGGTGGTGGTCAAGCCGTTTTGATGTGAGATGGGCCTGCGCATGCCGGGGCCAAAGGGGCACAGCCGATGAACCGCTACAAGTCTGCCGCCTGGCCCTTGGCGCTGCTGTATGCGGGGTTGATCGCATATGCCAGCCTGTTTCCGTTCACGGGCTGGCGCGATCAGGGGCTGTCGCCGCTGGCGTATCTGCGAGCGCCCTGGCCGCAATATTGGACGCGGTTTGATCTGGGCTCGAACCTGGTGGGCTACATGCCGCTGGGTTTTTTGCTGGCCCTGGGGCTGATGCGTATGCGCCGGGGCGGCTGGCTGGCCGTGGGGCTGGCCAGCGTGCTGGCGGCGGCGCTGTCGCTGGTGATGGAAGCGCTGCAAACCTACTTGCCGCAGCGCGTGGCGTCGAACGTGGACTTGGGGCTTAACGCCGCAGGTGCTGCGCTGGGGGCGGTGCTGGCTTTCGTGCTGGAACGGCTGGGGGCCATTGACCGCTGGCGGCGTTTTCGTGCGCGCTGGTTCGTGCTGCATTCACGCGGGGCGCTGGTGCTGCTGGCGCTGTGGCCAGTGGGCCTGCTGTTTCCTGCAACGGTGGCCTTCGGGCTGGGGCAGGTGCTGGAGCGTGCGCGGCAGGCGCTGGCCGCGTGGTGGCCGCAGGCGCCTTGGCTGGACTGGTTGCCCGTGGTGGAGAGTGCACGCGCACCGCTGCTGCCAGGTGCTGAACTGGCCTGCGTGGCGCTGGGGGCGCTGGCGCCTTGTCTGCTGGGCTACACGGTGATTCCGCACCGGGGCCGCCGCACGCTGTTTGCGCTGCTGGCGCTGGCTGTGGGGGTGGGGGTGTCGGCCTTGTCAGCAGGGCTGACTTATGGCCCTGCACATGCGTGGTCATGGGTCAACCAGCCTACGGTGCTGGGCCTGGGGGCGGCGGCGGTGATGGCGCTGGTGCTGCTGCTGGTGCCCGGGCGCGTGTGCCTGGTGCTGCTGATGGCTGCACTGGCGGTGCAGGTGGCGCTGCTCAATGCGGCGCCCATGGGGCCTTACTTTGCGCAGACGCTGCAAAGCTGGGAGCAGGGGCGCTTCATCCACTTTCATGGGCTGGTGCCCTGGGTAAGCTGGCTGTGGCCCTATGCGACATGGCTGTATCTGCTGGCGCGCCTGGGCCGCAGTGATGGTGGCCAGCCGGGGCTGGCGGCGGCGTCTTGAAACGGGCAGCCCCTAGAATCGCCCTCATGAGTCACGATGCGCCGCCCCTTGCTGTTTCGCCTTCTTCCGCTTCCTCGTCTTATTACGAGCGTCACATCTTTTTTTGCCTGAATCAGCGTGAAAACGGTAAAGACTGCTGCGCCGATCATGACGCCAAGGCAGCCTTCGATCACTGCAAGGCCAAGGTCAAAGCCGAAGGCCTGGCAGGGCCGGGCAAGGTGCGGGTGAACAAGGCGGGCTGCCTGGATCGCTGCGCCGCAGGCCCCGTGGCCGTGGTTTACCCCGAGGGCGTGTGGTACAGCTACGTGGACCGAAACGATATTGACGAGATCGTGGAGTCGCACCTGAAAAACGGGCAGGTGGTTGAGCGCCTGCTGACTCCCCCGCATCTCGGGCGCTAAGGCGTGTCTTTAAAAAGCATAGCTGGTCGCGCGCGCCACGTAACAGATACGAGGGCTTCATTGCCCAAAGCGGCACCTGGCTTGAATACGTCGCTATGCTTTTCATCAAACCCTGCTTGTCTGCAGGGTTGTTTTTTACATGTCTTTTCAATCATTCGCGCGCGTCTGACAAGCGTTTGATGCTATTCTTTAAATAGCAAAATGAATGCCCAAACCCAAGCTCTCACCTTGCGCGGCCCGGCGGGGGCCATAGAGGCGCTGCTGGATGCGCCCGAAGCCGATTTGTTGGCGCAGCTGCGCGGCACGGTGGTCATTGCCCATCCGCACCCGCAGTTTGGCGGCACCATGACCAACAAGGTGGTGCAGACCATTGCACGCGCTTGCGTGCAGTGTGGCTGGCGGGCGGTGCGTTTCAACTTCCGTGGCGTAGGGGCCAGCGGCGGCGCTTACGACGAGGGGCGGGGTGAGGCTGATGACATGCGCGCCGTAGTGGACCAGGTGGCGCCCGCTGGGCAGACGCTGGCGCTGGCGGGGTTTTCTTTTGGTGCTTACGTGGCCTGCGCGGTCATGGCTGAGTTGCATGTCGAGCGGCCCATTGCCCGCGCGGTGCTGGTGGGCACGGCTGCCTCGCGCTTTGCTGTGCCGCCGCTGCCTGACGCCCTGCACGCTGACACCCTGGTTGTGCATGGCGAGCAGGACGAGACGGTGCCCCTGGCTGCCGTGATGGAGTGGGCGCGCGCCCAGGTGCTGCCCGTGACGGTGGTGCCGGGCGGCGAACATTTCTTTCATGGGCAGTTGCTTCTGCTCAAGTCCTTGGTGGTGCGCCACATGCGCTAGCGGCGCGGGTGTGGCTGTGTCCGTTTTTCGAGAACCCTTTTCAGGCATTGCATTGACGCATGATTTCCTCACGTTTTATCCGCTGGATGAGCGCGCTGCTGCTGGCGGCCGGCGCCCTGGCTGTCCAAGTCTCTGCCCAGGCCCAGACGCCTGAACCGCCCGAGGTGGCTGCCCGGGCCTATTTGCTGATGGACGTCAGTGCCGGGCAGGTGCTGGCAGCCAAGGGAATGGACGATCCGGTAGAGCCGGCTTCGCTGACCAAGCTCATGACGGCGTATCTGGTGTTTGACGCTCTCAGGGCCAAGAAAATCACGCTGGAGCAGACGCTGCCTGTCAGCCAGCGCGCCTGGAAGATGCCCGGCTCGCGCATGTTCATTGATCCCAAGATGCAGGTGCCCGTGCAGGACTTGCTCCAAGGGATGATCGTGCAGTCAGGCAACGATGCCACGGTGGCCTTGGCCGAGGGCGTGGCGGGCAGCGTGGAGCGGTTTGTGCAGCTCATGAACGACCAGGCCAAGGCGCTGGGCATGCCCGGCACCACCTACCGCAACCCAGAGGGACTGACCGAGGCAGGGCACATCACGACCGCGCGCGACCTGGCCACACTTTCTGTTCGCCTGTTGCAGGATTTTCCAGAATACGTGCACTACTACAGCATCAAGAAATACCGCTACCCCGGCACGCCCGCCAGCAATGACACCAACCGCAACCTGCTGCTGTTTCGCGACCCCACGGTGGATGGGCTGAAGACCGGCCACACCAAGGCCGCAGGCTATTGCCTGGTGGCCACAGCCAAGCGCGACTTCCCGAACATGAGCGGACGCCGTCTGCTGTCGGTGGTGCTGGGGGCCAGCAGTGAAACGGCACGTGCCAACGAGTCGCAAAAGCTCCTGAACTGGGGGTACACCGCCTATGAAGGGGTCAAGCTTTTTGATGCCGGCGCGACCGTGGCGGCGCCCAAGGTGTGGAAAGGCAAAGCGAGCGAGCTGAAGCTGGGCCGTGACGAACCCATCATCGTGGCCGTGCCGGCCGGCCAGGCCTCTCAGGTGAAAACCGAGCTGGCCCGCCCCGAGCCACTCGTAGCCCCGTTCCAAAAGGGCCAGGCCGTGGCGACCTTGAAAGTCACGCTGGGCGGTCAACCCCTGGCCGAAGTGCCGCTGTCCGCCCTGGAGAGCGTGGAAGAAGCCGGCTGGCTGGGGCGCGCATGGGATGCCGTGCGCTTGTGGATTCAGTAAGGCTTCGCGGAGGGGCGCTTCCTGCGTCTAAGTGACGGAGTGTGGCCTTGGGTCTTGTGGAGCGGCCACTTTGACAGCCAAGCGCCATGCGCGCTAGAATCGCCGGCTTTTGCCTTTGACGGGGCAAAAAACCATAGACCCATCACATCTATGGGGCGCTTTGCGCCAGGGCGCAGGCTTTGCACAAGCCTTGCGGTCTGGGTGCCAAGCGCCGCTTTTTGTTTTTTACGCTAAGGGAACATTCATGCCAACCATCAACCAACTGGTGCGTCAGGGGCGGACGGTCGAGAAGATCAAGTCCAAGAGCCCTGCGATGCAAAACTGCCCCCAGCGCCGGGGCGTGTGCACCCGCGTGTACACCACCACGCCCAAGAAGCCGAACTCCGCGCTGCGTAAGGTCGCCAAGGTGCGTCTGACCAACGGTTTCGAGGTCATCTCGTACATCGGCGGTGAAGGCCACAACCTGCAAGAGCACAGCGTGGTGCTGGTGCGCGGCGGCCGTGTGAAGGACTTGCCCGGTGTGCGCTACCACATCGTGCGCGGCTCGCTCGATTTGCAGGGCGTGAAAGACCGCAAGCAAGCGCGCTCGAAGTACGGCGCCAAGCGTCCCAAGAAGGCTTAAAGCGCTGTCATTGGATTTTTTCGGTGTCTGGACAGGTGAGGCTGACGGCCCTGGTTCAGGCGTAGTGATCTCGCTGCTGAGATCGAGTAAGTGCAGATTCCCAATGGGTCTGCGGGGTGGTCCAAAGGCGTGTGGCCGGACCGCCAGCTGAAGCAAATATGAGGTGAAAACATGCCACGTCGTCGCGAAGTTCCCAAGCGTGAAATCCTGCCGGATCCCAAGTACGGCAATGTCGAGCTGTCCAAGTTCATGAACGTCATCATGGAAGGTGGTAAAAAAGCGGTGGCCGAGCGCATCATTTATGGCGCGCTCGAGCAAATGGAAAAGAAAACCGGCAAGGATCCGCTGGAGCTTTTCACCACCGCCATCAACAACGTCAAGCCGATGGTCGAGGTCAAGTCCCGCCGCGTCGGTGGTGCCAACTACCAGGTGCCGGTGGAAGTGCGCCCTGTGCGCCGTCTGGCGCTGTCGATGCGCTGGATCAAGGAAGCCGCCCGCAAGCGCGGTGAGAAGTCCATGGCCCAGCGCCTGGCCAACGAACTGCTGGAAGCCAACGAAGGCCGCGGCGGCGCCATGAAGCGCCGTGACGAAGTGCACCGCATGGCCGAGGCCAACAAGGCGTTCAGCCACTTCCGCTTCTAAGCTTTTCTCCCATTTCCTCCCCCTGGAATGCGGCCCGCCCTGTGCGGGCTTAGTCCGTTTCAAGAAAGAGATTCATCATGGCCCGCAAAACCCCCATCGAGCGCTATCGCAACATCGGTATCTCGGCCCACATTGACGCTGGCAAGACCACCACGACCGAGCGCATCCTGTTTTACACGGGTGTGAACCACAAGCTGGGCGAAGTGCATGACGGCGCTGCCACCACCGACTGGATGGAGCAGGAGCAAGAGCGCGGCATCACCATCACTTCCGCTGCCGTGACCTGCTTCTGGAAGGGCATGGATCTGTCCTACCCCGAGCACCGCTTCAACATCATCGACACCCCGGGCCACGTGGACTTCACCATCGAGGTGGAGCGCTCCATGCGCGTGCTCGACGGCGCCTGCATGGTGTACTGCGCCGTGGGCGGCGTGCAGCCGCAGTCTGAAACCGTCTGGCGCCAGGCCAACAAGTACAAGGTGCCGCGCCTGGCCTTCGTCAACAAGATGGACCGTACCGGCGCCAACTTCTTCAAGGTCTATGACCAGATGAAGCTGCGCCTGAAGGCCAACCCCGTGCCCGTGGTCATTCCCATCGGCGCGGAAGACAACTTCAAGGGCGTGGTCGATCTGCTGAAGATGAAGGCCATCATCTGGGACGAAGCTTCCCAGGGCATGAAGTTTGAGTATCAGGACATCCCCGCCGAGCTGGTGGATGATGCCAAGAAGTGGCGCGAGAACATGATCGAAGCCGCCGCCGAGGCCAGCGAAGAGCTGATGAACAAGTACCTGGAAGAGGGTGATCTGTCGGAAGAGGAAATCAAGGCCGGCCTGCGCCAGCGCACCATTTCCACCGAAATCCAGCCCATGCTGTGCGGCACTGCCTTCAAGAACAAAGGCGTGCAGCGCATGCTGGACGCGGTGATTGACTTCCTGCCCTCGCCCGTGGACATTCCGCCCGTGGCCGGCACCGACGAGGACGAGAAGGAAACCAGCCGCAAGGCCGACGACGGCGAGAAGTTCTCCGCCCTGGCGTTCAAGCTGATGACCGACCCGTTCGTGGGCCAGTTGACCTTTGTGCGCGTGTACTCCGGCGTGCTGAAAAAAGGCGACACGGTGCTCAACACCGTCAAAGGCAAGAAAGAGCGCATCGGCCGTATCGTGCAGATGATGGCCAACGAGCGCAACGAGATCGACGAGATCATTGCCGGCGACATCGCCGCCTGCGTGGGCCTGAAGGATGTGACCACGGGTGAAACGCTGAGCGACGTGTCCGCCCCCATCGTGCTGGAGCGCATGGTCTTCCCTGAGCCCGTGATTGCCCAGGCCGTGGAGCCCAAGTCCAAGGCTGACCAGGAAAAAATGGGTCTGGCCCTCTCGCGTCTGGCTTCGGAGGATCCTTCCTTCCGCGTGCGTACCGATGAAGAATCCGGCCAGACCATCATTGCCGGCATGGGCGAGCTGCACCTGGAAATCATCGTTGACCGCATGAAGCGCGAGTTCAACGTCGAGGCTAACGTGGGCAAGCCCCAGGTGGCCTACCGCGAAACCGTGCGCAAGGCCGTCGCCGACGTGGAAGGCAAGTTCGTGCGCCAGTCTGGCGGTAAAGGCCAGTACGGTCATGTCGTGTTCCGTCTGGAGCCGAACGAGCCGGGCAAGGGCTTTGAGTTCATCGACGAGATCAAAGGTGGCGTGGTGCCGCGCGAATACATCCCCGCCGTGCAAAAAGGCGTGGAAGAAGCGCTCACCAGCGGCGTGCTGGCCGGCTACCCCGTGGTGGACGTGAAGGTGGCGTTGACCTTTGGTTCGTACCACGACGTGGATTCGTCCGAGCAGGCGTTCAAGATGGCGGCCATCTTCGGTTTCAAGGAAGCCGCCAAGAAGGCCA
>JAUNHQ010000132.1 GCA_030535425.1 Pseudomonadota bacterium | reverse complement strand
CCGAGGCCGCCGAGGCCACGGAAGCGGGCGCGGCCGGGGCGGATGCGGCTGTGGCCGCCGTTTCAGCCGTTGCCGCTGCTGGTGCAATCCAGTGGCCGGTGGTTTGCAAATGGCCGCCGCCCAGCTCGGCGCGCAGCGCGTGCACGGTGGCCACGCCGCCTTGCCAGTGCAGGTCGGCCACGGCGCTGACCAGAGGCAGGCGGCGCTGGTCCCAGGGGCCGGCGGCGCGGTTGCGCACGTCGGCCTGGATGGCCCAGCCGGCGGCGCCGCTGGCGTCAGGCGGCAGGGGGGTGACGTCGATGTGCCCGCTCAAGTGCGTGGCGGGGGCTTGCGCCCACAGCGCGCCCACGTCAAGGGCGCGCAGGCGCACATGCGCCTCGGGCACGGGCTGTGCGGCCCAGGGGGTGAGGCGGGCGCGGACATGGGCCTGGGGCACGTCCGCAAGCCCGGTCTGCCCGTTGCCAATGACGGCCACGTCGCCAGGCTGTGCGGTTTCGGCGGCTGAAGCGGCGGGGGCCGCAGAAGCCGCAGGGTCGGCAGGCAGTGTGTCTGCCCAGGAATCATCCGCAGGCGGCGTGCGGGCGGCAGCGGCCAGATCCAGCGGCGGCAGATCGGGCAGCGCGGGCAAGGCCGGGGCCGAAGCCGAAGCCGAAGCGGGGGGCGCGGATGCGGGGGCAGAGGCCGCCAACGCAGCGGCAGCAGCCGGCAGCTCCGCCGCCGAGGCGGCGGACGCGGGGGCCGAGGCCATGACCGCCGGGCCGGCGGCGCGCAGGTCGGCTTGCGCGCGCAAGTCGGTAAGAGGGCCGATGAGCCGCGCTTGCAGCGTGAGGGGCACGGCCGCGCTGCCTTGCACCTGGGCCACGAGCGCGCCGGCCAGGGCCACGTCCACGGCCAGCGGGGCGCGCGTGCTGATGGCGGCGCGGGCCTGGTAGGTGCCGCCTTGCACCTGGGCGTGGCTGAGAGTGAACAGGTGGCGGCTGCCGTCAAAGCTGAATTGCCCGCGCGCGGCCTGCATGCTGTAGGCGGGCGGGCCGGCCCAGCGCAGTTCGTCGGCGTACAGCGCGTCCACGTGCAGCTTCAGCGGCAGGCCCAGGGCGGTGGGCGGGCCGGCAGAGGGCTGATCGCTGGGGGGACGCTGGTCGTCGATGAGGATGCGGCTGGCGCCCAGGCGCTGGATGTGCAGGGTGCGGCGCAGCAAGGCGGCAGGGGTCCATTGGATGACGGCGTCGTGCACTTCCACGCGCAGGCCGCCTTGTTCCCACACCAGGCGCTGCACCTTGCCGCTGGAGCGCAGGTTGCCCGTGACTTCGTCGGTGACCAGCGGCACGCGCGCACCGGCCAGGCGCAAGGCGGTGGCCAGCGAGCCTTCGGTGCCGGCCCAGATCCACAGCGCGGCCAGCGCCAGCACGGGCAGCGCGATCAGCGCAGCCAGCAGCGCGCCCAGCCAGCGCCGCCAGCGGCGGCGTGCGGGCGGCTGGGGCGTGGCATCTGCGTGGCCGCTGGAAGGGGCATTCGAAGGCGCATTTGAATAGGCATCCAAATGGCCGTTTGCACGCGGCTGGCGGGCGTTTTCTGCTATGGTTTTTGATTCATCCGTCATGGGTGATGCTGGCGGGCAAAAACGCAGGCTGTCAGAACGTGAAGCCCACGTTCATGTGCAGCCGCAGCGCCTTGGAGCGCAGGCCGTAGGCCACGTCCAGTTGCATGGGGCCCACGGGGGTGATCAGGCGCACGCCGGTGCCCACGCCCCAGTGCGCGCGCATGTCGCCCACGCGGTTGGCCACGCTGCCCACGTCGATGAACAAGGTGTGCTCCAGCAGGCTGCCAAAGCGCTCTTGCAGGATGGGGCGCTGCCATTCCACGCTGGCTGCGGCCATGTAGCGGCCTGGGCCGACCACGTCGTCGCCCAGGTCAATGCCGATGGCCCGGTAGCCGTAGCCGCGCACGCTGCTGTCGCCGCCGGTGCGAAACAGGTAGGTGGACGGCAGGCGCGCGCGCTTGTCGGCCAGCACGGCGCCCGCGTCGGTGCGCAGGGCCAGGCGGCTGGCGCCGCCGCGCAGGGGCACGATGCCCAGCCAGCGGCCCGTGAGCCGCGCAAAGGGCTTGCGCTCGCCCACAGTGGTCATGCCCAGGCCGATTTCGGCGCCCAGGCCCCAGCCGCGCGATGGGTTGGCCAGGTTGTCGAAGTAGCGGCCCGTCCAGGCGTAGTTGGCGCTCAGGGCCGCGCCGTCGCCCAGCAGCGCGTCGGTGGCGCGGGTGGTGCGCGTGCCGCTGCCGGTGACGGTGGCGCGGTCGTATTGCAGGTAAAAGTGCCGGTCAAAGCGCTCGGTGCTTTGCATGCGGCCTGCGCGCAGGGTTTGCGAGGTGGTGTTGAGCTCGCCATCGTCTTGCCGCATGAAGCGCCCCAGCACGCCCCAGCGCCAGCCTTCGGCGTCGGGCAAGGCGGTGAATTCGGCTTGCAGCAGCGGTTCCTTGCGGTTCAGGTGCAGCTTGCCGTCCATGCGCCAGGTGCTGCCAAAGGCGGTGTTGTCGCGGTGCTCCAGCGTCAGGCGCGGGCCGCTGTCGGTGCTGTAGCCCAGGCCCAGCTGCACTTTGTGGCGCTTGGCTTCGGTAACGGTGTAGGTCACGGGCGCGGCGGCGGGGTCGCCCTCCGGGTCGATGCTGATGTAGGCCGAGTCGTAATAGCCGCTGCCGGCCAGGCGCTGCTGCGCATCGACCAGCTTTTTCTGGTCGTACACATCGCCAGGTTTGAGCCAGGACAGGCGCTCGGCCAGCTCGGGCGGGTAGCGCTCTGCCCCTTTGACGCTGGCCGCCCCCAGGCGAAACAGCGGGCCGGAATCCAGCCGCAGCACCAGCGCCACACGGCCTTCGGCGGCGTTGACGTCGGCCAGGCTGTAGCTGATCTTGCCGCGCGGGTAACGCGCCTGCACCAGCTCGCGCAGCGCGTCCGTCTTGGCGCTGGCCCAGGCGCTTTGGGTAAAGCGCTGGCCTTCGTGCAGCGGCCAGCCCTGCTCGATCGCCTGGCGCTGCGCCAGCGCGCCGGGCGCGGCCTGCGCGTCGGCAGGCTGGGCCATGTCGCCTTCAAACTCCAGGCTGACCTGCCGCACAGTGGCGGCCTGGCCCGGCTCGATGGCGATGACCACCGTGGGCCGCCCGCCCGGCTGCGCCGGCGGCTCGCGGCGCAAGGCCACCTGGGGCGAAAAGTAGCCCTCGGTGCCCAGCAGGTTGCGCACGTCGCGCTCGGCCAGGGCCAGCAGGCGGGCCAGCTCGGCCTCATCCAAATCGCTCACGGCGCGGTAACGCTGCAATTCGTTGTGGCGCTGCACCAGCTCGCGCAACGCCTTGTCGGCCACGTCCACGCGAATGTCAAACGCCGCCCCCTGCGCGGGCGCATCGCCTGCAGCACCCACCTGGCCAGGGGGTGTGCGGCCCGCTGCTGTATCGGCCGCTGCATTTGCCGCTGCAGTTGCCGCCTCA
>JAUNHQ010000054.1:544-24548 GCA_030535425.1 Pseudomonadota bacterium | reverse complement strand
CGGGTTGCCCTGCCAAGGGGCCAGGCGCTAGGCGCCAAACGAAGCTGGGGTGCGGGCCCCAGCGAGGCTTGGCAACGACGCGAATGGCCCCTTGGCAGGGCAACGCAGGGGTAAAAACAGTGTGAACACGCCCTACAGCACCAGCAGGGCGCGAAAGTCGTTCACATTGGTGTGCGTGGGGCCGGTGACGACCAGATCGCCCAGCGCGCTGAAAAAACCATAGGCGTCGTGCCGGTGGGCGTGATCGGCCAGCGACAGCCCCGCATCGCGCGCGCGTGCCAGCGTGTCGGGCGTCACGATGGCGCCCGCGTTGTCCTGCGCGCCGTCAATGCCGTCGGTGTCGGCCGCCAGCGCCCACACGCCGGGCTGGCCCTTGAGCGCCTGTGCCAGCCCCAGGCAGAACTCACCCGCCCGCCCGCCCCGCCCAGGCGGCCCGGCAGGCGGGGTGGCGCCCAGTGTCACCGTGGTTTCGCCCCCGCTGAGCAGCACGCAGGGCCGGGCAAAGGCGCCTTGCCCCTGCGCTGCCGCACGCGCCAGCGCGCCGTGCATGCGGCCAATGTCTTGCGATTGCCCCTCGATCTCGTCGCTGAGCACGTAGGCGGCCAGGCCCGCCGCGCGGACGGCCTCGGCGGCAGCGGCCAGCGACTGCGCAGGCGTGGCGATCATGCGCGCGCCGTGCCCGGCCAGGCGTGCGTCACCAGGCTTGGGGGTTTCCAGCTGCCCCTGCTGCAACGCGGCCTGCACCGCCGGCGGCAGCGCAATGCCGTGCCGGTGCGCCACGGCCAGCGCGTCGGCGCAGGTGCTTTCGTCGGCCACCGTGGGGCCGCTGGCAATCACCGACCAGTCATCGCCGGGCACGTCGCTGATGGCCAGCGTCAGCACCTGCGCGGGCGCGCAGGCGGCGGCCAGCCGGCCACCCTTGATGCGCGAGAGGTGCTTGCGCAGCACGTTCATTTCGTGAATGCCTGCGCCGCTGGCCAGCAGCTCGCGGTTGATGCGCTGCTTGTCTGCCAGTGTCAGCCCCTGGGCCGGCAGCGTCAGCAAGGCCGAGCCGCCGCCAGAGATCAGGCACAGCACCAGGTCGTCGGCCGTCAGCCCCTCGGTCAGCGCCAGCATGCGGCGCGCCGCCGCTTCGCCCGCGGCATCGGGCACGGGGTGGGCCGCCTCGGCAATCTCCACCCGCGCAGCCACCCCCGCCGGGCGCGGCGGCGTGTGCCCATGGCGCGTGACCACCAGGCCCGACAACGGCGCATCGCCCGGCCACGCCGCCTCCAGTGCATGCACCATGGCACCGGCGGCTTTGCCCGCGCCCAGCACCAGCGTGCGCCCCTTGGGCGGTGGCGGCAAGTGCGCGGCCAGCACGCGCGCAGGCCGCGCGCGGTCAATGGCCGTTTCCAGCAAAAAGCGCAAAAACGCACGGGGCTGCCTGGCAGGCGAAGGGCAAAGGGGACAAGCGGCTTCTGGCATCGCCCGGAATCTACACGCCCGCCACGCCGCCAGACAGCCTGCGCGGCCCCTGGGCAAAGGGGCAGCCCCCACGGCATGCCCGTGTTCTGCTGCGCTTCCCGCTCCTTGGGACATTAATAAAAAAGGCCATTTGCGCGCATATTTAAAGGGTTTTTAGCTATTAAAATAAAAGCATCAAACTGCCCAGCACACAGCCCGTGCCTGACGTGCGCCGGCTTTTCTCTTGCAGCGTCCTTCTGCGCTTTTCGGCGTTTGCTGCGTTCAGCCCGCCTTCGGGCCATGGGCCACAATGCCTGGCCATGCACTCTGCCAGCCCGCCCTTGCCGCCCCCGCCGCCTTTTTTGCCCTTTGCCCGCCCCGACATCACCCAGGCCGAGGTGGACGCCGTCACGCGCGCCCTGCGCTCGGGCTGGGTGACCACGGGGCCGGAAACGCGCGCGTTTGAGGCCGAGTTTGCGCAGTACCTGGGCGGCGGGGTGCAGGCCATTGCCGTCAACAGCGCCACCGCCGGGCTGCACTTGGCACTTGAAGCGCTGGGCATTGGCCCGGGCGATGAGGTGATTGCGCCCACGCTCACCTTCACCGCCACGGTGGAGGTGGCGCGCTACCTGGGCGCCGATGCGCGGCTGGTGGACGTGGACCCGGTCACGCTCAACATCAGCCCCGCCGCCATCGAGGCGGCCATCACCCCCGCCACGCGCGCCATCTTGCCCGTGCATTACGGCGGCCTGGCCTGCGACATGGCGGCCATCCACGCCATGGCCCAAAAGCACGGCCTGCACGTGGTGGAAGACGCCGCGCACGCGTTGCCCACCACGCACCAGGGCGCGCTGGTGGGCCAGTTGCCCAGCGCGGCCACGGTGTTCAGCTTTTACGCCAACAAGACCATGACCACGGGTGAAGGCGGCATGGTGGTGACGCGCAACGCCGCCTTGGCCGAGCGCATGAAGGTGATGCGCCTGCACGGCATCAGCCGCGATGCGTTTGACCGCTTCAGCAGCCGCACCCCCGCGTGGTATTACGAAATCGTGGCCCCCGGCTTCAAATACAACCTGACCGACATGGCCGCCGCGCTGGGCCGCGTGCAATTGCAGCGCCTGCCCGCCTTTGTGCAGCGCCGCCAGCAGCTGGCCGCGCGCTATCTGGCCGAGCTGGCGGACTTGCCCCTGATCCTGCCCGCCGATGCGCCCGCAGGCGATGTCCACGCCTGGCACCTGTTCGTCATCCGCCTGCGGGCCGACGCGCGCGCCAGCCGCGACGAGCTGATCCAGGCCCTGGCCGATGCGGGCATTGGTACCAGCGTGCACTACGTGCCCCTGCACCGCCAGCCCTATTGGCGCGACCGCTATGGCCTCAAGCCCGAGCAGTTTCCCGTGGCCGATGCGGCGTACCAAAGCATGCTCAGCATCCCCTTGTTCACCGCCATGACGGATGAGGAACAGGGCCGGGTGATTGCCGCGCTGCGGGCGGCGCTGGGGGCTGCGCCGGCATGAGCGCAGCTGGCGACACCCTGCGCTGCTTTGGCTGGAGCCAGCGCGCCTGGGCGCGGCCCTGGCGCGCGTTTGCACGCCATCTGGCGCAGCAGGCCACCCGCCAGCGCCTGCCCGCTGGCACGCGCTGGCCGCAGGCGCTGGAGCTGGGCGCAGGCCCGCGCTCGTCCCTGGCGCCGCTGCTGCTGGCCTGGGCCGATACGGTGGATTGCTCTTATTTTGAAAGCAGCCAGCGCGCGCCCATCGAGCGCTGGCACGCGCAGCACCTCAGCGCGGCGCAGCGCGCGCGCATCGGCTACAGCCAGCGCGACGTGCGCGCGCTGCACGGGCGCTGGGACCTGATCGTCATGAAATCCGTGCTGGGCGGCGTCTGCCGCACGCACAACACGGGCCTGGCCGATTTGCACGCGCTGCTGCACCGGCTGCGCGACGATCACCTCAAGCCCGGTGGCTGGCTCGTCAGCCTGGACAACGGCCGCACCGCGCTGGAGCCGCTGCTGGCCCCCTTTGGCGCGCGGCGCAACGGCTGGCGCTTTCTGGCGCGGCAAGACTTTCCGGCGGCTGATTTTGCGGCGCACTTTGGCGTGCTCAGCGCCTTTTCAGCCGCCACGCGCCTGGGCGCGCTGGGGCAGGGCGTGGACAACGCGCTGTACGCGGCCGACTGCCTGCTCTCGCCCCTGGCGCGCCAGCACGCCGTGCACCTGCACGCCTGGCAAAAACCCGCGTCAAGCCCTGCGCCAGGCCCCGCATCAAGCCCGCCCCTGTGATGCCCCCGCACACCAAGCCGCCCCCCAGCGCCCCCGAGCCTGCGCCGCCTGCGGCGGACCCTGGCCGTGATGCGGCCAAGCGCGCGCTGGACGTGGCCGTGTGCCTGATCGCCCTGCCGCTGGCCGCGCCCCTGCTGCTGGCGCTGATGCTGTGGGTGCGGCTGGACTCGCCCGGCCCCGCTTTTTTCAGGCAAGAGCGCGTGGGCCGCGGCGGGCGGCTGTTTCGCATCCACAAACTGCGCACCATGCACACCGGCGCGGCGGGCCTGCAAGTCACCCGGGCGGGCGACGCGCGCATCACCCGCGCCGGGCGCTGGCTGCGCCGCACCAAGCTGGACGAGCTGCCCCAGCTCATCGACGTGCTCAAAGGCGACATGAGCCTGGTCGGCCCCCGCCCCGAAGTGCCGCGCTACATGGCCCTGTACCCGCCCGAAGCGCGGCGCATCATCCTCAGCCTGCGCCCCGGCATCACCGACCGCGCCGCCATCGAATTCCGCCACGAAGAAAGCCTGCTGGCCCAAGCCGCCGACCCCGAACGCGCCTACGTGGAGCAGGTCATGCCCATCAAGCAGCGCCACTACCTGGCCTACGCCGCCAGCCACAGCCTGCGCGGCGACTTGCGCATCCTGTGGGACACGCTGCGGGCGGTGTGGGGTTAAAGCCTGCTACAGCGGCAATGCCGAGGTCATGCCCCCGTCGACCAGCACGGCCGAGCCGTTGAGGTAACTCATGTCATCGCTGCTCATCCATAGGGCGGCCTGGGCCATTTCTTCCGGCGTGCCCATGCGCTGCATGCCAGGTACATGGCTGCGCCCCCAGGCTTTGGCCGCCAGGTTCCAGGCGAAGTCTGGCAAGGCGTTCATGCCGCCAATGTCGCGCACCATGGGTGTGTTGATGACGCCGGGGCAAAGTGCGTTGGCACGTATGCCCTGCGCGCCGTATTCCAGCGCTGCGGCCTGAATAAGCCCTATCAGCGCACGCTTGCTGGCGGTATAGGCGCTGCTGCCTGGGCGCGTACCAAATGCCTGTACGGAAGACGTGACCAATATGCTGCCCTTTCCTTGGGCCAGCATCATTGGCAGCTGCGCTTGCATGCACAAAAAAGTGCCTCGCACGTTGGTGGCCCAAACGTCATCGAACACGGACAGGGGCGTTTCATGCAGCGGCTGGTTGATACTGATTCCCGCGTTGTTGAAAGCCACATCCAGCCGCCCTTCCTGCCGGGCAATGTCCTGCATTAGCGCCTTGATTTGCTCTGACTCGCGCACGTCGGTGCGCACGAAACGCGCCCGACCGCCGCGCATGCGGATTTCTTCTTGCACCTGCAAGCCCAGGGCTTCGCGCCGGCCGCAAAAGATGACCTGCGCGCCTTCGTTGGCATAGGCCAGTGCAGCGGCGCGGCCTATACCGGAGGTGGCGCCGGTCACCAGCACCACCTTGCCTGCGTAACGCTGGCGCGGCACGACGGGCCGGGGCTGTGTCGGGTGGCTGGCGGTGGGGGTGGCGCTGGCGGATTCGCTGCTGGCCTGGGTGACTTGTGGGCCATTGGCGGCGTGGACGCTGGCTCCCACGGCCATGCCCATGGCGGCGGCGTTGCCCAAAAACTGGCGTCGGGTGTTGAGGAGGATATCGCTCATGACGCATCTCCCGCAGTGGGGCCGGGTGGGGGCGCGCTGGACGATGGTGTCGACGCGGGCTGCGCCGACGCGGGCGGCGTCCAGGCGGGGCATCCCGCCTGCTCATGCCGGGTTTTCAGCGCTTGCATGTGCTGGTTGGCTTCGTCCAGGCGCGATTGCGCGTAGGCCAGCCGCACGCCCACGATTACGGGCAGCACCACTTTCCATGAGTCGCTTCGCGCCTGGCGCGCTTGCTGTTGGATCCCGTGCGTACGATCCATGTCCGCGGCCAGCGCGCGGCAGTCCGCACTGTTCGTGGCCGACGCAGTGGAGGATGTGGGCGCATCAATGTGGGCGCAGGCACCCAGTAGCGTGGCGGCCAGGGTGGCGCAAACCAGCGCGGGTGGCGGTCGCAAAGCCTTGGTGGTATGCATGGTCATGAAGCCTTTAAGAAAAATCGCATGAAGGCTTGCAATCTAGGTGAATTGATTGATTTGAAAAACCCGAAAGATCGGGATAAATCATGCGCAATAACTTCACAATAAGTGGCATGGATACCCATCATTTCGACGGCTTGGTGGCCTTTTTGCGCGTGGCGGAGGCGGGCAGCTTCCGGCAGGCGGCCGATGAGCTGGGCGTTTCGCCCTCAGCGCTGAGCCAAACCATCCGGACGCTGGAAGCGCGGGTGGGGGTGCCGTTGCTGGCGCGTACCACGCGCCGGGTGGGCCTGACCGAAGCAGGCGCACGCCTGTTGCAAGGCGTGCGCCCGGCGGTGCAAGCGGTCAGCGACGGGCTGGAGGCGGCGCGAGAGCTTTCGGGCGCAGCCACAGGCCGCTTGCGCCTGACCATGCCGCAAGCCGTGGCGGCCTTGCTGGCACCCGCGCTGGCGCGCGAGTTCTGTACTGCGCATCCGGGGCTGCAAGTGGAGCTGCATGGCGACGATGCGCCGGTGGACATCGTGGCGCAGGGTTTTGACGCCGGCTTGCGCTTGGGCGAGTTGGTGGCACAAGACATGGTGGCAGTGCGCCTGACGCCGCCTTTTGCCTTTGCCGTGGTGGCATCGCCCGATTACCTGGCGTGCCGCGGCCTGCCTGCCAAGCCGGAGGATTTGGCCGCGCACGACTGCATCCGCATGCTGCGGCCAGGTGGGCAAGGCACACTGCGCTGGGACTTCACTGGCCGTAGCGGCCCCTATGCTGTAGTGGTCAGCGGCCCGCTGGTCGTCAACCAGACCGCTTTGGCCGTAGAGGCCGCGCTGGCCGGCGCCGGGCTGGCCTATGTGGCGCGCCCGCTGGTGGCGCAAGCCATTGGCCAGGGGCGTTTGCAGCCCGTGCTGGCGCGCCACATGCCCCGCACCAGCGGCGTGTTTTTGTACTACCCCAGCCGCCTGCAAAGCTTGCCCAAGCTGCGCGCCTTTGTGGACTACGCGCGCGGGCGTTTTGCCCTGCCGCAAGAAGCGCCTTGACCAAATGGCGATGTGATGGAATCAGCTTCCACCACATGTTTGACAAGCGCAAGGCGCTATGGTTTTTACTGTGATGTGACAGGCGTGGTTCGGCTGGACAGCAGCTGGTCGATCAATGCGCGGGACTTTTGCAGCAGCGCCATTTGCTGATCGATGTCGCGCTTGCGCTGCGCCAGGCGCGCGCGCAAATCATGGCAAAAGTCTTGTGGCTCGTCGTGCAGGCAATCGCGCAGCAGGGCAATGTCTTTGAGCGGCACCCCAGCGTGGTTGAGCAGCTTGATTTTTTTGACAAAAGTCACGTCCTCTGGCGCGTAGACGCGATAGCCGCTTTCGGCGCGCCCGGGCTTGAGCAAACCCACACTCTCGTAAAAGCGCAGCATGCGCACGCTGCTCTGGCTGGCCCTGGCCAGTTCACCAATCCTCACGGCTGACTCCTGTTGACCCTGACATTGTGTCAGGGCACAGACTGCACGGCCTGTCTCACTTCAGTCAATGCCTGCGCATGATCACAAACCGCCGTTTCTTTGGCCTGCAACTGGCCGCTGTCGCGCTGGCGGCGGGATGCACCCCCTTGGACATACCCCAAAAGCATGGCATGCCTATGCCCCCGGCATCCCGGCCCTGGCGGGCCGTCATCGTGCATGGCTATGGCGCCACGCCAGCAGACCACTGGTTTGCCTGGCTGGGCCAGCGCCTGCAAGCGGCGGGTGTGTCCGCGCACATCCCCGCCTTGCCAGACAGTTTGCAACCCGACTTTGCCCACTGGCAGCAGGCCCTGGCCGATGCCGTCGGCATGCCCGATGCGCGCACCTTGCTGGTGGCGCACAGCCTGGGCTGCATCAGCCTGCTGCATTACTTGAGCGCCGAGCGCCCGCAACAGGTAGGCGGTGTGGTGCTGGTGTCGGGCTTTGGCGCGCGCCTGCCGCAGCTGCCGGCCATCAACGGCTTTGATGTGGATGCCTATGTCGATCAAGCTCGCCTGGACGTGCCCGCACTGCGCGCCATGACGGGGCAGATGCATCACGTCATCAGCGCCAACGACGGCATTGTGGCCCCGGCAGCCAGCCGCGCCCTGGCCGTACAACTGGGTGGGCAGGTGCATGAAGTGCCCCGGGGCGGGCATTTTCTGGCCAGTGACGGCTTTACCCAATTGCCTGCGGCCTGGTCGGCCGCGCAAACTGTTATTCGGGGCGGGCAGTTGTAGAGAGGGCAGGGCGCCGTATGCACGGCATGCGAGCGTTGTTTGCTTTGGAAAAAAAAGCGCGGCAAGCGGTCTTTGCAGGCAGGGCAAAATCCGTGATCCCATTTGCCCGTCATCTCCCTAGTCCGTTTCCACATCCAGGCTGTCCATGCGCCCCTCTGTTGTGCTTGACCTGAAGCGAAGCGCCGTGCGCGACACGGTGGGCCGCTTTCGCGCGACCAATTCGCGTGTGTTTACGCGCGTGTTTGGCCCGGTACTGCATGGCACCGACCATGACGGCAGCGATCTGGATCTGCTGGTGGATGCGCTGCCCGGCGCCACCTTGCTGGATCTGGGCGATTTGCAGGCCGCGCTGCAAACCCTGCTGGGGGTTGGCGTGGACGTGCTGACTCCTGGCGATTTGCCGCCGAAATTCAGGCAACAGGTGCTTGCACAGGCGCAGCCGGTATGAGCATGCCCCCAAGCACATCACCTGCGGCCTTTGCACCGACCGCTGGAGCCCCATGCTGACCCCCCTGGCCCGCAGCCTGCGCAGCGCGTCGTGGCTGGTGGATCTGCCGCTGCTGGCGCTGGCCTGGTGGGCGGCGTTCTGGCTGCGCTTTAACTTAAGCGTGCCGTCGCCTTATTTCGAACAGGCGGTGCAGACCACGCCCATCGCCCTGGGCTGCATGGCGCTGGGGCTGCTGGCCGCGCGCGTGCCGCGCCAGTCGTGGCGCTATGTCAGCCTGGCCGATCTGCGGCACCTGGCCGCAGGGGTGGCGCTGGGGGCGCTGCTGACTTCGGCGGTGGTCATGGGGCTGCGGGTGGAGGGTTTTCCGCGCTCGGTGTTTCTCATCAGCGCGGTGCTGGCGCTGCTGCTGCTGGCCGGTGCGCGCGCGGCCTGGCGGTCGCTGACGGAGCGGGCGCAGGCCAGGCCCGGCGCGGCGGCGCAGCCGCTGATTGTGGTGGGCACGCTGGATGAGGCCGACCAGGCGCTGCGCACGCTCAAAGGGGTGGAAGGCTGGCAGGTGGCGGGCATTGCCTCGCCGCGCGCGCAGGACGTGGGCCGCACGGTGCAAGGCGTGCGCGTGCTGGGCGACACCGAGGCGCTGGATGCGCTGGCCCGCGCCCAGGGCGCGCGCACCCTGCTGCTGGCCGCCGCGCCCGGGCAGGCGCTGCGGCGCGAGGTGCTGATGCGCTGGTCGGGCAGCGGCCTGAACCTGCTGACCCTGCCCACGGCCGATGAGCTGCTGCAAGCCGGCCACGGCGGCCTGAAAACCGGCGCTGCGCCGCTGCGCCAGCTGCGGCTGGAAGACCTGCTGGGCCGCGCGCCGGTGCAGCTGGACGCACAGGGGCTGGCCAGCCTGTTCAGCGGGCAAACCGTGCTGGTGACGGGCGCGGGCGGCTCCATCGGGGCCGAGCTGTGCCGCCAGGTGGCGCGCCTGGGCGTGGCCAAGCTGGTGTGCGTGGACGTGTCCGAATACGCCATCTACCAGCTGGAGCAGGGCCTGCGCCGCGACTTTCCGGCCATGCAGGGCGTGTACTGCACCGCCAACGTGCGCGAGCTGGAGCGCCTGCGCGCCATTGCCCTGGCGCACCGGCCCGCCGTGGTGCTGCACGCGGCAGCCTACAAGCACGTGCCGCTGATGGAGGGCGACAACGCCATCGAGGCGCTGCGCACCAACGTGCTGGGCACCGTGAACGCCGCGCGCGTGGCGGGCGAGGCGGGGGCGGCGCGCTTTGTGCTCATCTCCACCGACAAGGCCGTCAACCCCACCAACGTGATGGGCGCCACCAAGCGCCTGGCCGAGCAGGCCGTGCAGGCCGTGGCGGGCGAGTGGCCGGGCACGCGCTATGTGTCGGTGCGCTTTGGCAACGTGCTGGGCTCCAGCGGCTCGGTGGTGCCGCTGTTTGCGCGGCAGATTGCGCAGGGCGGGCCGGTCACGGTGACGCACCCGGACATCGTGCGCTATTTCATGACCATCCCCGAAGCGGCGCAACTGGTGCTGCAAGCGGGGCTGATGGGCCAGTCGGGCCAGATCTTTGTGCTGGACATGGGCGAGCCGGTGAAGATTGCCGAGCTGGCGCGCCTGATGGTGCGCCTGAGCGGCCACACCGAGGCCGAGGTGCCCATCGTCTTTACCGGACTGCGCCCGGGCGAAAAGCTGTTCGAGGAGCTGCTGGCCGACGACGAAACCACCGAGGCCACGCCCCACCCCAAGCTGCGCGTGGCGCGCGTGCCGGCGGCCGGGGCACAGGTGCTGACGGCCATCGACGACTGGCTGGCCCAAGCCGGCCCCGCGCCGGATGCCGGACGGCTGCGCCAGTGGCTGCGCCAGCAGGTGCCTGAGTACGCATTCGGCCCATGAGCCATCGCCGCGGTGCGCCATCCAGGCGTCATGCGGATGGGCCATACTGTGCCCTGGCACGTGCCATGCATCACACACCACAACAGCAAAGGAGACAACACCATGAACCCACAGCACACTTTCGCCGTCTGGCAAGACATGATGGCCCGGCTGCCACAGGGCATGGGTATGGGTATGGGCATGCCGCTGGATGGCCACTTCATGCAAAGCTGGATGCAGGCCATGCAGCCGCTGCAAAACCTGGATCTGAGCGCCCTCAATACATCCGGCGCCCTGCCGCCAGGCATGGCGCTGCCGCAGCTGAGCTTTGCCCCCGACAAACTGGCAGCCCTGCAGCAAGAGTATGTGCGTGAAGCCGCCGAGCTGTGGAACCAGAGCCTGCTGGGCAACCCCGCGCTCAAGGACCGCCGCTTCAACGGCGATGCCTGGTCACACAATCCGCTGGCATCGTTTGCCGCCGCCGTGTACCTGCTCAACGCCCGCACGCTGATGAAGATGGCCGATGCCGCCGAAGGCGACGCCAAAGCCAAAAACCGCCTGCGCTTTGCCGTAGAGCAATGGGTGGCCGCCGCCGCGCCCAGCAACTTCCTGGCCTTCAACGCCGAGGCGCAGCAAAAGGCCATTGAAACCCAGGGCGAGAGCCTGGCCAAGGGCGTGGCCAACATGCTGCACGACCTGCGCCAGGGCCATGTGTCCATGACCGACGAAAGCCTGTTCGAAGTGGGCAAGAACGTGGCCACCACCGAAGGCGCGGTGGTGTTTGAAAACGAGTTCTTCCAACTCATCGAATACAAGCCGCTGACGGACAAGGTCTATGAGCGGCCCTTCCTGCTGGTGCCCCCCTGCATCAACAAGTACTACATCCTGGACTTGCAGCCCAGCAACTCCGTCATCCGCTATGCCGTGGCCCAGGGTCACCGCACCTTTGTGGTGAGCTGGCGCAACCCCGACGCCTCGCTGGAAAAAGCCACCTGGGACGACTACATCCAGCACGCCGCCATCCAGGCCATCGAAACCGTGCAGGACATCACCGGCGCCAAGCAGATCAACGCGCTGGGCTTTTGCGTAGGCGGCACCATCCTCACCACCGCGCTGGCCGTGCTGGCCGCGCGCGGCCAAAAGCCCGTGGCCAGCGCCACGCTGCTGACCACGCTGATCGACTTTTCCGACACCGGCATCCTGGACGTGTTCATCGACGAGAACATGGTGCGCTTTCGCGAGATGCAAATGGGCGCCGGCGGCATGCTGCGCGGGCAGGACCTGGCCAGCACCTTCAGCTTCCTGCGCCCCAACGACCTGGTGTGGAACTACGTCGTGGGCAACTACCTGAAAGGCGAAACCCCGCCGCCGTTTGACCTGCTGTACTGGAACAGCGACTCCACCAACCTGCCCGGCCCCTTTTACGCCTGGTACTTGCGCAACACCTATCTGGAAAACAATCTCATCCAGCCCGGCAAGGCCACGGTGTGCGGCGAAAAAATCGACCTGCGCAAAGTGGACATGCCCGTGTACATCTACGGCTCGCGCGAAGACCACATCGTGCCCATTGGCGGCGCCTACGCCAGCACCCAGGTGCTGCCGGGCAAAAAGCGCTTCATGATGGGCGCATCGGGCCACATCGCCGGCGTCATCAACCCCCCTGCGGCCCGCAAACGCAGCCACTGGGTGCGCAACGACGGGCAGTTCCCCAAGAACGTCAACGACTGGATCGCCGGCGCCACCGAAACCCCCGGCAGCTGGTGGGAAGACTGGGCCGCCTGGCTCAAGGGCCATGCCGGCAAGCAAGTGCCCGCGCCCAAGACCTATGGCCGTGGCAAGGCCTACGCCGCCATCGAGCCGGCCCCTGGCCGCTACGTAAAAGCCCGCGCGTAAACCCTGTCCCCGCCTCGCCGGGTTTTGCAGTAAATTGCCTCTTGGCAGCACCAATCAAGCGCAAAAAGCTATCGTTTTCGAAGCACCTCTAGGAGACATTTCATGAGTCAAAAAGTAGCGTACGTCACCGGCGGCATGGGTGGCATTGGCACCGCCATCTGCCAGCGCCTGCACAAAGACGGCTTCAAGGTCATCGCCGGCTGTGGCCCCACACGCGATTACCAGAAGTGGCTGGACGAGCAAAAAGGCAAGGGCTACACCTTCTACGCCAGCGTGGGCAACGTGGCCGACTGGCAATCCACCGTGGACGCCTTTGCCAAGGCCAAGGCCGAGCACGGCCCCATCGACGTGCTGGTGAACAACGCCGGCATCACGCGCGACCGCATGTTCCTGAAAATGACCCGCGAGGACTGGGACGCCGTCATCAGCACCAACCTCACCAGCATGTTCAACGTGACCAAGCAGGTCATTCCCGACATGGTGGAGCGCGGCTGGGGCCGGGTGATCCAGATCAGCTCGGTCAACGGTGAAAAAGGCCAGGCCGGCCAGACCAACTACTCCGCCGCCAAGGCCGGCATGCACGGCTTCACCATGGCGCTGGCGCAAGAGATGGCCAGCAAGGGCGTGACGGTCAACACCGTCAGCCCCGGCTACATCGGCACCGACATGGTGCGCGCCATCCGCGAGGACGTGCTGGAGAAAATCATCGCCACCATTCCCGTCAAGCGCCTGGGCACACCCGAGGAAATCGGCTCCATCGTCGCCTGGCTGGCGGGCGAGGATTCGGGCTTTACCACCGGCGCCGACTTCTCCTGCAACGGCGGCCTGCACATGGGCTAAAGCCCTGCTGCGCGCGACATCGCTCGCTGCCGCCCCAGCCCCGCCCCCGGCGGGGCTTTTTTGTGCGCAGCGCCCTGCCCTGGTGCCCCGCCTCTGTCATGGCTCAAAAATACTATCGTTTATATAGCTAAAAATCCTTATCTAATGCGCGCGAATGGCCTTTTTCAGATATGAAAACAAACAACCTGAAACCGCCATGCTCACGCTCAGTGGACATGGCAAACGTTTTCAAGACCTATCTTGTCCCCTATAAGAAAAAGGCCATTTGCGCGCATCATCAAAGGGTTTGATGCTACTCAATCAATAGCATTCAACACCGCTTGCAGGCGTGCCGCCAGGTCTGACTCCAGCGCTTGGCGGTCCTCATCGGCATCGTGGGGACGCGGCCAGGGCAGCGCCATGCCAGCGGAAGCGGGGCGCTCCCAGCCGGGGTGGCTGCGCGCGGGCCGCAAGGCAGCGGGCACGGCGCGCAGGGCGTCTTGCAGCGCGGGGCTGTCGGCCTGGCCGGCGCGCAGCGTGGCCTGGGCGGCGTGGCCGCGCCGGGCCAGGGCCTGGGCCAGCTCGACCAGATGGCTGGCCAGCAGCAACAGCAGGGGGTCTTCGGCGGTGAGTTCCTGCACGCCGGCCAGGCGGTTTTCCAGCTTGCGCCACAGTGGCCGCCAGCCGCCGGATGCCGCGCCGCCAATGGTGGCGCCCAAGGTGGTGGCTGCGCCCAGCGACAGGCCGGCCAGGGCCACGTCGGCCACGGCACCGATGCCCGCGCCGATGGCCGCGCCCAGGCCCAGGGTTTTGCCTGCCTGCTTGAGCAGCTCGGGGTTGAACAGGTCGTCTTCCCAGCGGCCTTGCAGCTGGGGCAAGTCTTGCAGCTCGGCGTCTTGCGGGCGGAAGGCAAAGACGGTCAGCAGCCCGTCCACGGCGCGGCGGGCGTGGCGGCGCACGTCGTCGTGGAAGTCGCGCACGAAGGCGGCTTGGCGCTGGGGGTCGGCAAAGTCTTCGGCAGGCAGGGCGCGGCGCATGGCGGCCACGTCGATCAGGGCGCTGGCGATGACGCGGCAGGCGGCCTGCTGGCGCTCGCCGGCCTCGCGCGCCAGGGCGGCGGCGATGCCGGCCAGCTGCGCGCGGCGGGCGGGCAGCAAGGTGGCCAGGTCGCCATAGAGCTGCTGCTCGGCGCCGTGGAAAGGCGCCACCACGTCAAACTCCACCCGCGCGTGCAGGTTGGCCTCCAGCAGCACCTGATGCCATTGGTCGCGGCGGCTGGCCGCATCGCGCACGAAGTTGAGCACGGGCAGGATGGGCTTGGCACACCAGGTCAGGGCTTCGATCTCGGCCTGGTACTTGGGCAGCACGGGCTCGCGCGTGTCGATGACGAGCATGGCGGCGTCGGCCTGGCCGGTGAGGGCGCGCAAGACCTTGGCTTCTTGCTCAAAGCTGGCGCGTGCCTCGGGGCCTTGCAGGAAGGCGCGCACGCGCTCGGGGCGCGACGGGGCTTCGATGCGGCCCAGGTGTTCGAGCAGGGCCACCGAGTCTTCCAGGCCCGGCGTGTCCACAAAGCGCACGGCCACTGCGCCGTCCAGCCGCAGGTCAATGGCTTCGGCATGGCGCGTGGTGCCGGGGCGGTCGGACACTTCGCCAAAGTCTGCCTGCCGCGTGAGGGTGCGCAGCAGCGAGGTCTTGCCTGCGTTGGTGTGGCCGACGACGGCGATGTGCAGCGGCTCGGTCATGGCTGTGTCCATTGCGTGGCGGCGGGGGCAGAGTCAAGCAGGGCCAGCGCCTCCAACCCTTCGGCCTGCGCCCACTGGCGCCAGCGCTGCGCGCCGCTGGCGGCGTGCTCCGCGCCGTGCAGCAGCAAGGCGGCGCGGCTGGCCAGGGCGGTGGCTTCGCGCACGAAGCGGGCGGTGCCCCGGTCAGGGCTGGCGGCGGCGTGTACCACGATCAGCAGCGACTGCGGGCGCTGCGCAGCCAGTGCCGACAGCGCGGCCTGGCGCTCGGCCGCGCTGCCTGCCAGGCGCTGGGGCGCGGCGGTGCCCGCGGGCACACCGGGCAAGGGCCAGGGCGTTTCAGGCGGCAGCTCAAAACCGATGACGGCCAGCGAGCCGGGGGCGCCGGGCGTGCCCAAAGGCGCTGCGGGCAGCGGCCCGGCCACGGCAGCGGAGCGCTGCTCAGGGTCAATCACCTCGGGCGGGGGCGCCAGCGCGTCCAGCCGGGCCACGATGCGGCGCACGTCAGGGTCGGCCATGTCCACCTGCGCCAGCCTTTGCGCACCCGCGCGCCAGCGCCAGTGGCACAGGGCTGCCAGCAAGGCGCGGGGCAGCAGGCCATACACCGCCACGCAGCCCAGCAGCCACCAGGCCCAGGCGCTTTGGCTGGGCGCAGCCCCCGGCCCTGTCATATGTGTGCCTGCGGCGTGCACGGCGGCGGCATCGGGCACCGCAAAGCCCAGCAGCGCGGGCAGCGCGCCGGTGACGTGGACAAACCGCTGGAAGAACCCGGCGCTGAGGATGGTGCTTTCCCACGTCAGCGCATAGGCATGAAAGGCAAAGCCAAAGGCCAGCACGGCCAGCATGAGCACAAAGGCCAGCGCCCACACCGCGTGGCTGATGGCACCGGTGAGCCAGCCCAGCAGCCCCTGGCGGCGCAGCACGGCGGCAGCCGATGCCAGCAACAAGGGCGCGTGCGCGCCGCGCCCCAGCGGCAGGCGCGCGGTCAGCCACAGCGCGCCACGCCCCAGCAGTGCGCCGCTGCGGGCAGTGCCCGGCAACAGCAGGCCCGCCAGCCAAGCAGCCAGGCTCAGCAGGTGCGGGCCCAGCAAGAGGGCAAAGGCGGCCACGGCGTTGATGCCGCGCCCCTGCCCCAGCACGGCGCGCGCCAGGCCCAGGGCGGCCAGTGCGGTCAGCATGGCCAGCACGGCCACGGCCAGCCAGCCGGCCTGGCGCAGCGCGGCCAGCTCGGCGGGCAGGCCCAGGCGCTGGCCCAGCAGCCAGGCACGCTGGCGCACCTGCGCGGCGCGCGTGGGCCGGGTGTGAAAGGCCTGGCGCAGCTCAGCCACGTCATCCAGCAAGCCGGTGGATTCGATGCGTTGTACGGCGTCGAGCACCACGGCCTCGGCCAGCGGGGTGGGAGTGGCAGGTGGCAAGGTCATGCGGGCAAAACAGAACGGAGCAAAACAAAGCGGGGCCAATGGGGCGGGCACCACGGCGGGCTGACCCTGGCGCGCGTGGCGCCGGGGCGCATCAGTTCAGCGGCGGCGTGGCGGCGATGACTTCGGCCAGCGTGGTCAGGCCTTCGGCCGCGCGCATGGCACCGGCCAGGCGCAGCGGGCGCATGCCGTCGGCCACGGCCTGCTGGCGCAACGCGGCCATGTCGGCTTGGCCATGCACGAGCGATTTGAAGGCTTCGCTGACGGTGAGCAGCTCGTAAATGCCCATGCGGCCGCGAAAGCCGGTCATGCGGCATTCCAGGCAACCCACGGGCTGGTAGGGGCGGTACTGGCCACGGCTGATTTTCCAGGGTTTGATGGCGTCGGCCAGGGCATCGGCGCTGCCGCCATCGCCCGCCTGCTTGCATGCCGGGCACAGGGTGCGCACCAGGCGCTGGGCCAGCACGCCCAGCAAGGTGGCGCTCAGCAGGTAGGCGGGCACGCCCAGCTCCATCAGGCGTGTGAGGGCACTGGGCGCGTCGTTGGTGTGCAAGGTGCTGAACACCAGGTGGCCGGTGAGGGCGGCTTGCACGGCCATTTCGGCGGTTTGCAGATCGCGGATTTCGCCGATCATGATGATGTCGGGGTCTTGCCGCATGAGGGCGCGCACGCCTTCGGCAAAGCCAAAGTCCAGCTGCGGCTGCACCTGCGTCTGGTTGAGCGCGGGGTCGATGCGCTCGATGGGGTCTTCGATGGTGCTGACGTTGACTTCTTCCGTGGCCACGCGGCGCAAGGTGGAATACAGCGTGGTGGTCTTGCCGCTGCCCGTCGGGCCGGTGACGAGGATGATGCCGTGGGGACGTGCCACCATGCCTTCCCAGCGCGCGGCATCGTGCGGGGTAAAGCCCAGCGCCGCCAGGTCCTTGACGGCGGTGTCGGGGTCGAAGATGCGCATGACCAGCTTTTCACCAAACGCGGTGGGCAGCGTGGACAGGCGCATCTCGATTTCTTCGCCGCCGGGGCTGCGGGTCTTGATGCGGCCATCCTGCGGGCGGCGGCGCTCGACCACGTCCATGCGGCCCAGCAGCTTGATGCGGGCGGTGATGGCGTTCATCACCGCAGCGGGCACCTGGTACACGGGGTGCAGCACGCCGTCGATGCGAAAGCGGATCACACCCTGCTCGCGCCGGGGCTCCAGGTGAATGTCGCTGGCGCGCTGGTCAAAGGCGTACTGCCACAGCCAGTCCACCACCTGGATGACGCCTTGGTCGTTGGCGTCGAGCTGGCGGCCGCTCTTGCCCAGCTCCACCAGTTGCTCAAAGCTGGCGCCGGCCGCGCCGCCGCCACTTTTGACGGCTGCGCGCACCGACTTGGCCAACGCAAAAAACTCCGCCGTGTAGCGCTTGATGTCTGCCGGGTTGGCCACCACGCGGCGCACGCTGCGCTTGGACTGGCGCTCAACCTCGGCCACCCAGTCGTCGATGAACGGCTCGCTGGTGGCCACCACGACTTCGGCGGGCGAGACCTGCACGGGCAGGATCTTGTGCCGCTCGGCATAGGGTGCGCTCATGGTGTCGGCCACCTTGCCCGCGTCTACCTTCAGCGGGTCGATGCGCATGTACTCCAGCCCGGCGCGGCGTGCCAGGTAGGCGGTGAGTTCCTCCACGTCCAGGGGCTGCCCGTCGCTGGCACGGCGCACGCCCACGGCCGCCAGGCGCACCAGCGCGGCCTGCGCGCTTTGCGCCTGCGAGCAGCGGGCAATGGTGCGGCTGGCCTCCTCGGGGGTGATGACGCCGTCCTCGCGCATCCAATCGACCAGCTGGTCCCATTGCACGGGGCCGATATACGACAGGGAAGGCGGGGTGTGTCGATTCATTTTTCGATGGGTTTGAAGACCTTGAGCCACTTGCGCGCGGGCAGGCTCCAGCGCGCCTCAATGGCCTCGGCCCGTTCGGCCAGCACGGCGCGCTTGGGCCGCGAGGGCGTGCGCTGCGCCAGCACCACGGTGTTGCCTTCGCGCGTGGCCTTGAACGCCCACACGGCCTGCGTGCCAAAGGCCTGGCTGATGCTCGCCAGGCTGCGCTCAAAGCTGGCGCGGCGGCCAAACAGATTCACGGTCATCACGCCCTCATCGCTCAGCACGCGGCGGCAGTCGGCATAAAAGTCGGGGCTGTCGAGCACGGGGGCGGCGGCTTCGTCGTCATACAAATCCACCGCCAGCGCGTCCACCGTGCCCAGCCATTCGTCGCGGCGGATTTCCTCTTGCGCATCGGCAATCACCACGCGCAGGCGCGGCCCCTCGGGCGGCAGGCGCAGCCAGGCACGGCACACGTCGGCCACGCGCGGGTTCAGCTCGACCGCGGTGCAGGTCATGCGCAGTTTCTTGTAGCAAAACTTGGTGATGGCCCCCGCCCCCAGCCCCAGCTGCATGGCGTGCCGCCCGGCCACCGAATCGGGCGGCACAAACAGCAGCCACGCCATCATGCGCTGCACGTATTCCAGGTCAATGTCGAATGGCGCATCCACGCGCATGCTGCCCTGCACCCATTCGGTGCCCAGGTGCAGATAGCGCACGCCGTCCATCTCGGACAGGTTGACTTCAGACAGGGGGGGGCTGGCGGTACTCAAGATAGAGCGATTATGGCGCCCGGCCCTCCCGGGCACGCGCGCTCATGTCCCGCCCCCCGCGCTGCCTGCGCCAGCCCGGCCGGAACGCGCAAGCATCAATGAAAAAAAGGCCATTTGCGCGCGCTAAACAACGGTTTTAAGCTATGTAAAACATAGCAATCACACCCCTGCCGCCGGCCGGCCGATGGATTCGTAGCGCAGGCCGTGGCGGGCCACCAAGGCGGGCTCGTACAGGTTGCGGCCGTCAAAGACGATGCGGTCGGTGAGCAGGCGGGCCATGTGGGCAAAGTCGGGCACGCGAAAGTGCTTCCATTCGGTGACGATGGCCAGGCAGCAGGCGCCTTGCAGGGCGTGCATGGGGCTGTCGCACAGGGTCAGATCGGCGCGTTCGCCAAAAATGCGCCGCGCCTCGGGCATGGCCACGGGGTCGAAGGCGCGCACGTGCGCGCCGGCGGCCCACAGGGCGGCCAGCAGGGCGCGGCTGGGGGCTTCGCGCATGTCGTCGGTTTCGGGCTTGAAGGCCAGGCCCCACACGGCCACGGTGCGCCCGGCCAGGCTGCCGCCGTAGTGGGCCACGATGCGCTGGCCCAGCACCTGACGCTGCGCGTCGTTGCGCTGCTGCACGGCCAGCAGCACGTCAGGCTCAAAGCCGATGTCGCGCGCGGTGTGGATGAGGGCCTTGACGTCTTTGGGAAAGCAGCTGCCGCCATAGCCCGCGCCGGGGTAGATGAAGTGGTAGCCGATGCGCGGGTCGGAGCCGATGCCGCGGCGCACGGCCTCGATGTCGGCGCCCAGGCGTTCGGCCAAGCAGGCGATTTCGTTGATGAAGCTGATTTTGGTGGCCAGCATGGCGTTGGCGGCGTACTTGGTCAGCTCGGCGCTTTTGACGTCCATGACCACGATCTTGTCGTGGTTGCGGTTGAAGGGGGCGTACAGCTCGCGCAGCTGCTGCTCGGCGGCGGCGCTGGCGGTGCCGATGACGATGCGGTCGGGCCGCTGGCAGTCGGCCACGGCCGCGCCTTCTTTCAGAAATTCGGGGTTGCTGACCACTTCAAAGGCGATGTCCGCCCCGCGTGCGCTGAGCACGTCGCGCACGGCCTGGGCCACTTTGCCTGCGGTGCCCACGGGCACGGTGGATTTGTTGACGATGGTTTTGGGCGCGGCCATGTGCGTGGCAATGGTGCGGGCCACGGCCAGCACGGCGGCCAGATCGGCGCTGCCGTCTTCGTCGGGCGGGGTGCCCACGGCCAGAAAGATCAAGTCGCCATGGGCCACGCCCTCGTCCGCGCTGGTGGTAAAGCGCAAGCGCCCCGCCGCCTGGTTGGCCACGACCAGCGGCTCAAGCCCCGGCTCGTGGATCGGGATGCGCCCGGCCTGCAGCGCGGCCACCTTGGCCGCGTCAATGTCCACGCACATCACGTCGTGGCCCACATCGGCCAGCACGGCCCCTTGCACCAGGCCGACGTAGCCGGTGCCGAAAACGGTGACTTTCATGATGCGTAAAACTCCTGATACCACTGCACGAACCGCGCCACACCTTCGCGCACGCTGGTGTCGGGGGCAAAGCCGACCCACGCTTGCAGGGCGCGGGTGTCGGCGGCGGTGCTGTGCACGTCGCCCGGCTGCTGGGGCAGCATGTTTTTGCGCGCGGTCAGGCCCAGGGCCGCTTCCAGCGCGGTGATGTAGTCCATCAGCACGGTGGGGGTGCTGTTGCCGATGTTGAAGATGCGGTACGGCGCGCTGCTGCTGCCGGGGTGGGGGGCCAGGGGGTCGTGGGTCGCATCCGGCGTGGCGGGTTTGTCCAGCACGCGCAGCACGCCGGTGACGATGTCGTCGATGTAGGTGAAGTCGCGCACGAGCTGGCCGTGGCCGTACACGTCGATGGCTTGGCCAGCCAGCATGGCGCGGGTGAACTTGAACAGCGCCATGTCGGGCCGGCCCCAGGGGCCGTAGACGGTGAAAAAGCGCAGGCCGGTGCAGGGCAGGCCGTACAGGTGGGCATAGCTGTGGGCCATGACCTCGTTGGCTTTCTTGGTGGCGGCGTAGTAGCTGATGGGATGATCCACCGCGTCTTGCTCGCGGTAGGGCAGGCGGGCGTTGCCGCCATAGACGCTGGAGCTGCTGGCAAACACCAGGTGCGCCACCTGCTGCGCACGGCAGCCTTGCAGCACGTTGGCAAAGCCCAGCAGGTTGCTGTCGGTGTAGTCGTCGGGCTGGTCGATGGAGTAGCGCACGCCGGCTTGCGCGGCCAGGTGCAGCACGCGCTGCGGGCGCACGCGGGCAAACAGATCGGCCATGGCGGCGCGGTCTGCCACGTCCAGCTTTTCAAAGCGAAAGCCGGGGTGTGCTTGCAGGCGGGCCAGGCGTGCGGTTTTGAGGGCGGGGTCGTAGTAAGTGTTGAGGTTGTCGATGCCGACCACGGTGTCGCCGCGCGCCAGCAGGCGCTGCGCCGCGTGCATGCCGATGAAGCCGGCGCAGCCGGTGACGAGAAGGGTGCTCATGGTCGGTCGGGCAAGGCGGAAGATGCAGGCAAGGCGGGCGCGGCGGGTGCCGGGGCCGCTGGCAGCCACACCCAGTGGTAGAGCGCGGGCGGGGTGCCGGCGCGCATTTTGTTGAAGGGCAGTTGCAGCGCTTGCTCGGGCGGCAGCGGGGTTTGCGCCCGGGCCTGCGCCCACCAGTCGGGCGCGGGGCGGTCCTGGCGCGAGATGAGCAGCACGCCCTGCCCTGCGGCTTGCGCGGCCTGGACATGCTGGGCCACACAGTCGGCCACGCGGTTTTCTTCGGTCGCACAGGCGGACACGCGCACGCTGGCAAAGCGCGTGCGCAACATGCCGGCCAGCATGTGGTCGGCCGCGACGATGGGGCTGGTGCCGTCATAGCCTTGCGCGCGCAAAGCGGCGGCCAGCTCAACGATGGGGTGGTTCAGCTCGTCGGCGTCGCCGCGCCAGCCGCTCAGCCAGGGGCGCAGCCCGGCGGCGGCCAGCAGCACCAGGGCCACGGCCACCACGGCGCCGCTGTAGTGGCGCGCGCGCGGGTGCTGCTGCAACTCGGGCCGCGCGGCAAAGGCGGCCAGCGGCACCATGCACAGCAGGGGCAGCACCCAGCGACCTTTGAAGCTGCTGACCCCGGCCAGCAGCACCATGCCCAGCAGCGCCAGCAGCACCAGGGCCACGTAGCGCACGAACAGCGTGTGCGCCCAGGGCGCGGCGGGCGCCAGCGGGCGGCGCCACCAGGCGCCGCGAAACGCCCACAGCGCCACCAGCGCCCACAGCGTCAGCAGGCCCAGCACCACGCTGACCAGGCTGAGCAGGCCCGCGCCCAGGCTCTGGCGCAGCTGCATCTTGTCCAGCGTGCCGGTGGTGGCCTCCTGCATGTGCGCCAGCAGCCACAGCCCGTGCGGCAGCACCAGCAGCGTGCCCACCACCGGCGCCCACCACCAGCCGCGCGCGAAAAGGGCGCGGCGCGTGTGCGGCACGCTCAGGGCGGCGGCCAGCATGGCAGCCATGACCAGGGCAAAGCTGTACTTGGCCAAAAGGCCCGCCGCGCACACGGCGCCCAGCCAGGCAAAGTCTGACGCGCGCGGGCGCCGCGCCAGGCGCAGCAGCAGCCACCAGGCGGCGCAGGTCATGGCGGTGACGAGGATGGTGTGCGTCTGGTCGCGCACCGAATGCCAGCCCAGCGCAGGCATCAGCAGCATGCTGGCCGAGGCCCACCATGCGCCGCGCGGGCCCAGCAGCTCGCGCCCGGCCAGCCACATGAAGATGTAGGTCAGCGCCAGCAGGCTGTGCTTGAGCAGCGACAGCGCCAGCACGCTGGGGCCCAGCACCTGGTTCACGCCCCATTGCAGCCAGGTGTACAGCGGCGGCTGCGCGCCGTAGCCCCAGGCCAGCTGCTGCGACCAGAGCATTTGCTCGGCCTCGTCCCACTTCAGCGCGGGCGAGGCGGCCAGGCGCACCAGCACATGCGCCAGACACAGCGCCAGCAGCCACACCAGGGGCTGAGCCACGGGGGATCGAAGCGGGGGCGACAGCGGCCAGGCGGGCGCAGCGGCGGGCGGTGGTGCGGGATTCATCAAGGCGGGCAAAAGCAGCGCGCCTCGGCCCGTGTTTGCGCAAGGCAACCAGGCACAAAAAAGGCGCAAGGCACAATCGGCGGCATTATCCCGCCTGCACAAAAACCCTCCATGACCGACCGCACCACAGCGCCCGATGTCTCTATCGTGGTGCCGATCTACAACGAAGTGGACAACCTGCCCGATCTGGTGGCGCGCATCGGTGCGGCCATGGCGCGGCAGCCGCTCGGTTTTGAGCTGCTGGCCGTGGACGACGGCTCCACCGACGGCAGCCGCCGCGTTCTGCGCGAGCTGGCCGCCGCCACGCCCTGGCTGCGCCCGGTGCTGCTGGCGCGCAACTACGGCCAGTCCAGCGCGCTGCAAGCCGGCTTTGACCGCGTGCGCGGGCGCTACGTGGTCACGCTTGACGCCGACTTGCAAAACGAGCCCGACGACATTCCCCTGCTGCTCAACCGGCTGGAAACCGACCCCGACGTGGACATGGTCAGCGGCTGGCGCAAGGACCGGCAGGACGCCGAGCTCTCGCGCAAACTGCCCTCGCGCATTGCCAACCGCCTCATCTCGCGCGCCACCGGCGTGCACCTGCACGACTACGGCTGCGCGCTCAAGGCCTACCGCCGCCCCATCATCGACCGCATCCGCCTGTATGGCGAGCTGCACCGCTTCATCCCCTCGCTGGCCAAGGAAGCGGGCGCGCGCATCACCGAAGTGCCGGTGCGCCACCACGCGCGCACGCGCGGCGTGAGCAAGTACGGCATTGACCGCACCTTCCGCGTCATCCTGGACTTGATCCTCATCGTCTTTTTCATGCGCTACCGCCAGCGCCCGCTGCACGCCTTTGGTGGCCTGGGCCTGTGGCTGGCCGCGCCCGGCGCGCTGATGCTGCTGTGGCTGTTCGCCCTCAAGCTCCTGGGTCACGACATCGGCGGGCGCCCGTTGCTGCTCATCGGCGTGATGCTGGTGCTGATGGGCGCGCAGCTCATCGTGGCCGGGCTGACGGGCGAGCTGCTCACCCGCATCTACCACGAAGCCGGCGGCGCCCCGCAGTTTCATGCCGAGGAATACGTGCCGCCTGCCGATGAGCAGCCCAATGATGAGCAGC
>JAUNHQ010000054.1:0-534 GCA_030535425.1 Pseudomonadota bacterium | reverse complement strand
ACGCCCGCCCAAAGCGTGCGAACAGCTCCTGATTCAATAGCATAAACCCCGCATGAAACGCGCGCACAAAGCCTGGCTGCGCGGCGCCCTGGGCCTGGCCCTGCTGGCCGCCGTGCTGTGGCTGGCCGAGCCCGCGCGCGTGCTGGCCCAGCTGCGCCAGGCCCAGCCAAGCTGGCTGCTGGCCGGGCTGGCGGCGGCCATGGCGTCCAACCTCGTCTCGGCCCTGCGCTGGCGCGCCCTGGCGCACTGGCTGGGCGCCGACATGCCGGTGCGCGACGCGGGCCGCTGGTACTTTCAGGCCATCGGCCTCAATGCCCTGCTGCCCGGCGCCGTGGTGGGCGGCGACGTGTACCGCGCCGTCATGCTCAAGCGCGCGGGGCAAAACGCGGCTGCCGCCGGCTGGTCGGTGCTGCTGGACCGACTCAGTGGCCTGTGGATGCTGTGCGCCCTGGGCGCCTTGGGCGCGGCCGCCTGCGCCCAGCCCCTGGGCGCGGCGCTGCACCTGCCCCCGGCCCTGCTGGCCGCCGCCCTCGC
>JAUNHQ010000053.1 GCA_030535425.1 Pseudomonadota bacterium | reverse complement strand
TCAAAGGTTTGCAGGCCGCGCCCGCCGCTGTCGCGGTCGGCAAAGCGGGTGCGCATGGCGTTCAGCACGGCGTGCATGGCGCCGATGGGCTGGCCCTCCACCAGCGAACGGGCGTCTTCCAGCGTTTGGCGGATTTTTTCGCCGCCGGGCACTTCGCCCACACCGGTGTGGCCTGCGCTGTCGGTCAGGATGACGAGGTTGCGGGTGAAAAACGGTGCGTGTGCACCAGAGAGGTTGAGCAGCATGCCGTCATGGCCCGCGACGGGAACGACACGCATGTGCTGGACGATGGGAGCGGTCATGGCCATTTCTCTGAATAGTCAGCAAATCGGCAGGCCGCCCGCCTTTGGAAGGCGACCTGAAGGAAAGCACAAAGGACTGTCAATTGGCCGTGATCTTTCGTTCGCGTATGAGCTTTTGCCAGCGGGCGTATTCCGCCGCCTGGTACTGGGCAAAGGCTTCGGGGGTGCTGAGCACCATCTCAAAGCCCAGCTCCAGCAGCTTGGCTTTGGTGTCTGGCTCGTTCAGGATGGCCGCAATGGCCGTGTGCATCTTGCTTTTCACCTCGGCGGGCAGGCCGTGCGGGCCGGCAATGGCCTGCCAGGAATACACGTCCGCGCCTTTCACCCCGCTTTCCTGCAAAGTGGGCACATCGGGCAGCAGGGCTGATCGCTTGTCGCCCGTGATGGCCAGCGGGCGCAGCTTTCCGGCCTTGATCTGCGGCATGGCGGTATTGATGTTCATGAAAGATGAGTCCACCTGATTGCCCAGCAAGTCGGTCATCACCGGACCGCCGCCTTTGTAGGGCACGTGAATGCCACTGGTGCCCGTTTGCTGCCAGAACAGCTCGGCCGTGATGTGGTCGCTGCTACCGCTGCCTGATGAGGCAAAGGTCATCTTGCCCGGGTTGGCCTTCACAAAGCTCAGCACCTCGGCCATGGACTTGTGCGGCGAAGCCGCCGGCACCACCAGCACGTTGGGCGCCTGCACCAGCACGCTCACCGGATCCAAATCCTTCAGCGCGTCGTACTGCACCTTGATGAGGTGCGGCGCCACGGCAAATGGCCCCAGCGAAGACACCAGAAACGTGTGCCCATCGGGCGCGCTGCGCGCCACTTGCGCCGCGCCAATGGTGCCGGTGGCGCCCGCCTTGTTTTCCACCACCACCGTGCCGCCAATTTTTTCGCCCAGCTTGGCCGAAATGGTGCGGGCGATCATGTCGGTAGAGCCCCCGGGCGGGAAAGGCACCACCAGCGTGACAGGCTTGGTGGGCCAGGCCCACACGCTGCTGGCGGCCACGGTCAGCGCTACGGCGCCGAGTGCTTTTTTGAACATAGCTTGTCTCCTATCTTGTCTTGCAGGGAATACGGCGGCGCGTGGCTGGGCTTATTGCGGGCCGAGCTTTTGCATAAGCGCGCGCAGTTGCTCCACCTCTTCGGGCTTGAGGTCGGTCAGCGGCGGGCGCACCGGGCCTGCGCTGTGGCCGGCCAGCGTGGCGCCGGCCTTGACGATGCTCACGGCGTAGCCCTCGCCGCGGTTGCGGATTTCCAGATAGGGCAAGAAGAAGTCATCAATCAGGCGGTTGACGGTGGCCTGATCGCCCTTGGCGTAGGCGTTGTAGAACTCGATGGCCGTCTTGGGGATGAAGTTGAATACCGCCGACGAATACGTGGGCACGCCCAGCGCGCGGTAGGCGCTGGCATACACCTCGTGCGTGGGCATGCCGCCGATGTAGACAAAGCGGTCACCCAGGCGGCGGCGGATGCTGACGATGCGCTCCACATCGCCCAGGCCATCTTTAAAGCCAATCAGGTTGGGGCAGCGATCGGCCAGCTTTTCCAGCGAGTCGGCGCTCAGCCGGGTGGCCGCGCGGTTGTAGACGATCACGCCAATCTTCACGCTCTTGCACACGGCTTCGACGTGCGCCACCAAGCCCTCTTGCGTGGCCTCGGTCAGGTAGTGCGGCAGCAGCAGCACGCCAGCAGCGCCGTTGCGCTCGGCCGCCTGGGCGTAGGCAATGGCCAGCCGCGTGCCACCGCCTGCGCCGCCCACGATGGGCACGTCGCTCCTGCAGGTGTCGCAAGCCACTTTGATGATCTGCTCGTACTCGCGCGGCTCGATGGAGAAAAACTCCCCCGTGCCGCCTGCGGCAAACAGCACTGTGGCGCCGTAGGGCTTGAGCCACTCCAGCCGGGCCGCGTAACCCTTGGGGTTGAAGTTGAGCTGCTCATCAAAGTCGGTCAGCGGAAACGACAGCAGTCCGGAGGACAGGGCTGTTTTCAATTCGTTTGGGGTCATGCTGGGCTCCTTGTGCAGGTATGAGGTGAGACATCGTATCTCTTGGCGCGCATCAAAATACCTAGGGATTACCCTTTAAGGGTTGGATGCCATGCCTGCACGCGGCTGCCCTGTCCTGGCCTCAGGCGCACGCTGCCCGCATTGGCCTTTGCCAAGCCTGGCCGCGACCGCGCTGCGGGTGTTCAAGCGGCTTGACGTCGCCCCACCCCCCTGCGGCAAGGGTTTTGGGCATTAAGCCAAATAGACGTTTTGCGCTTGTCTATCAAGCGCGAGAAGCTATATTATCAATAGCATAACGGCGCCCAAGGCGCTTCAGGCAGACTGCGCCAGCAGGCGGCGGCGGCGCTCGCGGCTGTTGCTCAGGTGCGTGCGCATGGCGGCGCGGGCGGTATCGGCGTCTTGCCGTGCAATGGCATCCAGAATGCCCTGGTGCTCGGCGTGCACGTTGTGCAGGTAGTTGGCACGCTCAGGGTTGGTGGTGTGATGACTTTCCGCACCCTCCAGGCGCGCGCGCGGAATCATCATGCCGCCCAGGGTGCTCATCAGCTCGGCAAAGTGGGGGTTCTGGGTGGCGCGGGCAATTTCCAGGTGAAACTGAAAGTCTGGCCCCACCGCATCACGCCCCTGCGCCAGCGCGCTGGCAAACGCCTGGTGCGCCTGCGTCAGCGCGGCCAGGTTGTCTGCCGTGCGCCGCTGCGCCGCCAGGCCCGCGCTTTCGGTTTCCACGGCCATGCGCAGCTCCAGCACGGCAATCACGTCCTGCAAGGTGCCCAGTTGCTCTGGCGTGATGCGGAAGGTGCTGGCATCGCCCAGGCCCACCACGAAAGTGCCCACGCCATGCCGTATATCCACCATGCCCGCGGCCTGCAAGCGCGACATGGCTTCGCGAATCACCGTGCGGCTGACGCTGTACTGCGCCATCAGATCGGCCTCGCGCGGCAGTTTGGTGCCGCTGGTCAGCCGCCCGTCACGAATCTGGTCGCCAATGGCCTGCACCACGTCGGCAGTCAGTGAGCGGGGGCGGCGGGCAAAGGCAGGGGGCATGGCGGACATGGGCGGGCATTATGCCGCTGGTCATCGTATGTCGTGCGTGCATGTCCCGCGACTGCGCTCGACAGGCGTTTTTGCCAATCGCTTCAATTTAGATAGCTTAAAACGATTTACAGGCGCGCGCGAATAGCCGTTTTTCTTTCAAGAAAACACTGCTCACACTGGCACCGCATCGTGCGTCAGCATGCGGTAATACCAGCCGCCCAGGCCCGAGGGGTCAAAGGGCTTCCAATGCCCTTCCGGTTGCGCCAGGCGGTTGGCCACGATCAGCAACACCATGGGGTTGAAGCCCAGTCCCATGTGGCTGCCTTGCACGCGGATGTTTTCGCAGTGGCTGGCATCGCCGGTGATGGTGGCCTCCTGCGCGGGCACCACGCCGTCGCTGAGCGAATACAGGCAGCTCACGGGCACGGGCGGCAGCTGGCGTTCGCGCAGCGCCTTGGTGCGCGGCAGCATCACGTGGGCGCTGGGCCCCAGGGGGTGGGCCACTAGGCGGTAAAGCCTTTTGACCATGGGCGATGACTGGCTGCCGTGTTTCAAATCAATCGTCACCGGGCTGCCCAGGGTGATGAGCTGGCGCACGCATTCAGACGCCTGCAACGCGGCGTAGAGCGAGAACACGCCGCCCAGGCTCCAGCCAATCAGGCTGACCTTGCGGCCGCTTTTGTGGTGCAGGTGGCGGATTTTCTGCTCCAGCGCGTCGGCATGGCGCACCTTGAAACCCACGTTGCGCCCCAGACCCCAGGTGTGCACGTCGTAGCCGCGGGTTTGCAAAAAGCGCTCCAGCCCGATGAGCGTGCCCTCGTCCCCCATGAAGCCAGGCGTGAGCAGCACCGGGTGCCCATCGCCCTTGGGCGTTTGCATCAGCAGCGGCCAGGCCCAGGGCAGGCTGGACATTTCAGCGAATGCACGCAGCTCAAGCAAAGCGTGAAGCGGGTGGGGCTGTCCGGTGCGGGGGTGTTGGGTGGCCATGGTTCGTGTCTGGTAAACGCTGCGCAATGCCGCGAACCATTCTATGAAGCACACTGGCTGGCACATTCACATAGGTGACTGTCCGGCAGGCTGGTGGGAAACCCGCGCGTGCCCTCGTGACGCAGCATGCCTGCGCTACCATGCGCCCTTTGACGCGCAGCCCTGCCATGTACCTGCCTTCTTTTTTTGCCAGCCAGCATGCGCCCCTGGCCGCGCGCCTGATACGCGAGCACCCGTTTGCCAGCCTCATCACCGTTGATGACGGTGGCCTGCCCTTCGTGACCCATCTGCCCCTGCACCTGCGCAGCGAAGGCGCGGATGAAGGTCGCTTCGTGCTGCTGGGGCACGTGGCGCGGCCCAACCCGCAGTGGCGCCATTTGCAGGCGCGCCCGCAGGCGGTCGTCACTTTTCAGGGGCCGCATGCCTACATGTCACCCACGGTGTATCCCGATGCGGCGCGCGTGCCGACATGGAATTACCTGGCCGTGCATTGCACGGTACAGGCGCGCCTGCTGGCCCACGACGATGCCGCAGCCAAGGATGCGCTGCTCAAGTGCCTCATTGGCGATCACGAACCGGCCTACGCCGCGCAGTGGCGCGCCATGGACGAGACGCTGGCAAGCAAGCTGCTGCAAGGCATTGCCGCCTTTGAACTGACGGTGACAGACTGGCAGTGCAAGCTCAAGCTCAACCAGCACCGCCCCGAATCGCACGCCGCCTTGCACGCCGCCTATGCCGCAGGCACGCCTGATGAGCGCGCCCTGGCCGCCTGGATGCAAACCCTGGGGCTGGCGCCTGCCGCTGTCGGGCAGGTGACGTCATGATGCGCGTACTCGGACTGCTTGGCCTGGTGCTGGCTCTGGCCATCGTCGCCTCGCTCATCAAGCGCCAGCTCGATGCCACCCGCGCGCCCATTCCCGCCACCCTGCCTGCACCTGCCGGCGCGCCAGCCGGTCAGTCAGCGCCCGCCAGCGTGCGCGACCAAAGCCGCCAGATACAGCAGCAATACCAGCAGGCGCTGGACGCCGTCTTGCAGCAGCGCGCCATCCCGGATGAAGCGCAATAACCCTCTTGCCCGGCCCGGCCCTGTGCCCAACCCCCATTTCCCCCCTGCGCAGCTCCCTCTTGAAGCGCATGTTCTGAGCGACGAAGACGCCATGCGCTTGGCGCTGGCCCAGGCACACGCTGCCGCCAGCGCAGGCGAGGTGCCCGTGGGCGCCGTGCTGGTCAAAGACGGCCGCGTCATTGCCACCGGGCGCAACGCCCCCATCGCCGGGCACGACCCCACCGCCCATGCCGAAATCGCTGCCCTGCGCGCTGCGGCCCAGACCCTGGGCAACTACCGCCTGCACGGCTGCACCCTGTACGTCACGCTAGAGCCTTGTGCCATGTGCGCGGGCGCCATGCTGCACGCACGCCTGGCGCGCGTGGTGTATGGCGCGCCCGACCCCCGCACGGGCGCCGCCGGCTCCGTCACCGATCTGTTTGCCGACCCGCGCCTGAACCACCACACCCAGGTGCAAGGCGGCGTGCTGGCCGCCGACTGCGCCGCCTTGCTTCGCGCCTTCTTCCAGCCCCGCCGCCGCAACCCGCAGCCACTGCGCGACGACGCGCTGCGCACCCCTGAGCACCGCTTTGTGCAGCTGCCTGGCTACCCCTGGACACCCCAGGCCGTCAGCGACCTGCCCGCCCTGGCCGGGCTGCGCCTGCGTTACCTGGACGAAGGCCCGCGCGACGCTCCCCGCACCTGGCTGTGCCTGCACGGCAACCCCAGTTGGGGCTATTTATGGCGCCACATGCTGCCCGTGTGGCTGGCCGCAGGCGACCGCGTGGTCGTGCCTGATCTGATCGGCTTTGGCCGCAGCGACAAGCCCAAGAAAGACAGCGCCCACCACCTGGTCTGGCACCGGCAGGTGCTGCACGAGCTGGCGCAGCGGCTGCACTTGCAGCGCGTCATCCTGGCCGGACACGGCCTGGGCGCCGTGCTGGCCCTGGGGCTGCCCCCCGCTGCACCCGAACGCTACCTGGGCTTTCTGGGGCTGAACACCGCCCTGCCCTGGCCTGCCAGCGCCCCGCCGCCCGAGCCAGTACTGGCCTGGCAGCAATGGTGCGCCCGGCACCCCGCCTACGACCTTCCCCGCCTGCTGGCCCGCATCTGCCCAGGGCTGGATGGCGGCGCACTGGCCGCCTATGCCGCCCCCTTTGCCGACGCGGGCCAGCGCGCGGCCACGCGCGCCTGGCCGCGCTGGTGGACCGATGGCGCCGGCACGGCTGCCGCACCGGCCGCATCAGCGCCAGCCCCCTTGAGCCATTTTTGGTCCACCCGCTGGCAAGGCCGCAGCCTGCTTGTCACTGGCGCGCGAGACCGCCTGTTCGGCCCCCTGGCCCAGCCTGCACTGCAAGCCTTCATACGAGGTTGCCCCGCCCCCTGGGTATTGCCCAGCGTGGGCCACTTCACCCCCGAGCAGGCGGGCCTGGAAGTGGCGCGGCAGGCACTGGCCCATTTCTCGCCCGGCTCGGACTGACCCTGCCCGCCCTCGCACATGAAAGCTGAAAAGCGCCCGCCTTCAGCATGAAAAAAGCCGTTTGCGCGCTTTTGACAATGGTTTGTAGCTATGTAAAACATAGCAAATAGCTCCCTCTTGGGCCTCGTCATGAAAAAAACCACCCGAAGGTGGTTTTTCAAAAAAGCGACAAAGCCTGAAAAATCAGACGCGCTTTTTGTATTCGCCCGTGCGGGTGTCGATCTCGATCTTGTCGCCCTGGTCCACGAACAGGGGCACGGCCACTTCAAAGCCGGTGGCGATCTTGGCGGGCTTGAGCACCTTGCCGGAGGTGTCGCCCTTGACGGCGGGCTCGGTCCAGGTGATTTCGCGCACCACGGTGGTGGGCAGCTCCACCGAGATGGCCTTGCCGTCGTAGAACACCACTTCGCAGGCCATGCCGTCTTCCAGGTAGTTCAGCGCGTCGCCCATGTTGCCGGCTTCCACTTCGTACTGGTTGTATTCGGCATCCATGAAGACGTACATGGGATCGGCAAAGTAGGAGTAGGTGCACTCCTTGTGGTCCAGGATGATCTGGTCCATCTTGTCGTCGGCCTTGAACACGACTTCGGTGCCCATGTTGCTGAGCAGGGCCTTGAGCTTCATGCGCACGGTGGCGGCGCCGCGGCCGCCGCGGGCGTATTCGGTTTTCAGGACGATCATCGGATCTTTGCCGTGCATGATGACGTTGCCAGCGCGGATTTCCTGGGCGATTTTCATAAGCGGTGCTTCCAGTGTGTGAGGAGGTGGCTTGGAATGAAGCCGCTGGGTGCACGGGGTTTCACAAGGGCTGCAAAGGCACGTGGCGCACGCGGCGGCAAGGGGGCGAAAAAGCACAAGCGGGCTTGGAAACCCTTGGGGTCTTGGTTTTTCGCAAAGCCCGACATTCTAGCGTTTTTGCCTCACAAAGCCGATGAGCTGCGCGGCCAGGCTGGGCTGGGCCAGCAGGCGCTGGCGCGCGGCCTGGGTGCAGACGCGCCAGGCGGGCAGGTCCAGAGCAGGCAAGGCCGTCTGGCCCACACTGTTCCAGCCGTGGTGAAACGCGCGCAGCGAGGCGGGGGCGTGCAGCCAGTCGAGAAAGGCGTCCAGCTTGGCGTGGTGGGCGTTGTCCTCGGGCTGCGGGTAGATGTGCCACACCAGGGGCGCGCCCGCCCACAGGGCGCGCACCAGCGAATCTTCGCCGCGCACGAAGTTCATGTCGCACGCCCACAGCAGTTCGTCATAGCCGGTTTGGGGCAGATGGGGCAGGTAGCTGATGCGCAGGTAGCCATGCGCGGCAGGTGCCTGCACACCCGGCAGCGCCTGGCGCACGGCGGCTGCGGGGCGGCCTGCGGCAACGAGCAGGCGCGTGGGCTGCGGGCTGGCCGCCAGTTGCGCCAGCAGCGCGCCCAGCGCAGCAGGCTCGTAGCAAAACAGGCTGATGAGCTGCTCGCCCGGCTGCCAGCCAATGCCTTGCGCGCGCAGCCAGGCCGTGCGGTCAAACGCGGCCTGGCGCAGCGGCAGATCGTCTTCGCGCAGCAGCCCACCCGTGGCGGGGGTAAAGCCGGGGTAGAAAAACCACTTGGTCCAGCCCGCCGCCGGGCCGTGCTGCACGGGCGAGGGCAGGCCGTGCATGCGCTCGACGTAGCCTTCGGCGCTCAGGTATTCGAGATTGAGCCAGATGGGGGGATTTAAGCCATTTTGGCCATTTGCGCTTGCCATTCGCGCGCGAGCAGCTATTAATTCAGGAGCAATTTCACACCCAAAGGCTTCCACCCACACGTCGGCTGCCGGCAGCTCAGCCAGCAACGCAGGGGGCAGGGGCTGTGTCCACGGCAGCACTTGCACGCCCGGTGTTTGGCCCTGCAGCGCACCGGGCGCCATCCACGCCAGCGCCGCTGCGTCGTCCACCCACAGGCGCACGCGCTGGCCGTGCGCGGCCAATTCGCGCGACAGGCGCCAGCACACGCCCAGGTCGCCGTGGTTGTCGATGACGCGGCAAAACACATCCCACAACCAGGAAGGCGCGGCATCCGGCCCGGGCATGGATGGCACAGCAGCAAAAGGTGTACGCACTCAGCCCGCAGCGGCTGATCGGGCCTTGTGGCGGAAGTCGTCCAGCTCCATGGCCACGTTGGCCCACAAAGGGGTGCCCACACGGCTGACGATGTTGACGTTGACCTTGGTCAGCCGCTCAACGATGCGGTTGCGCTCAATGACGCTGAGTTCGCTGATCTTGATGCCGGACGACTTGATGATCCCCAGCGCCTCCTCGGATGCCCGGCGCGACTCCGCACGCTGGTAGGTGCGCTGGTTCCACGCTGCTTCTCGCACGATTTTTTGCAGATCAGGTGCCAGGGTGTCCCACCACCCCTTGGAGGCAATGAAGCCATAAGGTGTGTAGAGGTGGTTGGTGATGTTCAGGTAGTTTTGCACCTCATGGATGCGGGCCGACACGATGGTGGCATAGGGGTTTTCCTGCCCATCGAACTTGCGCTCGCGCAAAGCCTGCGGCAGCTCGCCAAAGGGCAGCGGCTTGGCGTCCACGCCCAATTGCTTGAAAGTGCTCACGGCAATGTCGTCGGGCCGCACACGCATGCGCAGGCCTGCAAAATCGTCCAGCCGCGTGATGGGACGCACGCTGTTGGTGATTTGGCGGAAGCCGTTTTCCCAATAGGCCAGCCCCACGATGTTGCCCTGGCTCAGACTGGCAAGCACTTGCTGGCCATACTTGCCATCCAGCACGGCATAGGCTTCGGCCGGGTTGTGAAACAGAAAAGGCGTGTCCCAAATGGCCATGGCCTTGGAGGCCGGCACCAGCGTGGTGGTACTGGCCACCAGCAATGTGGCCGGCAGGCCGCCCTTGTGCATTTGCTCGAACACCTTGAGGTCGCTGCCCAGGCGGCTGCTGGCAAACTGCGTGACGATCAGGCGCCCGCTTGACTTGGTTTGCACCTCCTCGGCAAAGCGCGTGACGGCACGGTCCAGATGCGAGCCTTCCTGCAAAGCATGGGCCACACGGATTTCAATGGGCTTGGACGCCCAGGCACTGCGGCCCGCCACCAGCATGCCCGCGCCAGCCAGCCCAAAACGAAGCGCGCCGCGGCGCGTGGTACTTGCAAGATGAGGAAGATGTGAGGACATGGAAAGACCCTTCATGAAACACAGATCAAACCCGTCAGGCACATGGCTGACAAGTCAAAATGTATTCAAAATTACTATTCAATACAAGATGCATGTTTTGGTTTTTAATTGTAATGCTGTCTCCTATGTGAGACAGGACTGTCGACCATGTCGTCATGCATTGCCTGCCTGCCAACACGGCACTTGCCTTTTTGCGGGTCTCACGCCATGACCGGCTCCCCTCATCCCGCCACCCTTCCCAACAGACCCCCTGCTCCACACACCAGCCCCCCCGAACAACATCAGCACCTGCTCAACGAAGTGGCCGCCCTGCCTCCGCTGCCGGGCGTGTACCGCTACTTTGACGCGCAAGGCCAGGTGCTGTACGTGGGCAAGGCGCGCAACCTGAAAAAGCGCGTGTCCAGCTATTTCCAGAAAAACCACGGCGGCACGCGCATTGGCCACATGGTCAGCAAGATCGCGCGGCTGGAAACCACCGTGGTGCGCTCTGAGGCCGAAGCGCTGATTCTGGAAAACAACCTCATCAAGCAGCTCGCGCCCAAGTACAACATCCTGTTCAGGGACGACAAAAGCTACCCCTATCTGAAGATCACCGGCACCGGCGCAGCACCTGAGCGCGACAGCCCCGCCGACGGCCCGCCCCGGCCCGAAAGCTACGCGCGCATGCAGTACTACCGCGGCGCCACCGACAAGCGACACCGCTACTTCGGCCCTTACCCCGGCGCCTGGGCGGTCAAGGAAACCATCCAGCTTTTGCAAAAAGTGTTTCGCCTGCGCACCTGCGAAGACACCGTGTTTGCCCACCGCACGCGGCCCTGCCTGCTGTACCAGATCAAGCGCTGCACCGCTCCTTGCGTGCAGTTGATCAGCGCGGCCGACTACGCCGCCGACGTGGCGCAGGCCGAGCAGTTTTTGCGCGGGCAAACGCAAGACCTGTTGCAAGACATGGAGCGCCGCATGATGGCCCACGCCGAGGCGCTGGCCTTTGAGCAGGCCGCCGACATCCGCAACCAGATCACCGCGCTCTCGCGCGTGCTGCACCAGCAGGCGGTGGAAGTGGGCGGCGATGCGGACGTGGACATCCTGGCCGTGAAGGTGCAAGGCGGCAAAGCCTGCGTCAACCTGGCCATGGTGCGCGGCGGGCGGCACCTGGGCGACAGGGCCTACTTTCCCACCCACGTGGAAGACGCCCACGCCATTGCCGCCGAGCAGGCCCTGGCACACGCCGCCGGCTTCGCAGCCGATGCCGAGCTGCCCACCGTGGAGGCGCAGGTGCTGGATGCCTTCATCGCCCAGCACTACCTGGGCCAGCCCGCGCCCGCGCAGCTCATTACCAGCGAGCCCGTGTCCGGCTCGCTGCTGCAAGCCTTGTCGGACAAGGAAGAAGTCAAGATCACCGCCACCCATGCCCCGCGCGGCCAACGCCGCGTGTGGCTGGAGATGGCGCAGCAAAACGCCGCCTTGCAACTGGCCCGCCTGCTGGCCGAGGAAGGCTCGCAGCAAGCCCGCACCCGCGCCCTGGCCGAAGCGCTGGACTTGCCGCAAGAGCAGCTGCAAGACCTGCGCATCGAGTGTTTCGACATCAGCCACACCGCTGGCGAAGCCACCCAGGCCAGCTGCGTCGTGTTTGAAGGCCACCGCATGCAAAGCAGCCAGTACCGGCGCTACAACATCGACGGCATCACCGGCGGCGACGACTACGCCGCCATGCGCCAGGTGCTGACCCGCCGCTACGCCAAGGTGGCCGAAGCCTTGCAGGAGCAAGGCGGGGGCCAGGCCGTCACCGCCGCTGCGCGCATGCCCGATCTGGTGCTGATCGACGGCGGACGCGGCCAGGTGGCCGTGGCGCGCGAAGTGTTTGAGCAGCTGGGGCTGGACGTGTCCCTCATCGTGGGCGTGGAAAAAGGCGAAGGCCGCAAAGTGGGCCTGGAAGAGCTGGTGTTTGCCGACGGGCGCGACAAAGTCGCGCTGGGCAAAGACTCGGCCGCGCTCATGCTGGTGGCGCAAATCCGCGACGAGGCACACCGCTTTGCCATTACCGGCATGCGCGCGCAGCGCGCCAAGGTGCGCGTGGGCGGCAGCCGGCTGGAGGACATTCCGGGCGTGGGCCCCAAGAAACGCGCCCGCCTGCTGCAACGCTTTGGCGGCGTGCGCGGCGTGCAAGCAGCCAGCGTGCAGGATCTGATGACCGTGGAAGGCATCTCCCGCGCGCTGGCCGAGGACATTTATCGCGCGCTGCACTGAGCGCAAGCCCAGCTCCAAACGCTTTGTTTTTTAAGAGGCACGCTCTAAAAAAGACAAAGCCCAAGTGATGAACTCACTTGGGCTTTCTCATGGTGTCTTGGTCGGGGTGAGAGGTGGGCAACCAATGTGCAACCACAGAGGGAAAACACTAGCCAAGCCCACCAGCATCCTGACGGATACCCTTAATTGTACCGACAGCTTTGTGCTCGGCCCAAATCCGCTTAACCTGGGCCGCGCTGTAGCCGGTCAATTCAGCTACCCGCGAGATGCTTTCGCCACGCTCGCGCAGCGAGACAACCTGCGCCCGCTTCCTCCGGTCAGGCTGGCGCCCCTTGTATTTGCCTGCTTGGCGGGCAAGCTGGATCCCCTGCTTCTGCCGCTCACGTCTGGTTTCGTACTCGTCGCGGGCCATCTGTAGGGCTAGCTTCAGGAGCATTTCCTGCACGGCCTCTAGGACGATCCGGGGCACGCCTTCGGCGGCTGCGGCCAGTTCGGACAAGTCCACCACACCGGGGACAACCAAGCGCGCACCCTTGGCCTGTATTGAAGCAACGAGGGCTTCGGCTTCTGGCAGGGGCAAGCGGCTGATGCGGTCTATCTTCTCGGCGATGACGACTTCGCCCGGTTGTAGGTCGGCCACCATGCGCAGCAACTCGGGTCTGTCGGCGCGTGCGCCGCTTGCCTTCTCCCGGTAGGTGCCCGCCACGTAGTAGCCCGCCGCTTTGGCCTGTGCGGCGATGGCTTCTTGTCGCTGCAAGTCCTGCGCGTCAGTACTGACGCGTAAATAGACCCGCGCCACCATCGGTGCACCCCCCGGTTTCTTTTTGCTCATAATGGCTCCATTGGGTATACATCAATGAGCCTAGTTTAACAGGTGGGATCATTTAATGCAACAGGGGACTAAATGAGCCTAGCTCAATACCGCGAGTTAAACGAGCCACCGCACCACGCCGCGCCGTAGCCACTAACCGGATACGAAAACGACCACTCCCGCCGCCACCAATATCGGCGCGCCTCCTCGACCAAAACGCGAGCCATCAACTTTTCAGCCCTGCTCACCCGACGCCCCGCTCGCAAAACCCGCCCGCGCCAGTATTCAAACGGCCCACACCACGCTTCGCGCAACGTCGAAACAAGCCCTCGCCACTCAGAAAAACGAACGCTATCGAACGGCCCTATGTCTGGCGGGCGCCCCGCCGCCAGCACACGCCGCAAACCGCCCGTACTCACCGACCAATCTCGATCAGCGCGCACAAGACACGCCGCCGCGTAAGCCCGCTCGTAGCTAACCGGGCGCATGTATCGAACCAAATCACCCACGCCAAAACCGGGCAGGGACACCGATGATGCAGGCTTTTTTCCTAGTCGAAGACCCACGTTCATTTTTTCTACATACAAACGAACGCGATTGACGCCCTCAACCGACTTACGAATCAGCCCTTCCGCCTCGCCCCGCAGGCTGACCCGCTCCGCCTCTGGCTGCATCACCCACCGACAATAACCACGGTGCCACGCAAACACGGCGTGCAGCGGAATGACCGACTTTTCGCCGCGTCTTTCGTACTCCGGCTGAGCGGGCTTGCGCGCAGCCCCCGCCACCCCCTCGTCGCCAGCCTCGCCAGCCTCGCCGACCCACAACCCCTTAAGGGTGCCACCCGAGGCGAATCGATGCACACCCTGCAAATCCATGACCCCCCTCACAAGCCCCCACCATCGATCATGATCTATCAAGTCATCCACCGAGCGTGAAGCACGCCGCTCCAGCCCCGCCGCCCCTCGCACCCCCGTGCGCACAGCCGACCGAGCCAAGTAACTAGCAGCTTTAGCGAATTCGACAACACCCTCCAGGCGAACCACATGCACCTCGACACCGTATTCACACAGCACACGACGCACAAACGACTCATCCACCCGTAAATCAAACTCCACCAAATAATGAAAGTGAGGAACAAAAACAGGCGTCTCGCCCCCCCGCACACACTTAAGGTGAAACGTAGCCGCCCACCCAAGCTCATGCCCCGCCCAACCGCGCCGCCGACGCGCCGCCGCAAACGCGCGCTTCATCATCTCAACCGCCCCCCGCAACCCCTCGATGCAGACCGACTCACGAGGGCGAACAGTGACCAGCAAAACATCTGCATGCTGAATGGACGATTGCGTGATCGACCTGTAAAACCCCGCCCCCCACCTGCTATCAACATAGGAGCAAACATTTAAGTGCATTCGACGGTGTCGGGCCTGTTCGCACGTCGGACAAAACGGAGATTTACAAGAAGAAAAAGGACGATGACGAACCCCGGACGACCGTCCGTCAGAACGGTGAAAATGAGCCAGGTGACACTGCCTACAACCTACCAGCATGCGCGCAACAGCCCCATCCAACGCCCCGCCGCGCTCAGACAACCAATCAGCAAAGGCGTCCTGCTTCTTTTTCAAAGAAGCAAAGACGTCACCCACCACAACAGGCCCGAATTCGCCCCACGCAGCCGCATACAAGCCTAAGTCAATCGGCTGCCCCGCCGCCGCCGCTCTTTGGTAGCCCCCCTCGGCGCGCTCGCGCGCCCGCAGTCGCCGCCAGTCATCTTCTCTCTGCTGCCTAATTCCGACCTTCGCCGACTCACGGAAAGAAGGCGGCATAACACCCGACCACACAGCCAAAGGAGGCAAGGCAGCATCGACAGCTAGAACAGGCCCGTGCAGCGCCGCTTCACTAACAGAAGAAGAAAACATGTCAATAGTCGATAGCTATTGACTTGCCTTTCTTGATCGATAAAATTGCTTCGTCGAGAATCAATCAAGGTGGCAAGCCGATTGAGACAAAAAAAGGAAGGGGCCGCTCCAAACGGCCCCTTTTCTTTTTTCACCAACCTACCGGGGGCGAGAACGCTCCGACGGACGCGAACGCTCCGACGGATGAATCAACAAATCAGCCAACCTCTCTGCCATTTGCCTTACATCCTCACTTGTAGGCTCCGGTTGCCTGACGGGGCGAAGACGCCCCGTACCGGAGCGGCGCAAGGATTTTGAAAGCTCCACCGCGCGCAACCGGACATCCGCAGAAAAACCACTCGCAGGGTCTGCCAAACGAGCCAGGGTGTTTATAAGTTCAGGCACGTATATCACGACTATGACTCCTTGAAAGGAAAACAGGGGAACAGAAACAACGGGCATGGCGCATTACCGGTTGACTTAGCCAAAATCAGGCCCAGCCGACGACGAAGGGAAAGAGCGAAAATCACCCCCCAGCTTCTCCATTTGCGCCGCCAGCACCCTCGCCTGCCGCTCAATCTCCGCTCGCCGCTCGGCCTCACGCATCTTTTCCGCATCAATTTTCACCTGTTTCTGCGCCTGTTTTTCGCGCATTTGTCTCTCAACAAATGCCTTTTCCTCCCTGATTTTTCGCAACGCCTCTTTTTCCGCTCGCTCCCTATACACGGAAAGTAGCTGAAAAGTCGCCGAATCTTCACCGGAAAGTACATCGCCGCTTCGAGAAAGATCACGGCGAATACACGCATTTGTCAGTTCATCCAACGCTGCCTTTGCTGCCAGATTGCGAATTTTCTGCAACACATCCACCGCATTGGCCTTCGGATTTTCTTTTTTAAAATGCTGCGCAACAGCTTTTTCACCCGGCGAAAAATGCATTATATCCGCCAGCGAATCAAGATTAATTCCCCGCATTTTTTTCTGATACGCACGCAATAAGTCAGCCATTTGCGCCGACCTATCTTGTTCTTCATCCAGCATTTTCTTTATCCGCTCGCCCGCTGCCAACGCACCGATTATTTCTTCACGTCTTTCATTTTGTTTTTGGATTTCGGCATTTAGTTTTTGTTGGGCATCTTTTAACCCTTCGGCAACCTTTTTCAACTGAAGAATCGAACCAATACCCACCTGCGGTATTTCTATTTTTGAAGGCTAAACTAGAGATAATTCGCTCGCGAATTTCTCGTTCAGCAGTGCATTTTCGGCTTGATATTCTCTTGTGGTTATGTGCCGTCGCGGCTTTTGTGTATAACTGTTTCTACCGCGCACCAAGCCAAGATGCTCCACGGATTTTGCGTACTCGGTTTGTAGCCTCCCAAGTTTTGTCAATTCGGGATTTTGTTCTTCGCGCGCGCGCCGAAAAACCGCCTTTGAGTCGCTGAATTGTGACGAATAACTAATCCGCTCGAATTCATATTCGCGACCATTTAGTTTTCTTTTGTAGGCTTTCGTAGGCACCACGAGACAATGAAAATGAGGAGATTCTTCATCGAGATGAATAATGCCGCTGATATAGTTTTCGCCGAATTTATCAATCAAAAACTGATTCGTGGAATCAATCCAAGGTTTCAGTACCAAGGGGTTTTTCCGCCAGCACGGGAAGCGTTCGTCGAACCACGCGGCACGGGCCGTCAGGACAAGCTCGCCCGCAATGTTGTCACCCGCACGAAAAGTATTCACCCGGCTAAACCGTGAGCCACGAAAATCAGCCACAAAATCCCCACTGCCTCGCACCGGACGATTCAGTCGGGTGCGGGACTGATCCACATTCCGAGCAAAGAATAAGCGCAGGTTATGTCTCGATGCGCCGGAAAGACTTCGCGCGTCGCGCAACGGCTTCACGCGCAAAACAGCAAAACTAACTGACATCACACTCCCCATTTCCATTTAGTAGGCGGCGGATGCCGCCAGCAGCCCCGCAGGGCGAACGAGGCTTTCGCGCAGCGAATGCCGTAGTGAGTATTGCGCCCGGACATAGGCCGGGTGCAATATGACGCTGATCCAGCGAGGCAAGAAAGGTTCGACACAGGCAGACAGGCGCAAAAAAGCCGCCCTTGAAGGCGGCTCTTTTGGCAAAAGGCGGCACACTATTTTTTGCCACGCAAAGCCGCAAAATGCGACTCGACTTCGGACTTCAGCCAGCGAGGGCAGCGACCCAAATACACAGATGGCGGCGGTAGTCTGCCGTCCCGTAATAGGTTGTTAACCGTACTCCGGCAAACCTTCAACACACGCATCAAGTCAGAGATCGAAAGGTATTCGTCTGGTGAGGTCATTTTGGTGGCCTTTCAATAATTAAGAGGGTGAACGGCGGACATCGACACCCGCCTATGACCATGTATAGACACAGAACCCCAAAGACCGCCAAAAATTACACTATTTTACAAACTACCCCTCTCAACCTGCGCCCTCAACCCAGCCAAATCAACAGCTTTTATTACTTGCACATTTCTCGGCTTATATTCGGAAATCTGCTTACCATCAACCAGCCAATCAACTATATTAGCCCACTCATCAATCAATAATTGACGTTTCAAGACCATTTCCGCTCTGTCATACGACGTACCAAGCGCCTTGTCTACCGTATGACCCAATTGAACCTCAATCAAATCTTGATCCAAATCGAAATAGTTTTTTAGAATGGTTTTCGCCGATGCGCGAAAGCCATGCATTGTATGCAAGCCACCGTAACCAGCCTTATCTATTCTTCGTTTTCGGCAGCATCAGAAAGGGGCTCCCCTTTTTTAAGCCCCTCGAACACATATTCGCACGTGGCAAAAGGCTGTAATTTGCGAAGGATAGAGATAACCTGCGGCGGCAGGGGGATTAAGTGGAATCCTTCGTCACTTCCTTTTTCAGCCTTTTTTGCAGCCACCAGTTTTTTCACTTGACTGGTCTTCATTCCCGATTTAGGGCAACGCCAAATTCTGCGCTCAAAATCAATTTCCCCCCACCTCATCGAAGAGATCGCCCCCGTCCGTTGGAACAGATACGCTTGGCATTTAATCAGGCAAATGGATGCGCTGACTGAGTTAGGTCGCCCCCCAGCGAAAATCTTCCGCAACATTTCCCCAAAAGCGCTAGGATCGGTTATGGCTGGGTGGTTCCCTTTGACGTGAACCGGGCGAGTTTCAAGCGGCGCCATATATTGGCAGGGATTCGGCGTACCCAGTGGCTGCGTGGACAGCCAAAAATCAAAAGTGCCGGTCATTAACTGACGCACTTTTTCCCGTTCATTCCCGGCCCCCACCGAATTGATTACATCGGCCAATTTTCGGGCCGAAATACGATCCATCCGCAAATGAGCCAACTCAGGGAACAGGTGCCGCCGCCCTCGATCCCGATTCGCATGCTCCGTCGACTCAGGGTGCCTCTTTCCCCTTGGCAGCTGGCTACCCGCCAACCACAGCTTACGCAAGGCACTATCCATCGGCTGCCACTCCAGCTTGCGAACTTTCTGCTCGCACATGGACAGAAAAGCTTGCTCGAAAGTCAACCCTCCTTCCCTGTGCTCACTCGCCCGCCTGGCCGCCTCCTCACGCGCGACGGCGCGGGCCTCAGCCGGATCAAAAGATGGATCAAGGGTCATCCGCGCGCGAACCTGCGCAGCCTCCCGGCGCGCCGCCGCAAGCGACATGGTAGGGAAGTGGCCCAGTGTCAGCGTTCGCGCGCGCCCACCGCGCATGTAATCGAAGCGCCACGCTTTCCGCTGCGTGGTCTTGCTGACAAACAGATAGAGGCAGTCACCGTCCCAATACTTCTTGCCAAGACCCTTTACTTTGGGCGGGCAAGCGGCGGCGCGGCACGCGGCTTCAGTGAGATTTGGCATCCAGAGGCTCCTAGAAACAGGTACGAAACCCGCTCAGGATGCCCCTCGAAAATACCTTGCGCCATACCCTGCCGAGTCTTTGTACATCAGTACACCTCAAGATACATTGATGTACGTGCAACCCGTTGATGTGTAAGGCTTTTTTTGGTTATCTATGTATGCTGAAAAGCACCGATAACCCGTGGATTGGTCGGGGTGAGAGGATTCGAACCTCCGGCCTCTACGTCCCGAACGTAGCGCTCTACCAGGCTAAGCTACACCCCGATGGTGGCGCGGCGCTTGTCAGGCACGGCGCTGCAAAAGCTGAGCCGCTAATTCTAGCAAACTGTCGGTATATGCATTGGGCGGCAATGCGCGCGCGGCGTCCATGGCGCGCTGGGCCTGCGCGGCAGCGGCTGCATGAGTGCGATCTAGCGCACCGCTGCTGCGCACAATGCGGGCGACGGTATCCAGCTCCGTGGTGCTGCCTGTCTCGATGGCTTGGCGAACTGTGGCTGCTTCTGACGGACTGCCTAGCTGCATGGCCAGAATCAGCGGCAACGTGGCTTTGCCTTCGCGCAAGTCATCACCCAGGTTCTTGCCCATTTCAGCCGTGTCGCCGTCATAGTCAAGCACATCGTCAATGACCTGAAACGCCGTGCCAAGAGACAAACCGTACTCTGCGCAAGCCTCCTCCACTTCAGGCGTGGCGTTGGCCAGCACAGCAGCCAGACGACTGCTGGCCTCAAACAGTTTGGCGGTCTTGGAACGAATCACGCGCAAATAGCCCTCTTCGTCCAAGGAGGCATCGTGCATGTTCATCAATTGCAGCACTTCGCCTTCGGCGATCACGTTGGTGGCATCCGCAAGGATTTGCATCACGCGCATGCTGCCCGTGTCCACCATCATCTGAAAGGCTCGGGAATAGAGAAAATCACCCACCAGCACGCTGGCGGGGTTGCCGAAAACCTCGTTGGCGGTCGAGCGGCCGCGCCGCAAAGTGGACTCGTCCACCACGTCGTCATGCAGCAGCGTGGCCGTGTGAATGAACTCAACCACTGCCGCCAGGTTGAAGCGCTGCGGGTGCTGGCAATTCAAGGCGCCACAGGTCAGCAGCAATAGCACAGGGCGCAGGCGTTTGCCCCCCGCCGAGATGATGTAGCGCGCCACCTCGCCAACCAGGGGAACCCCCGATGTCAGCCGGCTGGCGATGAGGGTGTCGACTTCGCGCATTTGCGGGGCGACAAGCGCCAGCGCGCGGCTGGTGGTGGAGGCGATGGAAGACAAGGCAAAAAGCGGGCGAAACGCCTGGAAATGTCAACAAGCACAGCCGACACGGGGTCCATCCCTCTCTAAGAGGCTGGCTGCGGCGAGGCATTATAGGTTTTGACCCTGCAGGGCATGGGCCGGTTGGGGCCTGGCTGATTGCGCCGAGGCTGGGGTTCGAGGTAGAATGCGTGGTTTTTCCGCGGGAGTTGGCTTGCGGGAAAACTTGGAGAGACGTATGGATGAGGCAGGCGCTGCGGCGCTTTTGCGCTTTTCAAGGTCTCATGTTCATTTCCGAAAGGTTCATACATGTACGCGGTCATAAAAACCGGCGGCAAGCAGTATCGCGTTGCCGCTGGCGAGAAGATCAAGGTAGAACAGATTGCTGCGGACGTTGGCCAGGAAATCACCATCGACCAGGTTCTGGCTGTCGGCAATGGCAGCGATCTGGTGGTGGGGGCTCCCCTGGTTGCCGGCGCCACCGTGGTGGCCAAGGTGCTTGCGCATGGCAAGCACGATAAGGTGCGCATCTTCAAGCTGCGCCGCCGCAAGCACTATCAAAAACGCCAGGGCCATCGCCAGAGCTTTACTGAGCTGGAGATCGGCGCCATCAACGGCGGCAAGTAAAAGGAGTAAAGCACCATGGCACAGAAAAAAGGCGGCGGCTCCACGCGAAACGGCCGCGATTCCAAGCCCAAGATGCTGGGCGTGAAGGTGTTTGGCGGTCAGACCGTCAGCGCCGGCTCCATCATCGTGCGTCAGCGCGGCACCAAGTTCCATGCCGGCACGAACGTGGGCGTGGGCAAGGACCACACCCTGTTCGCACTGGTGGACGGCCAGGTGTCGTTCACAACCAAAGGCGCGCTGAACAAGCACACCGTGGTGGTGACGCCCGCAGCCTGACGGCTTTTTGGCGACCTTTGGCGGCGCAAGCCCGCTTGGCGCACACACCATGCCTGGCCCCGCCCGTGCGGGGCTTTGGCATTTTTGGCGCAGTGTTTTTCCATTTCCCTTGACAGAAGCGATTGCTATGAAATTCGTTGACGAGGCGTTCATTGACGTGGCTGCGGGCGACGGTGGCAATGGCTGCGTGTCGTTCCGGCACGAAAAGTACAAGGAATTCGGCGGCCCCAACGGCGGCGATGGCGGGCGTGGCGGTCACGTGTATGCGCTGGCCGATCCCAACCTGAACACCTTGGTGGACTTCCGCTACTCGCGCCGCCACGAGGCCAAGCGTGGCCAGCACGGCATGGGCTCGGACATGTTTGGCGCGGCGGGCGATGACATCACGCTGAAAATGCCCGTGGGCACCATCATCAGTGACGCCGAAACGGGCCAGGTGCTGCACGAGCTGCTACAGCCTGGCGAGAAAATCATGATCGCCAAGGGCGGTGATGGCGGCTTTGGCAACCTGCGCTTCAAAAGCGCCATCAATCGCGCCCCGCGCCAAAAAACGCCTGGCTGGCCTGGCGAGAGAAAAAGCCTGAAGCTGGAGCTGAAGGTGCTGGCCGACGTGGGGCTGCTGGGCATGCCCAATGCGGGCAAGTCCACCTTCATCGCTGCGGTCAGCAACGCCCGGCCCAAGATCGCCGACTACCCTTTCACCACCTTGCACCCCAACCTGGGTGTGGTGCGCGTGGGGCCGGAACAAAGCTTTGTGGTGGCCGACATTCCCGGCCTGATTGAAGGCGCCAGCGAAGGTGCGGGCCTGGGCCACCAGTTCCTGCGCCATTTGCAGCGCACGCGCTTGCTGCTGCACATCGTGGACTTGGCGCCGTTCGACGAGGGCGTGGATCCCGTGGCTCAGGCCAAGGCCATCGTGGCCGAGCTGAAAAAATACGACAAATCGCTGTACGACAAACCGCGCTGGCTGGTGCTGAACAAGCTGGACATGGTGCCCGCCGATGAGCGTGCCGCACGCGTGCAGGACTTCGTCAAGCGCCTGCGCTGGAAGGGCCCGGTGTTTGAAATCTCCGCCCTCACGCGCGAAGGCTGCGAGCCGCTGGTGCAGGCCATTTACCAGCACGTGCGCGCCGAGCAGCAAGCCAGCGCACCGGCCGTGGTGCATGACCCGCGTTTTGCCCGAAATGAATGATGTAACTCTTGGCAGTATCGCAAGCTGGTTCTTGCTCTACCTCACCCATGCAAACCTGGGTTTCGCTAGATTCGGTGTATGAGCCTGCCATCTTTTCATTCTTCCTGCTCCATGCTTCGTCCTGCATTGCTGGCCATGCTGGGCCTGGCTGTCATGCAGGCCCATGCGGCCTCCGAGCTTGAGAAAGCCAACACGCCTGCCGCAGATGCAGTCACCACGGACAGCGAGAAAGCACAGACTAAGGCACCCGTTCCCCAAGACCGCAAGCTGCATTACCTGATTGGTGGTGTGGTCAATGCCAATCCAGATTTTTTTGGTCCGACCGATCGCCAATATGGCATTCGGCCCGTGCTGGCTCTTGAATGGGGCCGCCTGAGACTGAGCCAAGGGGGAGGCTACGGACTGATGGGGCGTGGGCGACGCGACCGTGGACGGGGTCTGGAAGGCACGATTGCCGAATCCGATCGGTTCAACCTCAGCCTCTCACTCAATATCGACCGGGGAAGAGGCGCCGCCAGCACAGACCGCCTGCGCAATGTGCCAGACGTTCCGACCACGCTGCGCTTACGCACGCGCGCGCGCTACTACTTCACCGATCGCTGGACAGGGAGTCTGGCCGTTTCGCAGGACATTCTTGGCAAAGGCGGCGGGCTGGATGCGGACAGCTGGCTCAGCTACGCCTGGCACATCAACCAGGCCACACTGGTCACGGCTGGCTTTGGCGCATCCTGGGGCAACGGCCCGTACATGCGCTCGCAATTCGGTCTGCCAGCATCGGCAGCGATAGCCTCTGGATTCCCTGCATACCGTCCCAATGCGGGGCTGTACCAAACGGAAGTGGGCCTGGACATCTCTCACGCCCTCTCCCGCCATTGGGTCATCTTCGGCGGTATTCGTTATTCCAAACTGCATGGTGATGCCAAACGCTCACCGCTTGTTTATAAGAGCAGCGGCATGTCCATGTCAGCCGGATTGGCCTGGCGAAACTGAGCGCCAGTGCTGAAATAGATCTCCCTTTCCCCTTCCTCTCTCACCCGCTGGGCACAACCAGGCTGGGCGCCTGCCGGATGGACGCAAAACACGACCTGAATCCGATCGAACTGGATGCCATGCTGGCCGACGGCGTCCTCAGAACCATCCCGGGTCTGCGCGCCGTGGCCCTGTTATCCGTTGGTGCATTCACGATGTTGCTGTGGCGTCTTAGGCCCGACCCATGGCCATTGGCATGGGGAGTGGTAAGTGGCGCGGCAGGGCTGGCATGGGCCTATACCACCATCCATTACACACGCCATGTCCGCAAGCGCTCGCCTGCACGCCGTTCCCATTTTGCTCGCCGGGTGTTGTGGCTATGGGGCCTGAACAGTGCGCTCTGGGGTGGGAGCGCTTTGCTGATTCGGGACGTGCCCTTTTCCCTGGGACTGCTGACATACTGGCTGGCACTAGGCAATATGGGAGCTGTGGCCGCCAGCGCCTTGTCTCGCCACAAGCCCACGCTACGTGTATTCATCCACAGCTTCGTGGGCTCCATCACGTTTGCCTATGCGATCAACTTGCTATCCCAGCCAAGCCCCTGGGAAATAGAAGATGGCCTCATCCTGATCGCTTTGCTCATTTACTGGTACATGCTCACGCATATCAGCCAAGGGCTGCACCGGTTGTTCTTGACTGCTGCCACCTTGCAACAGCGCAACGCACTGCTCATTCAGTCGCTCAGCGCTCGCACGCAGGAACTGCAAGGTGCGCTCGATGCCCGTCGGCGCTTTCTTGCCATGGCCACACATGACATCCGCCAGCCCGTGCATGCACTGCGGTTGTACGCAGAGATGTTGTCGCAAGAGCCTTCACTGGTGGACGAGCTCAGCCAGCGTATCGTTCAGTCCAGCATGGCCGTCAACCAATTGTTCGATAACCTGTTCGATCTGGCGCGCCTAGACTGGCACCGCATGCAACCCAGCTTTGCACCTGTACACCTAGCCTCCTTACTCAGCAGTATGGAGTTGCAGATAGCTGCCCAGGCCAGAGGTAAAGACCTGACATTGCGCCTTCGCATCAGCCGGCGCCTGGAAAATGCCACCGTGTCCACAGACCCCCTGATGCTTCAGCGCATTTTGGGCAATCTGATCACCAACGCCATCCGCTACACCCGAAAAGGCGGTGTCCTGTTAACGCTGCGAGGCACGCCCCTGCAGCCCCGATTTGAAGTGTGGGACACGGGCATAGGCATTGCAGCACAGGATCAAGATCGAATCTTCCAGGAGTTTTTCAAACACCCGAATATCACGGGCACCCATGAAGGCTTCGGCTTGGGCTTGCCCATCGTGCAGCAACTGGCCCGCCAATTGAACTGCACGATCAGCCTGCGCTCTCGCCTTGGGCATGGCAGCGTATTCCGTATTAGTCTTCCCCCTTGTATGTAGCAAAGTCTCCCCTGGCTGGCACAGGCCGATCAGCCCGAGGCA
>JAUNHQ010000052.1 GCA_030535425.1 Pseudomonadota bacterium | reverse complement strand
CCATGGCGCCGCGCCCACCATGGATATGGCCAGCACGCTGGCCACCCAGATAGGCGTCATCGATCTCCACGCGAGCGGCAAGCGGTCGCGCTTGATCGCGCAGGCACATCGCCTGCAGCAGCTTGTGCTTGAGCAGCCAGGCGCTGTGGTAGCCAATGCCCAGATGGCGCTTGAGCGCCAAAGCGCTGATGCCGTTTTTGTGCTGGGTGAGCAAATACAGCGCCAGAAACCACTTGGTCAAAGGCAGGCGGGTGTGCTCCAAGACGGTGCCGGCGGTGGCCGAGCATTGATAGTCGCAGCCGGAGCATTGCCACAACCGGCGGGCGTGGCTGTCTTGAGTAGGCCAAAACTGTGTGCCATCGCAGCGCGGGCAGCGCCAGCCCCGGGGCCAGCGGGCAGCGATCAATGCATCCTCGCACTGTTGCTCACTGCCATAGCGGTGCATGAACTCTGGCAAGGACAGGCCGGCTTGAAATTGGATGGGATTGATGGGCATGACAGCCTCCAAGACTGGATGAAATACCAGCTGGAGGCGCTTGCGGTGCTGTTCAAGGGGTGTGCCTGTGATAGGGGGCTAATCAAGCCTTTTTGATGCATTGAATTCAAAGGATGGCCTGCTCTACAAGCACCCCGTGCCCTTCGTTACGCGGGGTGGCAGAAACGTTGAAAAGCCTACGGCCGAAAACCCGGCCTGTGCCTTGCACCAGTGCAACGCGTACTCGAACAAAACCATTTTTCTGGTAAAGATAATCGTTGTCATTTGCAAAGACGTTACGCTTTGCATACACTTGCGCCCCATGTCCGCTGCCGGCCCCTGAGGCCGGTTTTTTGCGGGCGCCGCCCTCATCTCTTCAGCCAACCCTTTTACGCGGCCCGGCGCTCTTTGGATCGCCGCTGACTTGGCCGCCAGCCACAGTGCTGAGGCGCGTTGTCACCCGATGTCCCCTGGCCGCCGCGGCACGCGCGGTGGATGCGCCGCGCTCCGGCGGCCCCAGGCCATCGCCGCCGTTCAACCTCGCTTGCCTTCATCAGAAAGGGATGGTCAATGCCTTGCCCCCACACTGCCGCCACGGCCACCGCCGCCGAGTGTCTGCCCGCCGCCCAGCCGCTGCTGCCCGCCGACACCTTTGCCCCCGCCTTTGCCTTGCCCTGCGAGACCTCGGGCCGGTTGCCGCGCGCGGCCTTGCTGGGCGCGGTCGTGGGCGGTGCGCTGGGCCTGGCGCCGCTGGCCCAGGCGCAGCAAAGCCCGTCGGCACCCATCGCGCAGGCACAGGCCCCCTCGCAACCGCAGGCTGACACCACGCTGGCGCCCGTCACCGTGACCGGCGAGCAGGAAAGCGGCAGCTACCAGGCGCCTGCGGCCGCCAGCAGCCCCAAGTTCACCGCGCCCTTGCTGGACACGCCCAAGTCCGTCACCGTCGTGCCGCAAGAGCTGATGCAAGACCGTGGCGCCACCTCGCTGCAAGACGTGCTGCGCACCACGCCGGGCATCACCCTGGGCGCGGGCGAAGGCGGCACCCCCAATGGCGACCGGCCTTTCGTGCGCGGCTACGAAGCCAGCACCGACATCTTCGTGGACGGCCTGCGCGACTACGCGCGCGGCTCGCATGAAACCTTCAACCTGGAGACGGTGGAAATCATCAAAGGCCCCAGCTCCGCCTACACCGGCCGGGGCGGCACGGGCGGCAGCATCAACCTGAAAACCAAAGAGCCCAAGCGCCAACGCTTTGTCGAGGCCAGTGCCGGCTTTGGCAACGCCAGCCAATGGCGCACCACGCTCGATGGCAACCTGCCCTTTGGCGAAACCGGCGCCGTGCGGCTGAACCTGATGAAGATGGGCGGCAACGTGCCCGGCCGTGGCGGCGTGGACATCGACCGCTGGGGCGTGGCCCCTTCGGTGGCCATTGGCCTGGGCACGCCCACGCGCCTGACGCTGTCGTACGCGCACATCCAGAACGACGACATGCCCGACCAGGGCATTCCCTTCAGCAACGCCGCGCGCCCCGATCGCACCACGCCGCCCAATGTGGACCGCGACAACTTCTACGGCCGCCTGAACACCGACTTTCGCGAAAACCATTTCAAGACCGGCACGCTGAAGTTCGAGCACGACTTTTCCAGCGCGCTGAAGCTGCGCAACGTCACCCGCCACGTCGAGACGCTGAACCACTACCTGCTCTCGCGCCCCTCGTTTGACAACTGCACCGCCACTGACACCAACACCCCTGCGGCCTCGTGCTACACCGAAGGGCCCGATGCGCAGTTCACGCGCGGCTCGCGCGCGTGGTGGCGCTCCAGCCGCTCGCTGATCAACCAGACCGATTTGCAGGGCGAATTCACCCTGGCCGGGCTGAAAAACCGCTACAGCGCGGGCCTGGAATTCAGCCAGGAAAAAATCTACAACCGCGACATCAGCGGCACGCCGCGCACCGTGCGTGATTCGCTCTACCACCCCAACCCCCACCGCGACTACAGCTACGCGCTCGAATACGGCCCCTACACCCCGGCCGGCCGCATCCGCACCACGTCGGCGTATGTGATGAACACGCTGGAATTCAACCCGCAATGGCAGCTCAACACCGGCCTGCGGCGCGACATCTTCCGCGTCACCAACTACACCGACAGCCGCACCGATGCCTTCTGGAACTACCAGCTGGGCGTGGTCTACAAGCCCGTGGAATACGGCAGCGTGTACCTGAGCTTCGGCACCTCGTCCAACCCCGCGGGTGAAAACCTGGGCCAAGGCGGCGGCGCCGACGGCGTGGCTGGCGCAGCGCAAATCCGCAACGTCAAGCCCGAGCGCAGCCGCAGCTGGGAGCTGGGCACCAAGTGGGACGTGCTGAACCAGCGCCTGTCGCTCACCGCCGCCATTTTTGAAACGCGCAAGACCGACGCGCGCTCGACCGACCCGCTCACCGGCGAAGTCACCTTGGGCGGCAACAACCGCGTGCGCGGGCTGGAGCTGGGCGCCAGCGGGTCCATCACACCCCAGTGGAACCTGTGGGCCGGCTACACCTACCTGGACCCCAAGGTCATCCGCTACCGCAGCGGCAACAACGTGTTTGACGGCAACCAGATCAAGTTCATTGCCAAGCACAGCGCCAGCCTGTGGACTACCTACAAGGTGCTGCCCAATCTCACCGTGGGCGGCGGCGCCACCTACATGGGCATGCGCTACGCCAACGACGCCAACAGCCTCAAGCTGCCCAGCTGGGTGCGCTGGGACGCCATGGCCCGCTACGACGTCAACCGCCAGCTGTCGGTGCAGCTGAACCTGAACAACATCGGCAACAAGCCGCTGTACGACGCCTCGCACGTGGGCCTGTTTGCCAGCGTGGCGCCCGGGCGCTCGGTCATGCTCACGGCCAACTACCGGTTCGACTGAACGTGCTGCTGGTCATCGAGCAGTTGCTGCCGCCCACGGCCCTGGCCCAGGTGCGCGCCCTGCTGGCGCCTGCGCGCTGGCACGACGGGCGCGAAACCGCGGGCTACACCGCCGCAGCCCTCAAAAGCAACGAGCAGCTGCGCGCCGACGACCCCGCCGCCCTGCAAGCCGGGCAGCTGGTGCTGGGCGCGCTGGCGGCGCACCCGCGCTTCATCTCCTTTGCGCTGCCGCTGAAAATCCTGCCGCCCATGTTCAACCGCTATGCCGGCGGCGGCGCCTACGGCTTTCACATCGACAACGCCATCCGCACCGACTCAGCCAGCGGCCAGCGCATCCGCACCGACCTGTCCACCACCGTGTTTCTCAGCGACCCGCAGGACTACGACGGCGGCGAGCTCATCATCGAAGACACCTACGGCCAGCACCCCATCAAGCTGCCCGCCGGACACGCCGTGGTCTACCCCGGCACCAGCGTGCACCGCGTCAGTCCCGTCACGCGCGGCCAGCGCCTGGCCGCTTTCTTCTGGACGCAAAGCCTGGTGCCCCACGACAGCCAGCGCGCCCTGCTGTTCGATCTGGACACCACCATCCAGCGCCTGGCGCAGCGCCCTGGCAATGCCGAGGACGTCACCCGCCTAAGCGGCACCTACCACAACCTGTTGCGGCACTGGGCGCAGACCTGAAAACCAAGCCATGTCCTCGCCCCCGCCCGCCTCCGCCCCCGGCGCCGACCTCTCGCGCCTGAGCTGCCTGGCCGACTACGAAGCCCTGGCCCGCCAGCGCCTGCCCGCGCCCGTGTGGGCCTATCTGAACGCAGGCGCTGCCGACGGCCACACCCACCGCGCCAACGCCCAGGCCCTGGCCCACACCCAGCTGCTGCCGCGCGTGCTGCGCCGCGCCGCTGGCGGCAGCGCCGCACTCACCCTGCTGGGCCGGCACTGCCCCAGCCCCATCCTCATTGCCCCCATGGCCTACCACGCGCTGGCCCACCCCGATGGCGAGCGCGCCACCGCCTTGGCCGCCGCCGCCCTGGGCCTGCCCCTGATCGTCAGCACCCAGGCCAGCGTGGCGCTGGAAGACATTGCCCGCGCCGCCCCTGCGCCGCTGTGGTTTCAGCTCTACCCCCAGCCCGACCGCGCCATCAGCGCCGACTTGCTGCGCCGCGCCCAGCAGGCCGGCTGCCAGGCCATCGTCATCACCGTCGATGCGCCCATCCAGGGCCTGCGCAACGAAGACCAGCGCCTGGGCTTTGCCCTGCCCGCGCACGTGCGCGCGGCCAACTTGCAGCCTTATGCCGAGCAACTGGCGCAGCACCCCGCCAGCGCCACCCTGGCCGTGGGCCAGCCCCTGTTTGGCCACCCGCTCATCACCCACATGGCCGACTGGGACGAGCTGGCCTGGCTCATTGCCCAAACGCCCCTGCCCGTCTTCGTCAAAGGGCTGATGCACCCGCTGGACGTGCCCCCCGCGCTGGCCGCAGGCGCGGCCGGCATCATCGTCTCCAACCACGGCGGCCGCGCGCTGGACGGCAGCGCCGCCGCACTGCACGCGCTGCCCGCCATCGTGGCCGCCGTGGCCCAGCGCGTGCCCGTGCTGGTCGATGGCGCCATCCGCCGCGGCACCGACGTACTCAAAGCCCTGGCCCTGGGCGCCACCGCCGTGCTCGTGGGCCGCCCCGTGCTGCACGGCCTGGCTGTGGCCGGCGCCACCGGCGCAGCCCACGTGCTCAACCTGCTGCGCACCGAGCTGGAAGCGGCCATGGTGCTGACCGGCTGCCCCACCCTGGCCGACATCGGGCCGCACTGCCTGCACCCCGCAGGCCACGCGCCATGAGCACGCCATGCCGCGCCCGCCGCCTGTGAAACCCAAGCCAAATCACCCTCAAACCCTTACCCAAAGCGTGGCAGCAGCTATCAAATTAAAAGCAAAAACACCGCTTCCCCCCACATCCCTGGATTCTCACTTTTCATCAGCCCTCAAAAGGAGTCATCTCACCATGCGCCACCTGACCCGACGCACTTTTCAAACCGCAGCCTTGGCCCTGGCGGCCCTGGCCCCTTGGGCCGCGCACGCGCAAACGCCGCAGCCCGTTACCGTGTACTCCTCGCGCATCGAGCAGCTCATCAAGCCCCTGTTCGACCGCTACACGCAGGAAACCGGCGTCAAGATCAACCTGCTGACCGACCGCGGCGGCGCCATTGCCGAACGCCTGGCCGCTGAAGGCGAAGGCTCGCCCGCCGACGTGCTGCTGACCGTGGACATGGGCAACCTCTGGAGCGCCGCCGAACGCGGCCTGCTGCGCAAGATCGACTCGCCCACCCTCAACGCCAACGTGCCGCCCAACTTCCGCGACCCTGGCAGCCGCTGGTGGGGCCTGTCGCGCCGCGAACGCACCATCTTCTACAACCCGGCCAAGGTCAAAGCCGAGCAGCTGAGCACCTACGAAGATTTGGCCGACCCCAAATGGAAAGGCAAGCTGTGCTTGCGCACTGGCAAGCAGACCTACACGCAATCGCTGGTGGCCATGATGCTGGTCAAGCACGGCGAAGCCGGCGCCGAACGCATCGTGCGCGGCTGGGTGGACAACCTGGCCACCGACGTATTCACCAACGACGCCAGCTTGCTGCAAGCCATTGCCGCCGGCCAGTGCGACGTGGGCATTGCCAACACCTACTACTACGGCCGCCTGATCGCCAAAGACCCCACCATCAAGGACAAGGTGCACCTGTTCTGGGCCAACCAGGGCCAGGGCCAGGGCGGCGCACACGTCAACCTCTCCGGCGGCGGCGTCACCCGCCACGCCAAGAACCCCGCCGGCGCGCAAAAGCTGCTGGAATGGCTGTCTTCCGAGGCCGCGCAAAACGGCTATACGCACGGCACCTTTGAAAGCCCGGTCAACCCCAAAGTCGAGCCGGACGCCATCATCAAAGGCTGGGGCATCCAATTTGAACCCAGCCCGCTGAACGCCGCCGACATCGGCTCGCGCCAGCCCGACGCCATCCGCCTGCTCGACCGCGTGGGCTACCGCTAAATGAGCGCCGGCAGCGCCCCCCCCGCATCACAGCGTCCGTCCTGGCGCGCGCCCGGCTGGGCGCTGGCGCTGCCCGTGGCGCTGCTCACGCTCATCCCGCTGGCCGCCGTCATCGGCGCGGCCCTGACACCCCAGGCCGACACCTGGCAGCACCTGGTGCAACACGTGCTGCCGCGCGTCACCGCCAACACCGCCTGGCTCATGCTGCTGGTCGGCGTGGGTGTAGTGGCCGTGGGCGTGCCCCTGGCCTGGCTCACAGCGCTGTGCGTGTTTCCCGGCCAGCGCTTTTTTGCCTGGGCGCTGATGCTGCCCCTGGCTTTTCCCGCCTACGTGCTGGCCTTTGTGCAAATGGGCCTGTTCGAATACGCTGGCCCCGTGCAAAGCCAGCTGCGCCAGTGGTTCGGCTCCAGCGCGTGGTTTCCGCAAATCCGCGGCAGCCTGTGGGGCACCGTGCTGGTGCTCGTCATGGCCTTTTACCCCTACGTTTACCTGCTGGCGCGCAACGCCTTCATCACCCAGGGCCGCCGTGCCGTGGAAGCGGCGCGCACCCTGGGCCACAGCGCCCCCAGCGCCTTCTGGCGCGCCAGCGTGCCCATGGCCCGGCCCTGGATCATGGGCGGCTTGGCCCTGGCGCTGATGGAAACCCTGGCCGACTTCGGCGCCGTGGCCGTGTTCAATTACGACACCTTCACCACCGCCATCTACAAAGCCTGGTTCGACCTGCACAACCTGAGCGCGGCCACCCAGCTCGCCGCGCTGCTGGTGCTGCTGGTGCTGGCCCTGGCCGCCGCCGAACAGCGCGCCCAGCGCGGGCGCGCCTATCAGGTCGCCTTGAGTCACAGCCCCCCCATCTCCCTGCACGGCTGGCGGCGCTGGGCCGCCTTTGCCGCCTGCGCCAGCGTATTCGTGCTGGCCTTTGGCATACCCATGGCCCAGCTCATCGCCTGGGCGCTGGGCACCTGGCGGCAAGAGCTGGAGCCGCGCTACTGGGACTTTGCCGCCAACACCGTGCTGCTGGCCGTGGGCACCGCCGCCATTGCCACCGCCTTGTCGCTGCTGCTGGCCGGCGTACGCCGCCGCCACCCCGACACCGCCACCGCCTGGATGGTACGCCTGGCCGTGCTCGGCTACGCCGTGCCCGGCGCCGTGCTGGCCGTGGGCGTATTTATCCCCATCGCCTGGCTGGACAACCTGCTCATCGCCTGGCTCAAGCCCCTGGGCTTTGAGGGCTACCAGCTGCTCAAGGGCAGCGTCGCCACCATGCTGCTGGCCTTGTCGGCGCGCTTTCTGGCCGTGGCCTGGCACGCCAGCGACAGCGCCATGCAGCGCATCACCCGCAGCCAGGAAGAAACCGCCCGCACCCTGGGCCTGCGCACCTGGGCGCTGCTCACACGCCTGTACCTGCCCATGCTGCGCGGCGGCCTGCTCACCGCCTTTTTGATGGTGATGGTGGACGTGATGAAAGAAATGCCCATCACCCTGATGACCCGCAGCTACGGCTGGGACACGCTGGCCGTGCGCATCTTCCAGCTCACCGCCGAATCCATGTGGGAAAACGCCGCCGTGCCCGCCCTGGCCATCGTCGCCGTGGGCCTGATCCCCGTGGCGCTGATCGTGCGCCAGACCGAGCAGCGCACCTGATGCACCCGGCGCGGCCCACCCGGTCAATAGCTACAAAATAAATAGCTATAAACCCGCACCAGCCGCGCGCGATCGGCCTTTTTCATTCACACGCCTCATTCCATTTCCAGATCAGAGCGAAACGCCAAGCGTGGCCGCAGACAGTGCTGTGGCACAGGCCAAGGCCGAGCGACAAAGTTGTCGTTTTGACAGGGAAATGGAATCAAGCCTTGGCCGGCTGCGCCGGGCGCAGCGCCTGGGCCAGCGCCGCCATGTCGCTGCCGCCCGGCACCTGAAAGGCGCGCAAGCCAAACTCCGGCAAGATGGCCAGCAGGTGGTCAAAGATGTCGGCCTGAATGCCCTCATACGCCACCCAGCCCGTGTCGTTGGTAAAGCAGTACAGCTCCATCGGCACCCCCTCGGGCGTGGGCTGCATCATGCGCACCATCAGCGTCATCTGCTGGTGAATGCCCGGGTGCGCGCGCAGATACGCCAGCGCATAGGCGCGGAAGGTGCCCAGATTGGTCAGCCGCCGCTGGTTGGCCGGCACGCTGGCCAGCGCCTCGCCCAGCTCGCTGGCGCGCTGGCGGCGCGTGTGCTGCACCGCCTCGCTCTTGCCCTGCACATAGTCGGCAATCAGCGCAATCTGCCCCAGCCGCCCGATCTGCTCGTCGCTCAGGAAATGCACGCTGCCCGTGTCAATCATCAGCGTGCGCTTGATGCGCCGCCCGCCTGACTCGCTCATGCCGCGCCAGTTGCGAAAGCTCTCGCTCATCAGCTTCCAGGTGGGAATGGTGACGATGGTCTTGTCCCAGTTCTGCACCTTCACCGTGTTCAGCGCAATGTCGATCACGTCGCCATCGGCGCCCGCCTGCGGCATCTCGATCCAGTCGCCCACGCGCAGCATGTCGTTGCTCTCGATCTGCAAGCCCGCCGTGAAGGACTTGATGGTGTCCTGAAAAATCAGCATCAGCACCGCCGACATGGCGCCAAAGCCCGACAGCACGATCAGCGGCGACTTGTCCGCCAGCGCCGCGATCATGATGACCACCGCCGCCACCGCCACCACGATCTGCCCCAGCTGCACATAGGCCTTGATCGAGCGCGTCTGCGCACTGCCGTCTGCGCCGTGGCGCCGGGCGTGCTCGCCCAGCACCGCATTCAGCACCATCAGCAGCGTGCGCGCCACGCACAGCACCGTCAGCGCCGCCGCCACGTTGCCAATCACCGTGGCCGCAGCAGTCGGCAGCTGCGGCACCAGGCCAATGCCCAGCTGCACCACCAGCGTAGGCGCCACCTGCGCCGCGCGGGCCAGCACCTGCGGGTGCAGCAGCACCCGCGCCAGCCCCGCATTCGTGCCATGCCCCAGCCGCGCCAGCCCCACCGCCAGCACGTGCCGCGCCAGCCACTGCGCCAGCAGCGACACCAGCGCCAGCGCCGCCAATCCCAAAGCCGCCTGCACCCAGGGCTGCGAAAACGAAATCTCCTGCCAGTTCAAGACAAACACCCTCTCTTTCACGTTCTGGCGGGCCGGTCGGCCCGGTGGGGCAAGCGTAACAAGGCCGGCGTCCGGATTCGCAACGCCCGCACACCAGACGCTTCCAACGCGCCCCGGCCGCCCATGCGGCGGTGCAGCACAGGGTAATCCCGGTTTTTGACAGGCGTTTGCACCCCGATCCGCCGTGCGCAGCCGTTGGCATGGTTTTCGCACAAAACGCTGCGCGGGCGGCCGCCAACAGCCGCCCCGCAGCGGCCCGGCGTCAGGCCGCGACATCCACCACGATTGAACAAGGAGACAACACCGTGCAAACCGCGCAATCGAAAGTCCAGGTGCTTGGCATCGACGCTGGCGGCACCATGACCGACACCTTCTTCGTCCGCGAGGACGGGCGCTTTGTCGTCGGCAAGGCGCAGAGCAATCCGGCCGATGAATCGCTGGCCATCTTCAACTCGTCCGAAGACGCGCTGGCCCACTGGAGCCGTGGCGTGGACGACGTGTACCCCGAGCTGGTGACCTGCGTGTACAGCGGCACCGCCATGCTCAACCGCGTGGTGCAGCGCAAGGGGCTGGAAGTGGGCCTGATCTGCAACAAGGGCTTTGAGCATGTGCACAGCATGGGCCGCGCCATTCAAAGCTATCTGGGCTATGCGCTGGAAGAGCGCATTCACCTGAACACCCACCGCTACGACGCGCCGCTGGTGCCGCTCGCGCGCACGCGCGGGGTGACCGAGCGCACCGACGTGCAGGGCGAGATCGTCATTCCGCTGCGCGAGGCCGACGTGCGCCAGGCCACGCGCGAGCTGGTGGAAGCGGGCAGCAAGGCCATCGTGATCTGCCTGCTGCAATCGCACAAGAACGGCGCCAGCGAGCGCCAGGCGCGCGACATCGTGAAAGACGAGCTGAAAAAGCTGGGCCAGGACTTGCCGGTGTTTGCCAGCGTGGATTACTACCCCGCGCGCAAGGAAAGCCACCGCATGAACACCACCATCCTGGAGGCGTATGCCGCAGAGCCTTCGCGCCAGACGCTCAAGAAGGTGAGCGATCGCTTCAAAAAGCACGGCGCCAAGTTCGATCTGCGCGTGATGGCCACGCACGGCGGCACCATTTCCTGGAAAGCCTCCGAGCTGGCGCGCACCATCGTCTCCGGCCCCATTGGCGGGGTGATCGGCTCCAAGCTGCTGGGCGAGGCGCTGGGCTACGACAACATCGCGTGCAGCGACATTGGCGGCACCTCGTTTGACATGGCGCTGATCACCAAGGGCAACTTCGCCATTGCCTCCGACCCGGACATGGCGCGCCTGGTGCTGTCGCTGCCGCTGGTGACCATGGACTCGGTGGGCGCGGGCGCGGGCTCGTTCGTGCGCATTGACCCGTACAGCAACTCCATCAAGCTCGGGCCTGACTCGGCCGGCTACCGCGTGGGCACCTGCTGGGCCGACAGCGGGCTGGACACGGTGTCCGTGTCCGACTGCCACGTGGTGCTGGGCTATCTGAACCCCGACAACTTCCTGGGCGGCGCCATCAAGCTGGATGTGGAGCGCGCGCGCCAGCACATCAAGGCGCAAATTGCCGAGCCGCTGGGGCTGTCGGTGGAAGACGCCGCCGCCGGCGTGATCGAGCTGCTGGACTTGCAGCTGCGCGAATACCTGCGCTCCAACGTGGCGGCCAAGGGCTACAGCCCCACCGACTTCGTGTGCTTCAGCTACGGCGGCGCAGGCCCCGTGCACACCTATGGCTACACCGAGGGGCTGGGCTTCAAGGACGTGGTGGTGCCCGCCTGGGCGGCAGGCTTTTCCGCCTTTGGCTGCGCCTGCGCCGACTTCGAGTACCGCTACGACAAGTCGGTGGACCTGGCCGTGCCGCAAAACGGCTCGGCCGAAGACAAGCGCGAGGCCGCGCGCGCCATTCAGCAGGGCTGGGAAGAGCTGGCCGCCAAGGTGATCGAGGAGTTCAAGATCAACGGCTTTGACGCCAAGGACGTGATCCTGCGCCCGGGTTTTCGCATGCAGTACATGGGCCAGCTCAACGACCTGGAGATCATCTCCCCCGTGCACCAGGCCCGCAGCGAAGGCGACTGGGACAAGATGGTGGAGGCCTTTGAGGACACCTACGCCCGCGTGTACGCCAGCGCCGCGCGCTCGCCCGAGCTGGGCTTTTCCGTCACCGGCGTCATCATGCGCGGCACCGTGGCCACGCAAAAACCCGTGCTGCCCGAAGACCCCGATGGCGGCAAGACCCCGCCGCCCGAGGCCAAGCTGGGCACGCGCAAGTTCTACCGCCACAAGAAGTGGCAGGACGCGGTGATCTGGAAGATGGAATCGCTCAAGCCCGGCAACGAAATCACCGGCCCGGCCATCATCGAATCCGACGCCACCACCTTCGTCGTGCCATCGGGCTTTGCCACCACGCTGGACAAGCACCGCCTGTTCCACCTGCGCGAAACGCAGAAGAAATCCACCCACTGACCCCGCCACACACAGCATCAGGAGACCAGAGACCATGAACGCACCGCTTCACGTCAACCAGCCGTTTGCCGACCTGCTGGGCACCGGCCAGACCCTCAAGCAATACCGCGACGGCATTCTGGAGCGCACCGCCAACACCGGCCACTACAACGGCCTGCGCAAGCTCGAGCTGCGCGAGAAAGACCCGATCCAGTACGAAAAGCTCTTTTCCAAGCTGCGCGGCGGCCTGGTGCACGCGCGCGAGACGGCCAAGAAAATCGCCGCCAGCCCCATCGTGGAGCAAGAAGGCGAGCTGTGCTTCACGCTCTACAACGCCGCGGGCGACTGCGTGCTCACCAGCACCGGCATCATCATCCACGTGGGCACCATGGGCGCGGCCATCAAGTACATGATCGAAAACGACTGGGAAACCAATCCCGGCATCCACCCCGGCGACATGTTCACCAACAACGACTGCGCCATCGGCAACGTGCACCCCTGTGACATTGCCACCATCGTGCCCATCTTCCACGAAGGCAAGCTCATCGGCTGGGTGGGCGGCGTCACGCACGTCATCGACACCGGCGCCGTCACCCCGGGGAGCATGTCCACCGGCCAGGCCCAGCGCTTTGGCGACGGCTACATGATCACCTGCCGCAAGACCGGCGTGAACGATCAGCCTCTGCGCGACTGGCTGCACGAGAGCCAGCGCAGCGTGCGCACGCCCAAGTACTGGATACTGGACGAGAAAACCCGCATCGCCGGCTGCCACATGATCCGCGATCTGGTGGAAGAGGTCATTGCCGAAGAAGGCATCGACGCCTACCTGAAGTTCGCCTTCGAGGTGATCGAGGAAGGCCGCCGCGGCCTGCAAACGCGCATCAAGGCCATGACGCTGCCGGGCGTGTACCGCAAGGTCGCCTTCGTGGACGTGCCCTACAAGCACCCGGATGTGCAGACCTCCAACGCCTTTGCCAAGCTCGACTCCATCATGCACTCGCCCTGCGAGATGACCATCCGCGGCGACGGCAGCTGGCGGCTGGACTTCGAGGGCTGCAACCGCTGGGGCTGGCACACCTTCAACGCGCACCAGGTGGCCTTCACCAGCGGCATCTGGGTGATGATGTGCCAGACCCTGGTGCCCACACAGCGCATCAACGACGGCGCCTACTACGGCACCGAGTTCCGCCTGCCCAAAGGCTCGTGGTGCAACCCCGATGACCGGCGCACGGGCCATGCCTATGCCTGGCACTTCCTGGTCTCGGGCTGGTCGGCGCTGTGGCGCGGGCTGGGCCAGGGCTACTTCTCGCGCGGCTATCTGGAAGAAGTCAACGCCGGCAACGCCAACACCAGCAACTGGCTGCAAGGCGGCGGCATCAACCAGGAAGGCGAGATCCACGCCGTCAACAGCTTCGAGTCCTCCAGCTGCGGCACGGGCGCCTGCGCCATCAAGGACGGGTTGAACCACGCCGCCGCCATCTGGAACCCCGAAGGCGACATGGGTGACATCGAAATCTGGGAAATGGCCGAGCCCCTGCTCTACATGGGGCGCAACATCAAGATCAACTCCGCCGGCTACGGCAAATACCGGGGTGGCTCGGGCTTTGAATCGCTGCGCATGGTCTGGAAGGCGCAGGACTGGACCATGTTCTTCATGGGCAACGGCTACATGAACAGCGACTGGGGCATGATGGGCGGCTACCCCTCGGGCGCGGGCTACCGCTTCGAGGCCCACAAGACCGGGCTGAAAGAGCGCATCGCCAAGGGCCAGAGCCTGCCGCTGGGCGGCGACGGCAACCCCGACGAAGGCCTGTACGAAAAGCACATCAGCCGCTCGGCCCAGGTCAAGCGCGACCAGCAGTGCATGACCACCGAAGACTGCTACGACAACTACGACCTGTACCTGAACTACCTGCGCGGCGGCCCGGGCTTTGGCGACCCCATCGACCGCGAAACCGAAGCCATCGCCGCTGACCTCAACGGCCAGGTGCTGCTGCCCGAGTTCGCCGAGAAGGTCTACGGCGCCGTCGTCAGCCAGGACGAAAAAGGCGTGTGGCATGTCGACGCCCAAGCCACGGCCCGCCGCCGCGCCGACATGCGCAAGGAGCGCGTGGCCCGCAGCCAGCCCGTCAAGCAGTGGATGAAGCAAGAGCGCGAGCGCATCCTGCGCAAGGACGCCTCGGTGCAGGTGCAGCACATGTACGCCAGCAGCTTCGGCCAGTCGGCCAAGTTCCTCGAGCAGTTCCGCAGCTTCTGGACCTTGCCGCCCGAATGGAGCATCGACGAAACCGAGCTGGGCGTGCCCAGCTACGGCGCCAAGTTCCGCATGGACCTGTCCAAGATGCCCGACGTCAAGGTCGTCACCCTGGTCGAGGAGTGATTGCTATTAAAAAAATAGCTGCTAGCGCTTGATGGACAAGCGCTAGCAGCCTAAAACACCCACAAACACATTGGAGACTTGTCAATCATGAGCACCTACACCCAAGAGCAGATCAACCACATGGTCGATGGCCGCCTGGACTGGGACACCACGCTGCGCATGCTGTCCATGCCCAAAGACCATGAACGCTTTCAGATGTACATCAAGGCCCTGCAAGCCAAGACCGGGCTGAAAGACCAGATCGTGCTGCCCCTGGGGCCGCACCTGTACATCGTGCGCCAGGAAAAAACCAACCAATGGGTCACCCAGTGCGACTGCGGCCACGTGTTCTGCGGCTACCAGGACAACTGGAAGCTGCACGCCAACATCTACGTGCGCGACACCAAGGATGCCATGGGCGAGGTCTACCCCGACCTCATGTCGCCCGACACCAGCTGGCAGGTCTACCGCGAGTACTACTGCCCGCAATGCGGCTGCATGCACGACGTGGAAGCGCCCACCCCCTGGTACCCCGTGCTGCACGACTTCGAGCCGGACATCGACACCTTCTACAAAGAGTGGGTCAAGCTGCCCCTGCCCGCACGGGCCCCCGCACAAAACCCCTCACGGGCCAGCTAAAGAGCTGGCTCAGGCCCCCGTGCCTGTCTCGCGCGCCTGAAACAAAACCAGGCGCGCCTTCACCCCGGCGCCGGACGGCCCGGGGTGTTTTCTTGCAAGTCGTCACACATTCGGGCGCACAGCGTCCGGATGCCGGACGCTTTTGGCCCCGCCCACGCCGTCGGAGCCATTTTTCTCCGGGCTTGCCCTGTTGTCCCCGCGCACAGGCGCTTTCTAGAATGCCCCGACCCCCCGATGACAGCCCCGCGCGTGCGCCCCTGCCTGCCGCACCTGAAAAGCATGCCGCGCGCCGGGGCCAGGCCAGAAGACCCAAGCCGCGTTCAGGAGACAAACGCCATGGCTCAGGAGATCAGCTACCCCGCCGCCTTGCAGGAACTCACCGTCCACCGCGCATGGGAATCGGTGCTGCGCGGCGACACCCACGCCGCCAGCCAGTTACGCAGCCTCATCGGCCACTCCTGGCGCCGCTGTCTGGACGCGCAGGTGGACCCCAACCGCGACAAGGCCCCTGACCTGATCTCGCCCGACAGCCTGGCGCAGCTGCACGAGCAGCAGCACGACATGGTGCAGGCCAGCGCCCCCATCATGGCCTTAGCGCGCGATTACCTGTCGGAAACCGGCTCCATCATGATCCTGGCCGACGCCAGCGGCACCATCCTGGCCTCCGAGGGCGATCACAGCGTGCAAGACGCCGCCAGCGGCATCCACCTCATGCCCGGCGCGCGCTGGAGCGAAGCGCTGTGCGGCACCAACGCCATTGGCACCGCGCTGGAAGTGGGCGAGCCGGTGCAAATCCACTCTGCCGAACACTTTTGCGCCGGCATCAAGCGCTGGACCTGCGCCGCCACCGTGGTGCGCCACCCCACCGACGGCGACATCCTGGGCGCCGTCGACGTCTCGGGCCTGTCCAGCACCTTCAGCCCCCAAAGCCTGGCCCTGGCCGTCACCACCGCCAAACGCATCGAAAGCCGCCTGGCCCTGGACGAGCTGGAGCGCCGCTACCGCCTGCTGGACGTCTCGCTCAACCGCCTGAGCGCCGCCGCCAGCAGCGGCGCCGTGCTGTTTGACCGGCGCGGCACCGCCATCAAGGCCAACGCCGGCGCGCAAGCCGGCATCCTGGCCGCCGACGGTCCTGCCGACTGGCTGCGCAGCCTGCGCCGCCTGAGCGCGCTGGCACAGTGGCGCCAGGGCAGCCCCGTGCCCCTGGGCCTGCCCCACTTGTTCCGGGGCAAGATAAATCCACCGGCTTTGATGCGATAAATGTGGGATTGGCCGGGATTTATGGGGAGGTGGCGGGATAGGTTGTGCAAACGTTTTGCATGTGGCGCAAATGGTGCACCCACCAAAAAAAGAGGTCGGTTGCCTGCCGCATCGTCACGGGCGCAGGTAGTCCTGCACGATGTCAAGGATGCTTTGCTCGTCTTGTTTTGACAGGCCAAGGTAAGGGCGGGCGGGGATGTCACCCCAGGGCGACTTGGCGCGGCGGCCCCGTTTGTTGCGGCCTTGCCAAAGCGAGCCCGCTTTGGCGCCGAACTGGTGAACTGCCGCATATTCCTGTCCGCTGCCGATCATGATCGCGTGCCCCGCTACTTGGTAGCGAATGGTCGTGGCCAGGGCCTTGGTTTCACCCACCAGTGGCTTGGCGCCGCTGTAGGGGTAGGCCCGGCGGGTGACAGCGCTTTTGGGTGCCCAGCGTGAACCGTCAGGTGCTGAACTCGTGGCAAAGCGGTGCATGGTCGACTCAGCCAAGTCTTGGCCGATCTTGTGCAGCATCGGTTGCGGCCTGTCGATAGCTTGCAGCAGTTTGCCCAATGCGGTTTGCACAGCCTTACCCTCGTACTTGATGGTCAGCATGGTCTTTTCCTACAATGACGGCGTGCCTGGTAATGCTTGCCGTTTGGGACGTTAGGACTTCGGGGGCTGTTGCAGCATGAGGTCGTGAGAAACCCGGGCACGTTTTTTGAGCATTTTCCTTTTTTAAGCGGCTTTCAGCCGCTTTTTTCTTGGCTGTTCCACGCGCCGGGTTTCTTGCGCATGGAGTTGAGGCCCAGCACGCGCATGCCGGGCAGCACCTCCATAGCCACCAGATAGCCCACGCCGCCGATAAGTTTGGTGAACAGCAACACATCACGGCCGGAAGCGTTTTTCCCATCAGGGATGACAGCATCTGGCTGATTCACGATCTGCTCAATCAGGCCAAAGTCATCAGCGGTGATGGCGATCTGACCGCGTTTAGCCTCCGTTTTTGGGTTTCCATGGTTCTTGAAGGCATGCTGAATGCCCGAGTTGTCCAGCCTGATGACATAGCCGCTCAAGTTCATGCCCGGCTGACCGGCCCGGGCGGCAGCATCGTGGATGAGCTCCGAGCTGCGTAGCGGCCCTACGTGCATTGCGAGCTTGCGTTCAACCGTGGCTTGCGCCGTGGCGGCAAACTGGCGAATGACATCTGCGCCAGCTACTGTGCTGGCTTGCCGCGCGGCCTGATACGCGGCTATCGCCTCACCCAGCGCCCGCCCTTCCGGCACGGGCAGTCTGGCCCGCTTGTGCTCCACCATGAACCGGATGGCCTCGCCAATGAACTGCGGCGGCGCGCCAGCGCCAGGGTTGATGCCATCGCGCCAGCCTTGCGGAGGCTGCGTCTGGGCACCCTCGGCAGGCGCGCGCACGGCCTTGACGCGGCAGGTGCAGCCCCAGTCGGGCGGAATGCGCGGCGGGTAATAGCTGCGCCAGAACGGGTCTGAGTGGTGCAGCGTCATGCCGTGCCAGGCCAGGTGCTGCGGGCGCGGGTCACTGGCCAGGCCGCTGTGCACCCACTGCCAGTACGGGTACTGCGCCGCAAACTCCGGGTCGCTCATCTGCGCGTAGCGGCCCGCTGCCCAGCTTTTGCGCAGGTTGGTGGTGTAAATCACGCGGGTGCGCCAGGCCTCGCCGCCGGCGGTGCCCTCGCCCGTCCATCCGCGCCAGCCGTGCTTTTGCACCACGGCCCAGAAATCCTTGCGAAAGCCCTCCAGGCTCACGCCGTCTTCCACGGCACGGCGCACGGCCTCGCGCAAATCGGCCAGCAAATCAGCCTTCATGGCGCCGGCCACGGCAAACGCGCGGTAATGCTCTTCACTGCGCAAGTCATCCCAGCGCGCCGTGCCCGACAGGCGCTGGCGCTGGGCAAAGGCGGCAATGGCCTCTTCAAAACGCAGCCGCGCGCGGTCTATTTCGGCATCCATCGCCGTCAGCCCTGCGCGGCCTCGCGCTGCACTTCATCCATGCCGCCCAGGCGCGCGGCTGTCATGGCCAGGTGCATCACATCCACCAGGGCGTCCTCATGAAGATCGTCAAACGCGCTGGCAATCAGGCGCTGCAAATCGCCGGTGTCGCTGGCCTGTGCCAGCAGGCGCTCAATGCGGCGCATCCAACCCTGCACCACTTGCTGCCCGGCCGGGGCCAGCGCATCGGCCAGATGACTGGCAGGGCTCGCTTGCACATCACCCTCAGCAAAAGCCGCCCCGCCAGCAGGCGGCAGTCCGGCGGCAGGCGGTGAAACGGCCTGAATATCCTCATCCTGCAACTCGTACACACGCTTGAAGTAGGCGGGCGTGAATTGCACGCCCGTGCGCGCCAGAATCTCATCGCGCTCAGCCTGCGCCTTGCTGACTTCTTCCTGCTCCCACAGCTCAAAGTACGGCGCGGGCGCAGCCTCGCCCTCGTGCAAGTCCACGATCCAGCGGATGAGCTGGGTGTTGAGCACGCCCTCCACCAGGCGCTTGTCTCCGTCGCGCAGTTCATAGGTCACGCCCAGGCCAGCCATGGCGCTGGCGTGCGTGCTGTCGGCCTCCGTGCTCTGGTTTTGGCCCAGCAGGGCAATGGCCACCTCGCTGCGGCAAAACATCAGCAGCTCCCGGTAGGCATCGGCATTGCCGCTGGCGCCTGTGGCTTGCAGCATCTCCACACTGGCGTCGTTGGGAATGACGGCCACGGCATCCTCAATCATCGCCTCCAGCTGGTCCAGCAGCGCCTCCGTCTCCGGCTTTGGGCTGTTGCGCGGCTGCTTGCCCACGGCCCAGGGCATGCCGTATTTCTCGGCAAACTTCACCCAGTACCGCAGGCCGCCGCGCTTAAAGGTCACGGGCCAGAAGCACATCGAAAGGTCAGCAAACCCGTAAGGGTTGGCGTAGGTGGCCTCCTGCTGCGCCAGCAAAAACTTGCGCTCAGGCAGCAACTCGCCCTGCATCAGGGCGTCACGGCTGCGAAAGCGCAGGCGCGCCTCGTCGTCAAACAAAAACCACTCGGGCGGTTTGCCGATGATGCGCGCGGGCAGCGGCGCGCGGCCATCCTGCGCCTGCCAGATCACCTCCAGCGGCTGGTAGCCAAACAGCACTGCATCCAGCAACTGGTTCAGCAGCGTGTCCAAGTCCAGCCCGTCAAACACCGCCTGCACGATGCGCGTCATGCGCGCGCTGGCTTTGCCGCGCTGAATGCGCCACTCCAGCGCCTTCACGGCCGCCTTGCGCCGGCGAATGCAGCCGCCCGTGTGCGCGTCGCTGCGCAGGCTGCGGTACACCTCAATGTCTTTGCCCATCTTCTTCAGGATGGGGTCGGGGTTGGGCAAGAACATGCCCCGCACCATGAAGTCCGGGCTGCGGCTGCGCGTGGCCACGTGGCCGGCCAACGCGCGTTGCGCTTGCGCGTCCAGGCGGCGCTGCGCCTCGGCAAACGAGACGAATTCGGCGTTGTTCAAGAAAAGCCCGTTGCTCATTCAATACCCCTGCAAAAGCACTTCAGCGCCGCGCCTGCGGCGGCTGAACACCTGCACCGGCCCGCTGTCTCCGCTGGCCGCATTCAGCGCCAGAAAACAGGCCCAGGTGCGGTCGGCGTGGCCATGGCTGTCGCTTTCCGCCACAAAGCGCGGCGTACCCGTGGGGCCGGTCACTTTTTTCAGCTTGTGCAAGTCGGCGCGCAGCGCTGTATTTCCTTCGGGAATGCGCAGCTTGCGGTCTTCAAACGCCTCCTTGCCCAAAGTGGCCAGCGTCAGCTTGTTCGGCCCGGTGAACAGCACGCCCTCCACGCGGCTTGAGCCGTGGCGGCGCTGGGCGTCTTGCACGGGCTTTTCGCCCATGCCGGTTTGGTCCATGCACGCGCGCAGCACCCGGTAGCGGGCAAACACCTCATCCAGCAGCTCGTCCTGCTCGGCAAAGCTGGCGCGGCGGCGCTCAATGATCTCGCGCGTCCAGAACACATCGCCCACTTGCTCGACCACCCAGATCACGAACAAGTCATTGCGCGCGGCAATGTCCACGCCCACAAAGCAGGGGCCGCCCTGGTAGTGCTCGGGCGCTCCGGCAGCTTCGTGCTCGCAAGAGGCAATCAGCTCGTAGGGCAGCCAGGCGCTGGCCTCGTCCAGCCACTTCAGCTCGAATTCCTGCGCCCACAAATCGGCATCGCCCGCGCCCCGGCGCAGCTCCTCAATGTCGCGCGGCAGGCCATCGGCCACGGCCTGGTAAATGTCGGTGCTGTGCCGGCTCCAGCCGTCGTCCTGCCCAGTCATCAGCTCATAAAACTTGTTGCCCTTGCCATTGGGCGTGCTGATCACGCGCAGCTTCAGGCCGGGCTTGGAGATCACGGGGAACAGCGCCCGCCAAATTGCCCGGCTGTCCTGGTGAAACGCAAACTCGTCCAACAGCACATTGGCCGAAAAGCCCCGCGCCGTGTCCGGATTGGCCGGCAGCGCCGTGATCTTGCTGCCGCCTGGCAGCTCCACTTCCAGGCTGCGCACGCTGGCGTCAAAAGGGGTCTCGTACTCTTCAAAGCCCGCCCGCATCGCCCGCAGGTGCAGCTTCACGCCCTCGTTCATGGCCTCGCGCGCCTGGCGCTCGCCACGGCTCAGAATCACCCAGCGCCGCCGCCCGCCCTGGCTTTCGGCGCGCAGGCAGTCCAGCACCAGCTCCAGCGTGCTGGTAAAGGTTTTGCCGCACTGGCGGGCAAACATGGCAATCTTGAAGCGCGCATCGTCCTGCACCCAGCGGCGCTGGTAGGGGTGCAGCTGCAAAGCAGGCTGCATGGCGGGCGGGCTGGGGGCTTTAGAGGTCATACGCCGCCTTGATTACCCGCGCCAGCACCTCGGGCGGCACCTCGCCAGCTTTGCCCAGCTCGTCCAGCTTGGCGCGCTGCTCTTGCAACAGCTTCCTTTTGGCCTCTTCGGCAACGGCTCGGCGCTCGCGCCAGTTCAGGCTGCGCGCCTCTTGGGCCACCTTGGCCGCGCGGGCTAGGTCAAGCACATCGCTGATGTCCAGTGTCTGCCCATCGCGCGCGCGCTCAACCTCTTGCAGCGCTCGCTTGCTGGCCAGCGTGGTCACAGCCTGCGCCAGCAGCGCGCCGCTCTTGGCGTCGAAATCCTCGCCCAGCTCGCCCACCAGCGCCTCGGCGGCCACTTGCATTTCACGCTCGTGGGCCACGATCTCCCGCACCGACACAGAATGCCGGTGCAGCGCCGAGCGGCTGGGCAATTCACCCTGGCCCGCCTGCTCAGGAAAGGCTTTGCGCAGATCGGCAATCAGTTCATCAAGCGTCAGCCGCCCCTCCCGCAAACGCCGGTTCAAGTGCGCCTTGACCTGTGGCGGCAGCCTATCCACGCTGGACTTGCGCCCCATGACTCACGCCCCCGGCCGGGCCACGCCAGGCACGCGCGCGCGGCCCGTGGCCACATCGTGACCGCGCTCGGTCAGGGTAGCCACCAGCACCGAGCCGAGCTGCTCGCCGCTGAGCAAACCCTGCTCTTGCAGCCACACAAGATCACCCACCACCTGATCGCGGCTGGGCGTATGGCCCCAGCGCTCAAGCAGCGTGCGCAAAACGCTGCTGTTGGAGCGGTAGCCAGGCATCTCCGCCAAAATGCGCAGCAGCACCAAGCGCCGGTCTTCCGACAGGTGCGTTGCAAAGTCAGGTGCGCTCATCAACGCTTGCCCTCCATCAAAAAGTTCTCGATCCGCGTGACGGCGGTGCGCGTGGCCGTGACATCGCGCAGCAGGGCCTCCTGCGCAGTCTGCATGGCCCGCATCTCGCCCTTCATGTCCGAGAACTCATCAGCGCGCGGCAAGTGCCGCATGCTGACCTCCAGCTGCTCAATGCGGCTTTGATGGCGCGCAATCGCGTCATTCAGCGTGGCCTCCACCGCCTTGATGTGCATGCTGTTGTCCTTGTCGCGCGTGGCCACCCAGGTGTACACAATGCCTGCCAGCGGCAGCACCAGCGTGCCCAGCACCTGCAAAAACACCTTGACCATTTCCATATCCAGCGTCATTTGCCGCCTCCTTGCTCCAGCGCCTGCACCAGCTCCGCATGCAGGCCCGCGCAGTGGCCGTAGGCATCCAGCGTGCGCTTGTAGTCCAGCGCCAGCGCGTCCATCTCAGCGCCCGAGCTTTCCGGCGGCGGCGGGCACAGCGCCAGCAAGGCCGCTGGCAGCGGCGGCGGCGGCGCGCTCACGCGCGGCGTCGAGCTGGCGCACGACGCCAGCAGGCAGCACGCAGCCAGCGCGGGTATCAGCCGTTTGGGCAAGGGCATGAATCAACTCCTGGGTGGTTTTTGAATCGGCCTGCGCCCGCGCAGCCGCCGCGCGGCGCAGCGCCTGGCTGGCCTCCTGGGCCTGCTTGACCAGCGCCTGGTGCTCGTCCAGCACGCGCGTGAGCTGCTGCACGGTTTGCGCGTCTTGCGCGGCGCGGGCCTTGGCCTGGCCGGCCAGATCGCCGCGCCAAAAACCCACGGCGCCAGCAGCCAGCGCCAGCAGAAAAGCCAGCAGGGCAATGGCGGGGCGGCTCATGAATGCCCCGCCAACCTGTCGCGCAAGGCGTAGGCCAGAAAAGGCCACACCTCTTGAATGGCGTTTTCGCGCGCGACTTTGCGCCCGATGCCAGCGTCGAAGTATTCCGGGGACGCGCAGGCGCTTTTCCCCACAACCGTGAAACCATTGCGCAACACAAGCACGCAAAAGGTCAGCAAGCCCAGCGGCCCAAGGTCAGACCCACTATCTGCCGGCTTCTCACGCCCCGCATACGCTCCTGCCGCAATCGCGCCCGCCCGCCCATCGAGCGCAGTGAAGTAATGCTCGCTGGCAATGGCTGCCTCAACGTCTTCAGGGCGCACGCGCGGTGTGGTGGTGCTGTCGTTCATTTCTCATGCTCCTTTCAAAGCGCGCCCCACACCGGCCCCCAGCCCGCATAGCGCGGCTGCAGCACCAGCAAAATGCGGCGCGGGTATCCCAGGTTTTCGGCGCAGTGCACCGGGTGGCGGCGGGCCTGCCCGCAGGCCGCGTCAATCTGCGCGCGCGTGGGCTGGCGCAGGCCCGTAGCGCGCGCCTCTGCCTGCCAATGGCCCAGCCCGCCGTTGTAGGCGCGCAGCGCCAGCCACAGGCGATCAAAGTCGCTCATATGCAGCGGCGTGCGCTCAAACAGGTATTTGTCGTAACCCACCATGGCCCGCAGCGCCCAAGTGGGGTTGTGCGGCAGGCAGGCATCAGCCACCGTGCCCGTGCGCTCGCACCACCAGCGCGCCGTGCCCGGCATGAACTGCGCCAGCCCGCGCGCGCCCACGCGGCTCACCGCCTCCGGCCGCCAGCCGCTTTCCTGGTGCACCTGCGCCGCCAACGCCGCCACCGGCGCATCCAGCCCCCACTGCGCGTGTGCTTGGCGCAGCAGCTCGCGCTGGTAGCGCGCAGCCTGGGCAGGCGCCTGGGCCAGCGCGGGCAAGGCCAGGGCCAAGGCCAGCGCCATCAACCAGCGCACCATCACGCCCCCAGCCCCACCGCCAGCATGGCCGCCGCCACAATGATCGCCCGGCGCAGCATGGCCGCCGCCATCAGGCGCGGGCTGGCATCGCTGGCCACCGCCAGCGTGCACACATCGTCCGTGCCGCACTCAGCCTGCGGGCGCGGAGGCTCATCCTGTAGCGGCTCGTCAGCCAAAAAGCTGTCTGGCCGCGCGTAGGGAAACAGGCTGCGGTCAATCCAATAACCCGCCACCGCCGCCATCGTCAGCAGGCTCAGCTTGTAAACCGACACCGGCAGCTGCTGCGGCGCCATCAGCCACACCAGCGCGGCCAGCGCCAGCGCCACGATCAGCCAATCCGTCATGCGCCAGCGAAACAGGGGGGATTTGAGCAGTTGAGACACGTCCAGGGCTCCAGCGTTGCGGGAAAAAACTGCACACCGCCTGCGCGCCTATGGCGCGCCACTCAGGCATGTGCAGGCAGTGGCCGAAACCCAGGTGGGACAGGTGCGAGCGCTCGCGGGAAAAGTGTGCGCAGCTCGCGCAGTGATTGCCCCGGTCTGCATGGGTGACGGCCATGCAGGCACTGTGCCGCGCGCGGGGCGCGGGGGCTGAATAAAGCGTTTTAGAAGACGAAAGCAAAAAGGCCACCGCGAGGGTGGTCTCCTTGGGTTGGCGATTTCAAATGCCAAGTGCTTTCAAGGTTGACTCTCTTTGCTTGGCAATGGTTGCGAGCCGCTCCTGCTCATCCCGGAAAGCCGAGACTTGCTCCAGCCACTTGAGCAAAACAATCAGGTATTGAAACATCAAACCAACCAGCGCGCCCGTCAATGCGGCCAGTAGCGGGCTTGATGCCTGAAAGTCCTTGGCAAAAATGAAAGACAAAGCAACCAACGTGATGAGGGCAAATCCGCCCATGCGGTAAAGCCGATAGCGTGCCTCAGCCTTTTTCCACATCAAGCGGTTGACCTCGCGTTCATTGAGCCCTGTACCAGAAAGAGCGCCTAGTTTTCTCAGCACAAGCAGCCCAAGGCTCAGCACCAGCGCTGGCGTTGACGTCAGCATGGTCGCTAGCTTGCTCGTCAGAATTTCAGGAAACAGATACCAAGCGGCGAAGAACAGAGC
>JAUNHQ010000051.1 GCA_030535425.1 Pseudomonadota bacterium | reverse complement strand
CCTAGGGCGTGTTCACCCCGTTCGCACTGGCAAAAACAGTGTGAACACGCCCTAGGCCGTGCGGTTGCGCCGCAGGCGCGCGAACCACGCTCAGGCGGGTTGTGCCCGAGCCACTGTGCAAGCGCTCAACGAGGCGGCTGTCCTTTGCCGCAGGGCGCACAAATGTGTGCATTCCTTGAAAATTAACTTGTATCAATTATAGATTTTCAGACTCCTGATAAATATCGGTGGTGACGCTTTTTTGGCAGCGTAAGCAAAAACACCTGCCAAAAGAATATTTCCGCGCACGACTTTATCGACAATAGGAGTCTGAAACATGCAACCGTCCATTCTGCGCAAATCTCTGCTGTGCGTGGCCGCCAGTGCCTGCGTACTGGGATTGCCTGCTTTTGCCGCTGACCCGGTGGTCAGCACCACGGGTGGTCTGCCCGGCTACGAAGTCATCAAGGCTTCGCCCGACATCGCCAAACTCCAGCGCGTGACGCAAAAACTGGTGGCGCCGCCCCACGTGCCCGAGCACAGCCTGGACTCGCCCGCTGCCCCCCGCGTCGTGCAGGTCGAGATGTACGTGGAAGAAAAAGAAGTCGAGGTCGAGCCCGGCGTCTTCCACTGGGTTTTTGCCTTCAACGGCAGCGTGCCTGGCCCCATGATCATCGTGCACGAAGGCGACTACGTGGAGCTGACGCTGAAAAACCTGTCCAAGAACCAGCTGGTGCACAACATCGACTTTCACGCTTCCACGGGCGCGCTGGGCGCTGGCGAGCTGACCCACGTGGCGCCCGGGCAGGAAGTGGTGGTGCGCTGGCAAGCCACCAAGCCCGGCACCTTTGTCTACCACTGCGCCCCGGGCGGCACCATGATCCCCTGGCACGTGGTCAAGGGCATGAACGGCGCCATCACCGTGCTGCCCAAGGGTGGCCTGAAAGACAAGAACGGCAAGCCGCTGAAATACGACAAGGCCTACTACATTGGCGAGCAGGACTTTTACCTGCCCAAGGACGCCTCGGGCAAATACAAGCGCTACGCCAGCCCGGTGGAATCCATGGCCGAGGACCTGGAAGTGATGTCCAAGCTGATCCCCACGCACGTGGTGTTTGGTGACCGCAAAGGCGCCTACACCGGCGAAAACGCCATGACGGCCAAGGTGGGCGAGACGGTGATGTTCTACCACTCGCAGGCCAACCGCCAATCCTTCCCGCACCTGATCGGCGGCCACGGCGAATACGTGTGGGAACGCGGCAACCTGGCCGATGCCCCCGCCCAGGATCTGGAAACCTGGATGATCGCCGGCGGCTCCACCGGCGCAGCCATGTACACCTTCAAGATGCCTGGCGTGTACGTGTACCTGAACCACAACCTGATCGAAGCCGTGCAGCTGGGCGCGCTGGCACAGGTCAAGGTGGATGGCAAGTGGGACAACAACATCATGGAGCAGCTGGTGGCCCCGCGCGACATGAAAGGCGCCCCCACCCCCGCGCCCGCTGATGCCGCACCGGCCAAGAAGTAAGCGGCCCATAAAGCGTCCGCCCTGAAAAAACCCACCGCCCGCGCAGGCAGGCGGTGGGCGAACTGCAAAGCCATTGGCTTCATGCCTCGCTGGCCTGTTCGGCACGGCATTTTCTTCAAACCTTGCGGCGCTGGGTTTTCACAAAAAATCGATTTTTAAAACGGTATTTATTTGATGCCTGTTTGAAATTGGTCATGGAAAGCAATTTTAAAAACCGCCACGCCAGCGCTTTTCGAGGAGATTCAGCCATGTTCAGAAAATGGCTTTCCCTGTGCTGCCTTTGCGTATTGAGCCTGTGCGCTGGCGCAGCCGCTGCCGCCGGCTTAGCGCGCGACATCAGCTTTTCACTGCGCGATGCCCAAGGCCCCGTCACTGAAAAAAGCTACCCCGGCAAATACCTGCTGCTGACCATTGGCTACACCACCTGCCCCGACATTTGCCCCACCACGCTGTACGAATACGGCCAGGCCATGCAGGCCATTGACAACCCTGACGCCATCCAGCCCATCTTCGTCACCATCGACCCCGTCAACGACGATGCCGCCCGCCTGGCCGAATACACCGGGCACTTTGACAAGCGCATTGCCGGCTTGACCGGCGAGATGAAAGACATTGAAGCGCTGGCCCAGCAGCTGGGCGCCACCTTTGGCTACCGCCAGGACGGCAAAAAAATCAGCCAGCCCCAAAAAGGCATGCGCTACAGCGTCTATCACAGCGCGCTGATCTACCTGATCGGCCCCGACCGCAAGCTGCTGGACGTGTACGACTACCAGATCGGCGCCGAAGGGCTGACCGAGGCCCTGAACAAGGTGCTGGGCCCCGCCCCCAAGGCTACTCCCCCAAGCAACCCCAAAGCAGCCCCTCAAGCCTCCCCCCAAGCCAGCGCCTCCCCCTTCATCAAGACCGCCGCCGCTGCCCAGCCCGCCGCCAGCGCCTGCCCCTTGCCCCCGGGCTTTGCCCCCGTGGCCCAGCCCCTGGCGCTGAAAGACGTGCTGGCCCAGCCGCCGGCAGACAAGGTCACGCTGCTCAACGTCTGGGCCCTGTGGTGCGCCCCCTGCCGGGTGGAGCTGCCCTTGCTCGATCAGCTGGCCGCCAGCCAAAAGCAGCTGCGCGTGCACACCCTCAACCTGGGCGACAAGGCGCCCGACATCGCCGCGCTGTTTGCCAAGATGAACCTTCAGCACCTGCCCCAGACCAGCAGCGCCGACAAGGGCCTGCTCAAGCGCCTGGGCGCACGCGGGCTGCCCTACACCGCCTTGTTCGTGGACGGCGTGCAAGTTGCCACCAAGGGCGGAATCATCGACGACACCGACGCCCTTTCCGCCTATGCCCAGTGCATGAGCCGCGGCCAGGGCCTGATTTGAAAAAGGAGTCCCCAGCCATGTTCCCCACTCCCCGCAAACTGGCCCTGGCCGCCTTCTCCTTCAGCCTGCCCCTGCTGGCCCAGGCCGCAGACCCCGCCCAGGTGCCCACAGCCGCCCACACCACGCTGCACGACTGCGTCATTCAAGAAGTGCTGCCCGGCAAGAACATGACCGGCGCCTACCTGCGCCTGGTGCACCAAGGCGCGCCCGTGCAGCTAAGCCGGGCCGAAGTGCCGGGCCTGTCGCCGCGCGTGGAACTGCACAGCATGGCCATGCAAAACGGCGTCATGCACATGCACCCCATGACCGACTTGCAGCTGCCCGAAGGCGAGCGCGTGTTCAAAAAAGGCGCCGACCACGTCATGCTGTTTGACATCGCGCAGGCGCCCGCCATCGGCAGCCGCCACACCCTGCACGTCTACTTCAGCGACAACACCCGCGCCAGCTGCCAGGCCGAGGTCAAAGCCTTTCAAGCCCTGATGCAAGGCGCCGCCGCGCACCCGCCCGCGCACGGCCACGGCCAAGGCAACAACCAAGGCCAAGGCCACGGCCATTAAAGGCTTTTTCACCCACCCCTTCGCCCTTTTGGCCACCGTTTGCACCGTTTGAAGAGGCACACCCACATGCAAAGGCGCAACTTCCTTCTCTCCGCCGCCGCCGGGCTGGGCCTGGCCGGCCAGCCGGCGTGGAGCAACAACAGCAGCAACAGCCCCAGCGGCGCAGGTCTGGACCTCGGCATCGGCAAAGGCAGCGCGCCGCTGTACCAGCCCACGCGCTACATCTTTGTGGCCGACATGATGAGCAACTTCATTGCCGTGGTCGATCTGCAAAGCGGCAAAAGCGTGGACTTGCTCAACTTCGGCATCCGCCCCCACGTCATGGAACTGGCACGCGACGACGACATGCTGGCCGTGGGCTCGCCCCAGACCACCGAGCTGTGCCTGATGAACCTGAAAACGCGGCAGATCACGCGCATGCAGCTGCCCGCGCCCACGTACCAGCTGTTCTTCGTGCCCCAGTCCACCTTGCTGGCCGTGGGCATGCGCGACCGCGTGGGCCTGATCGACTACCACTACGGCAGCCTCAAGGTGTTTGACCGCCTCTTTGACTCGCCCCAGCGCAACACCAGCCTGGAGAGCTATTACTCCCTGCTGTTCAGCTCCTTCAGCCAGTCGTACTGGGTGCTGGACGAGAAAAAGCCCTTTATCTACCACAAGCGCGGCCAGGACCCGGCCGACTCTGCCTGGCGCGAGCTGGACTTTTCCAAGCGCCTGAACATCCAAGGCGGCTTTGACACCGGCGTGGCCAGCCCCGAGGACTATTTGCTCACCTTCACCACCGAAGACGGCACGCAAGGGCTCATCTACTTTCCTGAAAGCGACAAGCTCATCAGCACCGGCAACATGCGCAGCACGGGCAACACCTACAAGCCCATGCTCACCCCCTACATCGACGCCTACACCAAGAACGTCATCTTCGGCAACAAAAGCGGCAACATGGTGCACTTCAACCTGGCGCAAAACCCGGACAAGCCCGAGCGCTTCACCGTCGATTTTTCGCCCCGCATCATCCGCAGCGGCTGGCTGGAAAGCACCTGGGTGCTGGGCGGCGACAAGGGGCTGACCTTTCAGTCCTTCACCGACCCGGCCGACCGCAAGCACTACCGCTTCGTCCCCGAAGTCACCAACATCTGGGTCACCGGCGACAGCAAAACCGCCTTGGTCACGCTGGACGAAGGGCCGCCGCACATTATTCCCTACGACATCCGCACCCGCGAGCAGCTCAAGCCCATCTTCGTCTCCGGCGTGGCCATGCCCGCCAAGGTGCGCATGGGCAGCAACAACAGCATCTGCTACTGATCTCAGCCACGGCAGACCCCCAGCGAGTCTTGGCCACGCGGCCAACGGCCCCTGTCACTCCGTTCGCACGGGCAAAAATAGTGTGAACAGGTTTTGATTGGCTAAAAAGGCTGTTTGCGCGCTTCTACCAAGGGTTTTAAGCTGCTTAAAACATAGCAATTGCCGGTGGACTGGCAGGGTTTGCTCAGGGTGCGACGCCGCCAGCCAGTGCCCGCAGGCGTTGGCGCCGCTGCTCGCGTGGCTGGCGCGCCAGTTCGCGCACGGCAGCGTGAAAGCGCGGCCAGTCGCCGCCGCCCTGGGCAAACAGGGCTTCGAAGCCCGGCACCAGCTCGTCATACGCGGCCTGTATGGCAAAAAAAGCGTTGTTGGCCTGGTTGACCCAGGCGTCGTAGCCATTGAACGGGGTGCCGGCCTTGGCCCAATCGGCCTTGAGCTGCGCGTAGTCCTGCCGGAACCGTGCCATGGCCTGGGCCTTGCGCGTGGCCAGTGCGTGCCCGTCCAGGGCACCTGCCTGATGCTGCGCATACAGCGCACCCAGCGCATCGCGTGTGTGGCGCGACAGCGCGCCAAATGCCTGCCGGCGCGCGTGCAAGGCAGCGTATTCGCGTCGCGCCGCTTCATCGGCCTGCGCCAGCCAGCGCGCTACGCCCAGGCGCTCCACCGCCGTGGCGTAAGACTCGTTGAACATGGTGTCATCACCCACATACGCCACCTGGTGCGCCAGCTCGTGAAACACCATGCGCGCCAGCTCGCCTTCGGGGTAGTGGATGAAGGTGGACAGCAGCGGATCGCCCCCCGCCCAGTTCATCCAGCCCAGGGTGGAATAGGCGGGCACGCCGTACACCGTCACCTCCAGCCCCTCGTCCGCCTGCAACTGTGCGGCCAGGGCGCGGGCGCTGCCTTCGTCGTAATAGCCGCGGTAGCCCACGCAGCCAGCGACGGCAAAGCACCACTGCCGCAGGGTCAGCGCATCGGGGGCGGCGGCCGCCACGTTCCACACCGCCGCGCGGCGGCCCAGATGGCTGTAGCGGCGGTAGCTGGCGTTGTCGGGCAGGGCCAGCTCGGCCACGGCAAAGGCGCGAATGCGCTGCGCCAGCGCCAGCCGGGTCTTCAGATCGGCGGGCGTGGCCGCGTCGTCCAGCCAGTCCTGCACGGGGCGCGAGGCATGCATCAGCGCCAGGTGGCCGCGTATGGCCTGCGCGTAATAGCGGGCGTTGGCGCAGCCGGTGAGCAAGCAGGCGCTGGCGGCTGCGAGGGCCAGGGCTGCGGCCGCCAGAGCGATCCGGGTGGCGCGGGAAACGGGCCGCACCTGTCGTCCGCGCAGGGCAGCGGCCATCACGCGCACGCAGCGGCAAGCTCCACTTGCACCGCGCAGTCGTAAAAGGTGGGGCCTTCGCCCATGTCGGTCAGGCGCTGGCTGGTGACTTCGTTGACGTTGGTGCCGCGCGGGCCGAGCTTGCGCCACCACACGCCCAGGCCGTTGACCACGCCAGGGCGGGCGCGGGTGCTGACTTCGGCCACGCAGTGGTAGCTGCCACGGTCGTTGAACACGCGCACCAGCGCCCCGCTGGCAATGCCGCGCAAGGCAGCGTCGCCGGGGTGGATTTCCAGCAGCGGCTGGCCTTCGATGCTGCGCAGGCTTTGCACGTTGACGAAGCTGCTGTTGAGAAAGTGGCGCGCGGGCGGGGAGATCATGGCCAGGGGGTAGGCCGGGTGCTGCCCGCCGCGCTCGTGGTTGGGCACGTGCTTGGGCAGCCCATCGCCCGTGGCCGCGCGCAGGGCGGGGCTGTCCAGCTCGCAGCGGCCCGAGGCGGTGGGAAAGCCGCCCTGGGCAAAGGGCGCGTCGGGCACGGGCAGGGGGGCAAAGCCATCGCGCAGCAGGGTGTCAAAGTCCACCGCAGGGCCATAGGCCTGGCGGCACAGGTCTTCGTCGCTGTCGGCAAAGCAGGGTTCGTCAAAACCCATGCGCGCGGCCAGGTCGCGGAAAACCTGGGTGTTGGGCCGGGCCTGGCCCTGTGGGGCGATGGCGGGGCGGTTGAGCAACACGTCGGTGTGGCCGTAGCTGGCGTGCACGTCCCAGTGCTCCAGCTGGGTGGTGGCGGGCAGCACGATGTCGGCATGGTCGGCGGTGTCGGTCTGGAACTGCTCCAGCACCACGGTGAACAGGTCTTCGCGCGCCAGCCCCTGGGCCACCTTGGCCGATTCGGGCGCCACGGCCAGGGGGTTGCTGTTGTAGACGATCAGCGCCTCGATGCGCGGGCCAAAAGAGGCCGAGGCCGGGCGCAGCAGATCATCGCCCAGGGTGACCATGTTGAGGGTGCGCGGCGTGCGCCCGGCCAGCAGGTCGGGCCGCGCCAGCGCGGCGCGGTCGATGGGGAAAAAACCGCTGGACGACAGCAGCAGGCCGCCCGCAGGGTGGCGCCACGCGCCGGTCAGCGCGGGCAGGCAAGCGATGGCGCGCACGGCGTTGCCGCCACCGGCGCAGCGCTGCACGCCGTAGTTCAGGCGAATGGCGGCAGGCTGCGTGGTGCCATAGGCGCGCGCCAAGGCGGTGATTTGCGCTTCGGGCAGGCCGCACACCTGGGCGGCGCGCGCGGGGGGCCATTGCAAGGCGCGCTCGCGCAGCGCGGGCCAGCCCAGGGTGTGGCGGGCGATGTAGTCGTGGTCCAGCCAGTCGTGCACGATCAGCTCGTGCATCAGGGCCAGGGCCAGCGCCGCGTCGGTGCCGGGCAGCAGGGGCAGGTGCTCGTCGCACTTGTCCGCCGTTTCGGTGCGGCGCGGGTCAATGCACACCAAGCGCGCGCCCTGGCGCCGGGCGGCTTGCGCCACGCGCCAGAAGTGCAGGTTGCTGGCAATGCTGTGGCTGCCCCAGATCAGGATGAGCCGGCTGTGGGCAAAGTGCGCCAGCTTCATGCCCACCTTGCCGCCCAGCGTGTGCGCAAGGGCCGTGCCGCCCGCGCTGGCGCAAATGGTGCGGTTCAGCAGGCTGGCGCCCAGGCGGTGGAAAAAGCGCCGGTCCATGCTCTCGCCCTGCACCAGCCCCATGGTGCCGGCGTAGCTGTAGGGCAAGATGGCCTGCGCATCGCGCGCGGCAATGGCGCGCAGGCGGGTGGCGATGGTGTCCAGCGCCTCGTCCCAGCCGATGGGGGCAAAGCGCCCCTGGCCCTTGGTGCCCACGCGCTTCAAGGGGGTGAGCAGGCGCTCGGGGTGGTGCACGCGCTCGGCATAGCGCGAGACTTTGGTGCACAGCACCCCATCGGTGGCCGGGTGCGCCGGGTTGCCGCGCACGCGCACGGCGCGGCCGCCGGGCACGCTGTCGTCCACGGTGGTGATCAGGCTGCACGTGTCGGGGCAGTCGTGCGGGCAGGCGCCTATCGTTTCATGCATCGCATGCCCTGCCGTGCATGGGCCATGCCCAAGGGTTGATTGTTATGAAAATCATAGCAATAAATGGTGTGGATAAAGCGCAAATGGCCTTTTTTGTCAGGTGACGTCTGACGCTCAACGCAGCACCCCATAGCCCCAAGCCGTCAGCACCACGATGCACACGGCGTTGAGCACGGCGCCTGCGCGCAGCATGTCGCGCTGGGCCACGTGGCCGGTGCCGTAGACGATGGCGTTGGGCGGCGTGGCCACGGGCAGCATGAAGGCGCAGGACGCGCCAAGGCCAATCATCAGCACCAGAATGTGCGGCGGCATGCCCATGCGCTCGGCAATGGCGGCAAACACAGGCACCAGCAGCGCGGCCGAGGCGGTGTTGCTGGTGAACTCGGTCAGGATGACGATGAAGGCCGTCACGCCCAAAATCACCATCAGCGGGCCGGCCCCGGTCAAAAAGGCGGCCACCGCATCGCCCAGCACGGCCGATGCGCCCGAGCTGCGCATGACGTTGCTCAGCGTGATGCCGCCGCCAAACAAAAAGAGCACGCCCCAGTCGGTGTTGTCCGATATCTGCCGCCAGCTGGCCAGCCCCAGCACGCCCACGGCAATGGCGGCGCACACGGCCACCCAGGCGTCGGGGTCAGTCACATTCAGCGCCGCGCCCAGTTTCTTGCCCAAAATCCAGGCCAGCGCCGTGGCCACGAACAGGCCCATGGCCAGCAGGCGGCGCGGCGTCCAGGCAATGTGCTCGTGCGGCACCTGGATGCGGCGGTTCAGCTGCGGGCGAAACACCAGCCAGAGCGTGGCCACCATCAGCGGCAACAGCACCAGCATCACGGGCAGGCCGATCTTCATCCACCCGGCAAAGTCCAGGCCAATGGCCTTGGCCGCGATGGCGTTGGGGGGCGAGCCCACCAGCGTGCCCAACCCGCCGATGCTGGCCGAATAGGCAATGCCCAGCAGCATGAAGACGAACACTGCGCGGTCTTGCTTTTCGTCCAGGTGGCTCATGATGCCCAGCGCCAGCGGCAGCATCATGGCCGCCGTGGCGGTGTTGCTGATCCACATGGACAGCCCCGCCGTCACCGCAAACAGCAGCAAGGCCGATGCCCCCAGGTGCGCGCCCGACAGCGACATGATCCAGAACGCGATCTTGCGATCGAGCTTTTGCACATGCAGCGCCGTGGCCAGCGCAAAGCCGCCAAAGAACAAGAAGATGATGGGATCGGCAAACGTGGACAGCGCCTTGGCCGTGCTCATGTCAGGCAGGCCCAGCAGCACCGCGCCCACGGGCACCATCAGCGCCGTCAGGGTCACGTGCACCGCCTCGCTCAGCCACAGCACCGCCACGAACAGCAGCAGCACCAGCCCTTTCTTGGCCGCCGGCTCATAAGGCAGCCCCTGGTACAGCAGCGCGCACGCGGCCAGGGTGATGGCGATGATCAGCAGGCTGCGCTTGGCCTGCGCGCTGGCCGGCGCGGGCGGCTGCCCCTCATCGGCCGAAGGGCGCATCAGATGCGGGTCATCGCTTTCGGCGGGCAGGCGGGGCGGGGTGCGCGAAGACAACATCTCAGGGCTCCTTGTGAAGTCGGTGCCAGCGCCCGTCCCCTCAAAGGCATGGGGCAGGCGCTGCCAGGCGGACACAGCCTGGGCGGACACCCGCCCCAGGCCAGACGCGATGATGGCACGGCCGCCGCAGCGCAGCGGCTTTGTTACGCTATGTCCAATTTCACACCCCTAGCGCCATTTGCCTGCCCCGCTGCCGCGCCGTGCGCGGGCCTTGCCTTGCGATCTTTGTCTATGCACGCCTTTGCCTCTCCCCGGACTTTTCTTGCCGCTTGCCTGGCCGCCTGGCCCATGCCCAGGCGGCGCTGGCTAAGCGGCGCGGCGCTGCTGGCGCTGGCCGGGGCGGCGCAGGCCTACAGCATCACGGCGCTCAGCCCCCAGGGCGAGGTCAGCCGCGTGCGGCAAGTGGCGGCCAAGTTCAGCGAAGACATGGTGCCCTTGGGCAACCCCAAGGCGCCCGCGCCCCTGACTGTGCAGTGCAATGACGCGCAAGCCGCGCGTGGCCAGGGGCGCTGGAACAGCCCGCGCGAATGGGTGTACGACTTTGCCGCCGACCTGCCGCCTGGCGTGCGCTGCCAGGTGCAGGCGGTTTCAGGGTTCAAATCGGCCTCTGGCGCGCAACTGACGCGTGGTGGCAGCTATCAATTTCATACCGGCGGGCCGTTTGTGCAAAGCCTTCGTCCTTCGGCCGGCGAGATTGAGGAAGAGCAGACCTTCGTGCTGCGCCTGAACGGCCCGGCCACGGCCGACAGCGTGGCGGCCCATGTGTGGTGCGCCATGGATGGGCTGGGCGAGCGCATCCCCGTGCGCCTGGTGGGCGGATCTGAGCGCGAGACGCTGCTCAAGGGCCTGGGCCTGGCTGAGGCGGCCAAGGCCGAGCCTGAGCGCTACCACACCCTGACCTGCAACCGCCGCCTGACACCGGCCGCCCGCGTGCAACTGGTGTATGGCAAGGGCGTGGCCACCCCCAGCGGCATAGCCAACAGCACCGAGCGGCGCTTTGCCTACACGGTGCGCGAGCCGTTCACGGCCAGCCTCAGCTGCGAGCGTGAAAACGCCCAGGCCGCCTGCATGCCCATCCGCCCCGTCACCGTGCAGTTCAGCGCCCCGGTGCCGCGCCGCCTGGCCGAGCTGGCCCGCCTGAGCGACGGCAAGACCGACCACCGCCCAGCGCTGCAAGACGTCAGCGCCGATGGCGATGCGCTGGTGGAATCGATCCGCTTTGCCGGGCCGCTGCCCGAGCGCGCAGCCCTCAGCTTGAGCTTGCCGCCCGATCTGAAAGACGCCAGTGGCCGCCCGCTGGCCAACGCGGCCAGCTTTCCGCTGAAGCTGGCCACCGGCCCCTTGCCGCCGCTGGCCAAGTTTGCCGCGGCGCCCTTTGGCATCGTCGAGCGCTTTGCCGAAGGCCCGGGCAGCACGCCGCTGCTGCCCCTGACGCTGCGGCGGGTGGAGCCGCAGCTCAAGGCGCAGGCCTTGCAGGTGCAGCAGCTCAACCCGCAAAGCGATGCGGACATCATCAGCTGGTTTCGCCGCGTGCAGCGCTACGACGACTGGCTGGTGCCGCGCGCCGTGGCGCAGCAAGATGTGCGCGGCAGCCTGCCGCCAGCCATCAACGCAGAAACGAAAGGCCAAGTGGAATCGCGCATGGTGTCGCTGCTGGCCGGGCAGGCGGGCCTGCAAACGCTGAACGTGCCCGCGCCCGACACCGGCGGCGCCGCCGAACGTCCGTTTGAAGTGGTGGGCGTGCCCATGGCGCCGGGCTTTCACGTGGTGGAGCTGAGTTCGCCACAGCTGGGCCAGGCGCTGCTGGCCGAGCAATATGGCGCGCAGCGCGCCATGGTGGTGCGCACCTCGGTGCTGGTGACCAACCTGGGCGTGCATTTCAAGCTGGGGCGCGAAGACTCGCTGGCCTGGGTCACCACGCTGGACAAGGGCCAGCCCGTGGCCGGCGCTGCCGTGCGCGTGTCCGACTGCCGTGGCAAGGAAGTGGCCAGCGCCACCACCGACGCGCAGGGCATTGCCCGCTTCAAGGGGCTGAACCCGCAGCCCGCCCGCTGCGAAGAAGAAGACTATTTCGACGAATACCAAAACGCCTACTTCGTCAGCGCCCGCGCGCAAAACCAAGGGGTGGCCGACATGGCCTTTGCCTGGTCCAGCTGGCAAAAAGGCATCGAGTCCTGGCGTTTCAACGTGCCCACCAGCCAAGAAGCCAGCCACGAGCTGCGCGCCCACACGGTGTTTGACCGCACCTTGCTGCGCGCGGGCGAAACCGTGTCCATGAAGCACGTGCTGCGCACGCTCACCGGCGAAGGCTTTGGCCTGCCCAAAACCAGCCCCGACACCCTGGTCATCACCCATGTGGGCAGCGGGCAGGAATTCACCCAGCCCCTGGCCTGGCGCGCCACGCCCAGCGGTGGCCGCAGCGCCGACAGCAGCTTTGCCCTGCCCCCCGCCGCCAAGCTGGGGCAATACCGCGTCAGCCTGCGCACCAGCGCCCCGGCCAGCACGGGTGAGGACGATGAATACCGCCACAGCGACGAGCTGGAAAGCGGCAGCTTCCGCGTGGAAGAGTTCCGCCTGCCCGTGATGCAGGGCCGCGTGAGCGCGGTCACTGGCGAGGGCGCCCAGGGCCAGGCGCCGCTGGTGGCCGCCACGCAAGTGCCGGTGCAGGTGCAGCTGAGCTACGTTGCCGGCGGCGCCGCCAGCGGTCTGCCCGTGCGCGTGTCGGCCATCACGCGCAGCAAGTGGCTGCGCTTTGCCGACCATGAAGACTTCAGCTTCGAGCCGCCCCGCCCCAGCACGCCAGACACCCGCACCGGCGAAGACCCCGACGGCGAGGAAGAAAGCACCGCCCGCCAAGACCAGCAAGTGGTGGCCGACCGCCTGCCCCTGACGCTGGACAAAGACGGCCTGGGCCAGCTCAGCATCGGCACGCTGCCGCCCTCGCCGCGCCCGCGCGAGCTGCTGCTGGAAGCCAGCTACGCCGACCCCAATGGCGAAGTGCAAACCCTGCGCGGCACCCACACCCTGTGGCCGGCCGCCGTGGTGGCGGGCATCAAGACCGAAAGCTGGGTGTCCACCCGCCAGACGGCCAAGCTGCAAGCCCTGGCGCTGGACTTAAGCGGCCAGCCCAAGGCGGGCGTGCCGCTGCAAGTCAGCGCCAAAGCCCGCATCACCACCACCAGCCGCAAGCGCATGGTGGGGGGCTTTTACGCCTACGACAGCCACACCGAAACCAAAGACCTGGGCACCGTGTGCAGCGGCAGCAGCGACGCGCGCGGCCTGCTGACGTGCAGCGCCAAGCTCGAACACGCGGGCGAAGTGGAGCTCACCGTCACCGCCCGCGACGAGCAGGCCCGCACCACCCAGGCCGCCGCCAGCGTGTGGGTCACGGGCCAGGGCGAGCTGTGGTTTGGCGGCGAAAACCACGACCGCATGGACCTGCTGGCCGAGAAAAAACGCTACGAGCCGGGCGACACCGCCCGCTTTCAGGTGCGCATGCCCTTTCGCCACGCCACCGCCCTGGTGGCCGTGGAGCGCGAAGGCATCTTGCACACCGAAGTGGTGCAGCTGCGCGGCGACGACCCCACCATCAGCCTGAAAGTGCAAGAAAGCTGGGGCCCCAACGTCTACGTCAGCGTGCTGGCCCTGCGCGGGCGCCTGCTGGACGTGCCCTGGTACAGCTTTTTCACCTGGGGCTACAAAAGCCCGCGCGAATGGTGGCGGGCCTTCCGCGAAGACGGCAAAGACTACGTGGCCCCCACCGCCTTGGTGGACTTGAGCAAGCCCGCTTTCCGGCTGGGGCTGGCCGAAATCCGCGTGGGCACGCAGGCGCACCAGCTCGCCGTGCAGGTCAAGGCCGACAAAGACAGCTACCCCGTGCGCGGCAAGGCCCAGGTCACCGTGCAGGTCAAGCGGCCTGACGGCCAGCCCGCCGCCAACGCCGAAGTGGCCCTGGCTGCGGTCGATCAGGCCCTGCTGGAGCTGATGCCCAACACCAGCTGGCGCCTGCTGGACGCCATGCTCCAGCGCCGCGCCTGGGGCGTGGAAACGGCCACTGCGCAAATGGAAATCATCGGCCGGCGCCACTACGGCCGCAAGGCCGTGCCCACCGGCGGCGACGGCGGGCGCGGCAGCCCCACGCGCGAGCTGCTGGACACCCTGCTGCTGTGGCAGCCCCGCGTGCAGCTTGACGCACAAGGCCAGGCCACGCTGCAAGTGCCGCTCAACGACGCGCTCAGCACCTTCCAGATCGTGGCCGTGGCCGACGCGGGCACGGGCCTGTTCGGCACCGGCCAGACCAGCATCCGCACCACGCAGGATTTGCAAATCATCAGCGGCCTGCCGCCGCTGGTGCGCGCGGGCGATGCCTTCAGCGCCCAGATCACCCTGCGCAACACCACGGCCAAGCCCATGCAAGTGGCCCTCACCCCGCGCGCGGCCATGCTGGAGCTGGCGCCGCAAACGCTGGACATTCCCGCCGGCCAGGCGCGCCAGGCCAGCTGGCAAGTCACCGTGCCCGCCGCCTTAGCCGACACCCGCGCGCAGGCGCTGCCGTGGGAAATTGAAGCCGTTGACCAGGCCAGCGGCGCGCGCGACGCGCTCAAGTTCAGCCAGCGCGTGGTGCCCGCCGTGCCGCTGACGGTGCAGCAAGCCAGCCTGGTGCAGCTGGGCGGCGCCGACGCGCCCTACACCCTGCCCGTGGCCCCGCCCGCGGACGCCCTGGCCGTGGACGGGCGCGCGCGCGGCGGCGTGCAAATTTCCCTGATGCCCAAGCTGGCCGACGGCCTGCCCGGTGTGCGCGACTGGTTTGCCCGCTACCCCCACACCTGCCTGGAGCAGCAAACCAGCCGGGCCATCGGCCTGCGCGACGAAAAGCTGTGGCGGCAAACCGCCGCCCGCCTGCCCACCTATCTGGACGGCGACGGCCTGGCCTATTACTTCCCCCCTCGCGCGGGCGAGGGCAACCGCGGCAGCGACGTCCTCACCGCCTGGCTGCTGGCCGCCACGCACGAGGCCAGCCAGCTCAACCCTGCCTTTGCCCTGCCCGAAGACGTGCACGCGCCCATGATCGCGGGCCTTGCCGCCTTCGTCGAAGGCCGCATCGAGCGCAAGCACTGGGCGCCGCGCGACGATCTGGGCGTGCGCAAGCTCGCCGCCATCGAGGCGCTGTCGCGCCACGGCGCGGCCAAGCCCGCCATGCTCAGCAGCCTGGCCATTGCGCCCAACCAGTGGCCCACCAGCGCGGTGATCGACTGGATCAACATCCTCAAACGCCTGCCCAGCGTGCCCAACCAGCGCGAGCTGCTGCCGCAGGCCGAGCAGATTCTGCGCGCGCGCCTGTCCAGCCACGGCACGCGCCTGGGCTTTGACACCGAAAGCAGCGACCACTGGTGGTGGCTGATGGCCGGCGGCGACGTCAACGCCGCCCGCCTGCTGCTGACCGTGATGGACGATGCCGCCTGGAAAGACGACCTGGGCCGTCTGGTCAGCGGCTTCATCGCCCGCCAGCAGGGCGGCGCCTGGGCCACCACCACCGCCAACCTGTGGGGCGGCCTGGCGCTGGAGCGTTTCTCGCGCACGCACGAATCCACCCCCGTCAACGGCTTCACCCTGGCCAAGCTGGGCAGCGAAAGCGGCGCCGTGGACTGGAGCAAAGTCACCCGCCCCAGCAGCACAGCCTCCAGCGCCGACTCACAAGGCAGCAGCCCACACGCCGCCACCCGCGTGGGCGCGCCCGCCGCGCCCAGTCTGCTGATCAACAACAGCCTGCTGCTGCCCTGGGGCAGCGCGCAGCCAGATGGCCAGACCAGCCTGCGCGTCACGCACGAAGGCAGCGGCAAGCCCTGGCTGACCGTGCAGTCGCTGGCCGCCGTGGCGCTGAAAGCGCCCTTTGCCGCGGGCTACCAGATCAAGAAAACCATCACCCCCGTGCAGCAGGCCGACAAAACCCTGCCCGCAGGCCAGTACAGCCTGGGCGACGTGCTGCGCGTCACGCTCGACATCACCGCCCAGAGCGACATGACCTGGGTGGCCGTGAGCGACCCCGTGCCCACCGGCGCCAGCATTTTGGGCGGCGGCCTGGGGCGTGACTCGGCCATCGCCACCCTGGGCGAGCAGCTGGGCCGCACCACCTGGCCCACGTTCGAGGAACGCAGCTTCGAGGCCTACCGCGCCTATTACGAACACCTGCCCAAAGGCCACGTCAAGCTCGAATACACCGTGCGGCTGAACAACGTGGGGCAGTTCCAGCTGCCGCCCACGCGCGTGGAGGCGCTGTACGCGCCCGAGATGTTTGGCGAAATACCCAACACTGGCGTGAGCGTGCGCCAGCCATAAGGGTTACCGCCACTTTGCTATCCCGCCAGCCAGCCCCAGGGGCTGTGGCTGCGGGCAATGGCGTAAATCTGCGCCGCGCAGGCCAGCGCCCCCACATACGCCAGCGTGCGCTGCAGCCGCGGCAAGCTGGCGCGCAGGGCCAGCACGCCCAGGGTGATGTAGGCCAGGATCAGCAGCAGCTTCATGAGCAGCCAGCCGTTGGCAAAGGCGCCGCCTTTGAGCACGGCCAGCAGCATGGCGGCGCTGGTGAGCAAGCAGGTGTCAATGGCATAGCTGCTCCAGCGCAGCAGCGCATGCCTTGGCCAGCGCGCGCCGCCCAAGGCAAACAGCCCGCGCAGCGCAAACAGGCCAATGGACAGCAGCGCCAGGTGAATGTGGGCGGATTTGATGTAGAGGTAATACGCGCTCATGGGCAGGGCTTTTCATTTCAAAAAACGCCGGGGGCCGCCATGGGCCCCCGGCGCGGCCTGTGCGGCCATGCAACTGTGTGTCAGCGTGACAGTGTGGCAAAGCGGACGGCGCGCGGGGCTTTTCAAGCCAGCGCGGCGCCGCCTGCTGGCGCCCTCAGCGCACCGCTGGTGCGCCCAGCGCCTGCGGGTCGCGCTGGCTGCCCAGCCACTGGCGCATCACCATCCAGCCCAGCAGCAGTGCGCCGGCGCTGAAGATCAAGTCGCCCGGCATGCGCATCCACACCAGCACGTCGATGATGGGCTTGCCCATGAACTCGGCCGAGCGGGCATACCAGTAGCCTTGCTCCAGCGCCGCCTGCAATTGCAGCGTGCCCATGGGCAGCAGGGTCAGGATGGCCATCAGCGCCAGGCCGATGTTCAGGCTCCAGAACGCGCCGCGCAGCAGGCCTTCGCTCCACAGGGTGTCAGGCCGCAGCCCGCGCAGGCAAAACAGCATCAGGCCAATGCCCAGCATGCCGTACACGCCAAACAGGGCGGTGTGACCGTGCAGCGGCGTCAGGTTCAGCCCCTGCATGTAGTACAGCGCAATGGGCGTGTTGATGAGAAAGCCGAACAGGCCCGCACCCACCAGGTTCCAGAAGCTGACGGCCAGGAAGAACATGATGGGCCAGCGGTAGCGCGCCATCCAGGGCGTGGCGCGGCTGTGGCGCCAGGTTTCGTGCGCTTCCAGGCCGATCAGGGCCAGGGGCACCACTTCCAGCGCCGAGAAGCTGGCGCCCAGGGCCACCGCCGCCGTGGTGGTGCCCGAAAAGTACAGGTGGTGGAACATACCCAGCACGCCGCCGGTGAGGTACACGATGGTGGCAAACAGCACGTTGACGGTGGCCGACTGGCCGCGAATCAGTCCCAGCTTGACGAACAAAAAGCTGATGACGGCCACGGCAAAGACTTCGAAAAAGCCTTCCACCCACAGGTGCACCACCCACCAGCGCCAGTATTCGACCATGGAGATGTGGGTGTGCTCGCCCCACATCAGACCCGCGCCGTAAAACAGGCCAATGGCAATGGTGGACAGAAACAGCAGCCCGACGATGGAGGACATCTCATCGCGGCGCTTGAGCGCCGGCCACAGTGCGCGGCCCACCAGCACCAGCCACAGCACCAGCCCCACCATCAGAAAGGCTTGCCAGAAGCGGCCAATGTCCACGTATTCCCAGCCCTGGTGGCCAAACCAGAAGTTGTATTTCAAGTCCATCTTCTGCATCACCGCCAGCCATTGCCCGGCAAATGCGCCCACCACGATGACGATCAGGCAGACGAAGAGGAAGTTGACCCCCGCGCGCTGGAACTTGGGCTCGTGCCCCGAAATGGCCGGGCCGATGTACAGGCCCGTGGCCAGCCAGGCGGTGGCAATCCACAGCACCGCCAGCTGCGTGTGCCAGCTTCGCGTGAGCGAGTAAGGCAAAAACTCAGCGATCTTCAAGCCATAGGCTTCCTGCCCTTCGACCTGGTAGTGCGCCGTGGTGGCGCCCAGCAGAATCTGCACCAGAAACAGCGCCACCACCAGCCAGAAGTACTTGGCCGTGGCCCGCATGGACGGGGTGATGACCAGCCCGCGCAAGGGGTCTTGCGCTGGCGGGCTAACGGGCGGCTCCTTGCCGTGCCAGCCCGCGTGGTGCCAGGCCAGCAGGCCCACGCCGCCCAGCAAAAACAGCAGCGAGAACATGGACCACATGAACGCGCCCGGCGTGGGCACGTTGCCCGTCAGCGGCTCGTAGGGCCAGTTGTTGGTGTAGGTCTTGGTGTCGCCCGCACGCTCGGTGGTGGCGGCCCAGGCTGTCCACCAGAAAAACGCCGCCAGTGCGCGCCGGTTCTCGGCGCTGGGCACCGTGTTGTCCTTCATGGCGTAGGTTTCGCGCAAGTCGGCCGTGGCCGGATCGGCCGAGAACACGCTGTCGTAATGCGCCGCCACCGCCTGCATGGCCTGCGCGCGCGCATCGCTGACGGTGATGTCGCCCGTGGCCGGATCGTGCGTGTTGCGCCGCATCTGCGGCTTGAGCTGCGCCTGCAAGCTGGCCTGGGCACCGGCGTCCAGCTCGGCATAGGGGCGCTGGAACTGCGCCTGCGCAGCGGCATCAAGCATGGCCTCGGCCTCGCGGTGCAGCCAGTCGGCTGACCAGTCAGGCGCAATCAGCGCGCCGTGCCCCCAGATCGAGCCCAGCTGCATGCCGCCCGTGCTTTGCCAGACCTGGCGGCCTTTCTGAATGTCTTGCTCGGTGTAGATCACCTGCCCGCTTTCGCTGAGCACCCGCTTGGGCACCGGTGGCGCGGTCTGGTGCAAATCCGCCCCCAGCCACAACATCACGCCAAAGCTGGCAATCAGCAAAGCCGCCAGCCCCAGCCACAACCTCTTGGTAGTGGACATGTCGCTTATCCCTATGTCGCGTTAAAAAAGTCACGCGATATTCGTCGCCATGCTTTGCGCTGTCCCTAACTTGGGTCAAGTTTTGGGCCTATGCCGCGGCTGCCCCTTGTGCCGCGACACGCATTTGCCTGTGCGGCCTGCCTGGATGCGCTGGCAAAATTCCCAGGCTTTTTTTATCAAGATGACGAGACACGCCATGCAACTGAATTTCATCGCCAACCAATCCGTGCCCAGCGCCAGCGGCCAGACCCTGCCGGTGATCGACCCGTCCACCGGCCAGGCTTTCGAGGAAATTCAGCGCAGCGACGCGCGCGACGTAGACGCCGCCGTGCAGGCCGCGCGCGCCGCGCTGAACGGCCCCTGGGGCCGTTTGAGTGCCGCCGAGCGCGGGCGCCTGCTGATGGATTTGTCGCGCCAAGTCGCCGCGCACGCCGATGAGCTGTGGCAGCTGGAGCAGCGCGACTGCGGCAAGCCCACCCGCCAGGCCAAGGCCGACGCGGCTGCGCTGGCGCGCTACTTCGAGTTCTACGCCGGTGCCGCCGACAAGCTGCACGGCCAGACCATTCCCTACCAGGACGGCTACAGCGTGCTCACCTGGCGCGAGCCGCACGGCGTGACCGGCCACGTCATTCCCTGGAACTACCCCATGCAAATCTTTGGCCGCAGCGTGGGCGCGGCCCTGGCGGCGGGCAACGCCTGCGTGGTCAAACCCGCCGAGGACGCCTGCCTGAGCCTGATCCGCGTGGCGCAGCTGGCGGCCGAGTGCGGCTTTCCCGCAGGGGCCATCAACATCGTCACCGGCTACGGGCACGAGGTGGGCGACGCGCTGGCGCGCCACCCGGGGGTTGACCACATCAGCTTCACTGGCAGCCCGCGCGTGGGCGCGCTCATCCAGCAGGCGGCGGCCGAGCACTTTTGCCCCGTCACGCTGGAGCTGGGCGGCAAAAGCCCGCAAATCGTGTTTGCCGATGCCGACCTGGACGCGGCCCTGCCCGTCATCGTCAACGCCATCGTGCAAAACGCCGGCCAAACCTGCTCAGCCGGCTCGCGCGTGCTGATCGAACAAAGCCTGTACCCGCACATGCTGGAGCGCCTGGGTCAGGCGTTTGAAGCCCTGCGCGTGGGCCCGGCCATGATGGATCTGGACATCGGCCCTCTGATCCGCCAAAGCCAGCAGCAGCGCGTGTGGGACTTTCTGAGCGACGCGCAAACCGCCGGCATCCCCGTGGTGGCCCAGGGCAAAGTGGTGGACGAAGCGCCCGAGGCCGGCTTTTACCAAGCCCCCGTGCTGCTGGCCGACGTGCCCGTGGCGCACCGCATTGCGCAGGAAGAGGTGTTCGGCCCCGTGCTTTCGGCCATGCCCTTTGACGACGAAGACCACGCCGTGCAACTGGCCAACGCCACGCCCTTTGGCCTGGTGGCGGGGGTGTGGACGCGCGATGGCGCGCGCCAGTTCCGCATGGCCCGGCGCGTGCGCAGCGGGCAGGTGTTCATCAACAACTACGGCGCCGGCGGCGGTGTGGAGCTGCCCTTTGGCGGCCACGGCGCCAGCGGCCACGGGCGCGAAAAAGGCTTTGAGGCGCTGTACGGCTTTACCAGCCTCAAAACCGTGGCCGTGCGCCACGGTTGAGTATTGCTTCTGTTTTTATAGCTAAAAAACCTTTGTAATAGCGCGCAAATGCCCTTTTTTAAGGGGTGTGCGAAAAGCATGTGGAAAGCCATGGCGAGGGCAGGGCGCGGGCCATGCCCGCCGCCTTACAGCCGCAGCACCCACAGCGAAATGGCGGGAAAGGCCACCAGCACCGCCACGCGCACCAGATCGCTGAGCACGAAGGGCAGCACTCCCGCATAGGCCTGCCCGATACGCACCCCCGGCGCCATGGACTGAATGACAAACAGGTTCATGCCCACGGGCGGCGTGATCAGCCCCACCTCGGCCACCACCAGCACCAAAATGCCAAACCAGATGCCTGTTTCCTCTGGCGTCAGCCCAAAATCGAGCCCCGACACCATGGGAAAGAAGATGGGAATGGTCAGCAAGATCATGGACATGGAGTCCATCACGCAGCCAAACACGATGTAGAACAGCAAGATGGCCCACAGCACCTGGTAGGGCGAGAGGTTGAGCGAGCCAACCCACATCGCCAGCTCCTGCGGCAGCATCGATAGCGCCAGAAAGCTGTTGTAGGCGGCCGCGCCCAGCACGATCATGAACAGCATGGCCGTGCTGGCGGCCGTGTGTTCAAAAACGTGCTTGAGCGCATGTGTGCTCAGCCCGCCGCGTAGCCAGGCCAGCAGACCCGTGCCCGCGGCACCCACGGCTGCTCCTTCGGTGGGGGTGAAGATGCCGCCATACATGCCGCCCAGCACCGCGGCAAAGATCAGCAGCACTGGCCACACGCCTGCCAGCGCGCGCCAGCGCTCAGCCCAGGGCACGGGTGCCATGCGGCCGGCCAGTGCGGGTCGCAGTCGCACCACGACGGCAATGGTCAGCATGTAACCCAGCGCCGCCAGCAGGCCAGGAAGAAAAGCCGCGGCGAACATGCGGGCGATGTTCTGCTCGGCCAAGATGGCATAAAGCACCAGCACGATGGAAGGCGGAATCAGAATGCCCAGCGTGCCCCCGGCGGCCAGCGTTCCCACGGACAGGCTGTCGGCATAGCCTGCGCGGCGCAACTGCGGCAGGGCCACTTGCCCCATCGTCGCAGCCGTGGCCATGGACGAGCCGCAAATAGCCCCAAACCCAGTGCAGGCGCCAATGGCCGCCATGGCCACACCGCCCCTGCGGTGGCCGATGAACGCCTCTGCCGCCCTGAACAGCGCGTGCGACATGCCACCCACGCTGGCGAACTGCCCCATCAGCAAAAACAGGGGAATGATGGACAGTGAGTGGTTGGAAAATTGCCCGTAGGCCAGGGTCTGCATCTGGCTGAGCAGGGGCGCGGCTGAGCCGAAGATCCACCACGAGCCGCCCAGCCCCACCACCAGCATGGCCAGGCCAACAGGCACGCGCAGAAAAATCAGCGCCATGAGCAGGGGAAACGACCAGGCGCCCAGCGTCAACGGATCCATCATCCACCGCCCCCCGTTGCATGGGCAGGCGGCCTGGCCAGCCCCAGGTCTTCCAGCAAGCGCCAGGCGCAGGCCAGGCAGCCCAGCACGGCAGGCGGCATGGACAGGGCGTAGCCCCACCACACAGGCCATTGCAGGATGAACGTGCGCTCCTGCGTGGCACGGTAATCCAGCATGCCCGCCCCCATGCGCCAGACCAGCAGCGCCCACAGCAGCAGCAGCAGGGCGCTGGCCAGCACCGTGAGCACCCGCCGCAGCCATGCGGGGTAGCGGCCCCACAGCAGATCGACCACGGCATGGCTGCGCGTGAGGTGCGCCCAGGGCAGAAAGCAGAACACAGCCAGGGCCGTGCCGGCTTAGATCAGTTCAAAGTCACCCGGCACTGGCCCCAGCCCCCAGGCGCTCAAAGCCCGCCCGGTGATGCTGATGACGCTGAGCAGCGCCAGCGCCAGCAGCACGCCCCCGCCTGCCCAGGCCAGGGCGCGGCTGATGCCGTAAATGGCATGGCTGAACATGGGCATGGGGGTCAGCGGCCGAATCGTCGGGGGGAAGGCCAGCCAAGAGCAGGCATGAGGCAAGCCGTGCGCACGGAAAGTCTCATACGCGGGCGTGCTGGGCGATGAGCTGGCTGGCCTGCGCGGCCAGTGCGGGGCCGTCGATGCCGCGCGCCTGCACCTCCTTGAACCAGTGTTCACGCGTGGCCTGGGCCGCTTGCCGCCACTGCTGCGTTTGCGCTTCGTCCAGCGTGATGATCTGGTTGCGCGCCTGCTGCGCCAACTGCAGCCCGGGCAGATCGGCCGCGTCCATCACCTGGCCGAAGAAGCGGGCGGTGCCGATGCCGCTGTGCGCGTCGATCACGCGCCTGATGTCTTCGGGCAGGCTCTCGTAGCGTGCCTTGTTCATGGTCAGCGCGAACGTCTGCGTATACAGCCCCTTGTCGCCGCCAAAGCCTGTGTGGTGCTTCGCGATCTGCTGCACACGCAGCGCGGGCACCACCTCCCAGGGCAGGGTGGCTGCGTCGATCACGCGCTTGGACAGCGCCTCGCCCACCTGCGGCGCCGGCATGCCCACGGCCACGGCACCCAGCTGCTCCAGCATGATGTTGATGATGCGCGAACCGCCGCGAATCTTCATGCCACGCACGTCCTGCAGCCGGGCAATGGGCCGGCGGCTGTGGAATACCCCCGGGCCATGCGTGTGCACAGCGATCAGATGCACATCCTTGAACTCTTGCATGGCATGGGCCTGCACGTAGGCCTGAAGGGCGGGTGAAGACTGCGCGGCAGCCCCGGTGGAAAACGGCAGCTCGAACACTTCCGTCCTGGGAAAGCGTCCCGGGGTATAGCCCAGCACGGTCCAGGACAAATCGACCACGCCATGGCGGGTCTGGTCAAACAGATCTGCGGGCCGCCCGCCCAGTTGCATGGCTGGAAACAGCTGTACGCGCAGGCGCCCCTGGCTGTCTTGCTGGATTTTTTCTGCCCACTGGCTCAGCCCGTCGCGAGGCAGCGGCGCCTGCGGCGGCAGGAAATGGTGCAGACGCAGCGTGATGACCGGTTGCGCGCGCAAGGCTGGCGCAGCCAGCGAGGCTGCCGCAGCCAGTGCCGCGCCGAGAAACTGTTGACGGTTGATGGACATGCGGGGAATTTTTGCAAAAAAAGAGGGCAAAACCTGGCTGGACGCCTCATCACCCGTCTGGCGCGGGGAGCGCGCGACCGGCAATGTAACGAACGGGTAAGGGCAGGCGGGGCGCCGCCGCCTGTGGGCGGGGCTTTACCCTTGCGGCTTGCTGGCGGGCACCAGGTAGCCCAGGCCGCGCACGTTCTGAATCAGATCTGCCCCCAGCTTTTTGCGCACGCCGTGGATGTACACCTCCACTGCATTGCTGCTGATGTCGTCGCGCCAGGAAAACAGTTTTTCCTCCAGCTGCTGGCGCGAGAGCACGCGCCCGGGGCGTGCCAGCAAGGGCTCCAGCACGGCCCATTCGCGCGCCGACAGCGGCACGGGCTGGCCCGCGCGCGTGACTTCGCGCGTGGCAGGCACGATGCGCACCTCGCCCCATTCGTAAGCGGGCTCGGCGCGGCCATCGGCGCGGCGCAGCAAGGCGCGGATGCGCGCCAGCAGCTCGTCCAGGTCGTAGGGCTTGACGATGTAGTCGTCCGCCCCCGCGTCCAGCCCGGCCACGCGCTCGGCCACGGCATCGCGTGCGGTGGCAATGAGCACCGGCATGCGCTGGCGGCGCGCGCGCAGCCCGCGCAGCACGGCCAGCCCGTCCTGGCGCGGCAGGCCCAGATCCAGCAGCAGCAAGTCGTAAGCGGTGGTGGCCAGCGCCGTTTCGGCCAGCGCGCCGTCCTTGACCCAGTCCACGGCGTAGTGCTCGGCGCGCAAGGTGTCGAGCAGCACTTCGCCAATCATCGTGTCGTCTTCTGCCAGCAGGATGCGCATAAAACGATGGTACCCCCTGAGTCGGCCTGCGGCCGCCCCGGTGCTCGCCGCTCAAGCGGCGGCCCTTCGGCCCGTCCAAGCCTGCGCAGGCAGGCTTGGAGCCGCAGGCCTCAGCCCCCAGGGGGACAACGCTGGTGGCCGGTGCAAGCCCGGCCACGGCGTTCTGGCATGGCTTGCTCCGCAGCCACTTGATGGGCCTGCTGCGCAGCCCTCTGACTTGCTCCCTCCCCCGCTGGAGGAGGGCTGGGGTGGGGGCATGCGACGCTGATTTTTATCCTGCGGTTTTATGGGTCAAAAAGGCCATTTGCGCGCTTCCAGAGCGCGCGAGCAGCTATCAAAACCATATCAACCATTCCTGCTGCACGGCCCTGGGCTTGGCTCCTTCCCCCTTTGGGGGAAGGCTGGGATGGGGGCACCCAGGGCCGAGCGCAGCGATGGCCCGAATCCACAACTTCCCTTTGCCCGTGCCGAGAAGCGCAAGACCTGGGGCCGGCAGACCCAGCGAAGCATGGGGCTGCTTCGTGATCTGACTCGCTGCGGTTGTTTGAGCGCAGCGGCAA
>JAUNHQ010000131.1 GCA_030535425.1 Pseudomonadota bacterium | reverse complement strand
GTCAGCACCGCTTTTCTTTTTGCCAAACCCCGGACTTCCGCGAAGAACCTTTTTTATGCAGCCTGTTCTTGCGCGCCATGCCCGATGCAGGCGGCCGCCAGGTGTGCGCTGGGTGTAGATTGCGCGGTTTTCACCCTGTTTGCACTGGCAGACACAGCGCAAACAGCCCCTGGTCCCAGGCGTCGGCAGGCTTTGCCGTTGCCGGGGGCATGAACCCAGAAAGGACAGAAGGCATGAGCTGGTTCAGCAAATCGTCAGATGATTTTTTTCTTTCCACCGTCATGCCAGACGGGCAGGGCGGGCGGCGCGTGGCGCAGTTTCTGGGCCTGGTCAATGGCGAAGCCGTGATTGGCGCCAACATCTTTCGCGACATGTTCTCCAGCGTGCGCGACGTGGTGGGCGGGCGCGCGGGCGGGTACGAACGCGCCTTGTCCGGCGCGCGCCAGGCCGCGCTGGACGACATGAAAGCCGCTGCCAAGCAACTGGGCGCCAACGGCATCGTGGGCATTGACTTTGACTACGAAGTGCTGGGCGAAACCAACGGCATGATGCTGGTGTCCGTCAGCGGCACGGCGGTGAAGATGGCAGCGGGCTGATCAGGGCGCGAACGCAATGGCCTGCCACAGCCGCGTCAGCTTGGCGGCCCGGCTGGCGCACACAAAGCGCAGCGCCCAGGCCAGGCGCCCTTGCAGCGGCGCGCGCAGCGCAGCCGGCACCGGGGCCAGGGCTGATTGCCGCGCCAGGCGGTGCAGCTCGGCGCGCAGGCGGTCGTAGTCGGCGCGGGGCAGGTTGGGGCGCAGGTTGACCACCAGGCCCGTCACGCGCTGCTGGCGGTGCGCGGGCAGGCGGCGCGTTTTGTTGGGGTGCAGGGCAAAGCCTTCGGCCTGGGCAATGGCCGCCACCCAGGCATGCAGCGTGCGAAAGCGCGTGCTGAGCGCAGGCGGGCCGGAAAACACCAGGTCATCGGCGTAGCGCGAATAGCGCGCGCCAAAGCGTTCGGCCAGCGCGGCCAGCCGCATGTCCAGCCGAAAGGCGCACAGATTGGCCAGCGCTGGCGAGGTGGGTGCGCCTTGGGGCAGGTGTGCGCTGGCCAAGCGGCGCACCTGCCGCCAGCCCATGCCCGCCTGGCGCAGCCGCTCGCGCACGGCCAGCGGGGTGCGCGTGGCGCACAGGGCCGTCAGCGTGCGGGGCGCCGTGGGGATGCCCCACGGCCCGCAGGGCACGGGCGGCACTGCGAGAAGTCTTGGTACGACGGGGCCGCCCGCATTATGTGCGGCCGAGCCAGGTGCGCATGCGCCATCAGGCCATTGGCCTGGGCTTCATAGACGTGTACCAGCGTACCGGCCTGTACCCGTTACGCGCGCTGGCCGAGTGCTGGCTGCCTGGCAGCACGAATGACACAAATGAAAAAGGGCTGCAACCATGAAGTTGCAGCCCTTGGGTGTTTGGCTCCCCAACCTGGGCTCGAACCAGGGACCTACGGATTAACAGTCCGGCGCTCTACCGACTGAGCTATTGGGGAACAAGCCTCGCATTATATGTCGGAATTTTTGGCTTTGGCAAGCACCAGTCGCATGAGGCGCATATTTTTTGCTGCCAGGGCCGCAGCGCTATCATGCGCCCACACTCCGGGGTGCCCGCTGGTGCAGCGTGCTGAGATGGCTGAGTAAGGCAAGCCGAACCCGTTTAACTTGACCCGGTTAGCACCGGCGTAAGGAAGAGCTGGCTGCAAAGCCGTGCCAACCTGTGGGCCTGAAGTGGTTTGAGGTTGCTTGCACGCTTGAGCAACGGGCAGCGGTTTTCCGGGGTGGCCACAACACCACAGCCCCTTTCAAGGAGACCCGCCGATGAACGCCCCCGACAAGTTCGCCCAGTTGCTCTCGCTCACGCGCGAGCCGTTTCCCGCCTCTGCCAAAGCCTATTTGCAAGGCTCTCGCCCCGACATCCGCGTGCCCGTGCGCGACATTGCGCTCACCAACGGCGCGCAGGCCAGTGTGTACGACACCAGCGGCCCTTACACCGACCCGCAGGCGCACATCGACGTGCGGCGCGGCTTGCCCGCGCTGCGCCAGGCGTGGATTGATGAGCGCGGCGACACCGAAAGCTACGCGGGCCGCCTGGCCCACATCCTGGATGATGGCGGCAAGCATGAAAGCCGCGATGCCGAGCGCATTGCCCAGCTGCGCCAAGAAGCCGCGGGCCTGCAACGCCAGCCGCGCCGGGCCAAAGGGGGCATTGGGTCAGGCGCCAACGTCACGCAAATGCACTACGCGCGCAAAGGCATCATCACGCCGGAGATGGAATACATCGCCCTGCGCGAAAACGGCCGCCTGGAGTGGGCGCGCGAGCACCTGGCTCAAGCCAAGCGCGAGGCGCGCCGCCGCGGCAACCCGCTGGGCGCGGTGATGCCCGAGGTGATTACGCCCGAATTCGTGCGCGACGAGGTGGCGCGCGGGCGCGCCATCATCCCCGCCAACATCAACCACCCGGAGATCGAGCCGATGATCATCGGCCGCAACTTCCGCGTGAAGATCAACGCCAACATCGGCAACTCCGCCGTCACCAGCAGCATCGAGGAAGAGGTGGAAAAGCTCGTCTGGTCCATCCGCTGGGGCGGCGACACGGTGATGGATTTGTCCACCGGCAAAAACATCCACACCACGCGAGACTGGATCATCCGCAACAGCCCCGTGCCCATTGGCACCGTGCCCATTTACCAGGCGCTTGAAAAAGTGGGCGGCATTGCCGAAGACCTCACCTGGGAAATCTTCCGCGACACGCTGATCGAGCAGGCCGAGCAAGGCGTGGACTACTTCACCATCCACGCTGGCGTGCGCCTGCCCTTCATTCACCTCACGGCCGATCGCGTCACCGGCATCGTCAGCCGGGGCGGCTCCATCATGGCCAAGTGGTGCATTGCCCACCACCAGGAGAGCTTTCTCTACACGCACTTTGAAGAGATTTGCGAAATCATGAAGGCCTACGACGTGTCCTTCAGCCTGGGCGACGGCCTGCGCCCCGGCTGCGCGTCTGACGCCAACGACGAAGCCCAGTTTGCCGAGCTGCGCACCCTGGGCGAGCTGACGCAGATCGCCTGGAAGCACGACGTGCAAACCATGATCGAAGGCCCCGGCCACGTGCCCATGCACATGATTGGCGAGAACATGGCCGAGCAACTCAAGCACTGCCACGAAGCGCCCTTTTACACCCTGGGGCCGCTGACCATAGACATCGCCCCCGGCTACGACCACATTGCCAGCGCCATTGGCGCGGCCATGATTGGCTGGATGGGCACCTCCATGCTCTGCTACGTCACTCCCAAAGAACACCTGGGCTTGCCCGATCGGGACGACGTGAAGCAAGGCATCATCGCCTACAAGATCGCCGCCCATGCCGCCGACGTGGCCAAGGGCCACCCCAGCGCCCGCGCGCGCGATGACGCGATCAGCAAAGCGCGCTTTGAATTCCGCTGGGAAGACCAGTTCAACCTGGGGCTGGACCCAGACACCGCGCGCGACTTCCACGACGAAACCCTGCCCAAAGACAGCAGCAAAACCGCGCACTTTTGCAGCATGTGCGGCCCTAAGTTCTGCAGCATGAAGATCACGCAGGAAGTGCGCGACTTTGCCGCCGCCAAGGGCCTGAGCGAGCAAGAGGCGCTGCAAGCGGGCATGGCTGAAAAGTCCCAGGAATTTGCCGCCAAGGGCGGCGAGTTTTACGTGCCCATTCAGCCCGTGTAAGGCCCAGGTCTGAAAGCTGAGCCAGCGCAGGCTGGCTCGGTTCTCTAAGTAAAAAGGCTTGATTAGCCCCCTATCACAGGCACCCCCCTTGAACAGCCCCGCAAGCGCCTC
>JAUNHQ010000050.1 GCA_030535425.1 Pseudomonadota bacterium | reverse complement strand
GCAGCGGGGGCGGCAGCACGGGTGCCCACCACTTCCACTTCCACGCGACGGTTCTTGGCGCGGCCTTCAGCCGTGCGGTTGTCAGCCACCGGCTGGCTTTCGCCCTTGCCTTCGGTGTACACGCGGTTGCGCTCAATGCCCTTGGACACGAGATAAGCCTTCACGGCCTCAGCACGGCGCACGGACAGACGCTGGTTGTAAGCTGTGGAGCCCACAGAGTCGGTGTGGCCCACGGCAATGATGACTTCCAGGTTGATGCCTTGGATCTTGCTCACCAGGTCATCCAGCTTGGCGCGGCCTTCGGGCTTGAGCACCGACTTGTCGAAGTCAAAGAAGGCGTCAGCGGCGTAGGTCACTTTCTCAGCAACAGGCGGGGCTGGAGGAGCGGGCGGAACCGGAGCGGGTGCAGGAGCAGCGGCAGGCGCGGGTGCAGCTGCCTTAGGCGCTTCCAGTGCGCCATCGCAGCCGGGGGCGGCGGTGGCAGGTGTCCAGTTGGCGTTGCGCCAGCACAGCTCATTCGTGCCGTTTTTCCAGATCAGGTTGCCGTGGCCACTGCGCCAGTTGTCGGAGTTGATCGTCGAGCCAGCAGCAAAGGCGGAACCAGCCACGGTTGCAACAGCGAACAGGGTCGCCACTTTATTCAGTTTCTTCATGGTTCTCCTCATGGGGAAAAGAAAGCCGCAGCTGGGCTGCGATAAATCAGACGCTTCAAGTGACCACCACCAAAAACGTTGGATTGATTGTGCCACACGTCTTTGGTCATTCTTACCAGAACAAGGGCCGCTGCCGTCAGACAACCGCTGAATCCCGGACTTGTGTTGCTCTGAAGCAACGGGTGAAAGCCCCTAGAATCACCCATTCCGCCTGCCATAGGCGCCGCTCATGCTCCTTGTAATATGACTTCATTCGCCAAAGAGACGCTCCCTATCAGCCTTGAAGAGGAGATGCGGCGAAGCTATCTCGATTACGCCATGAGCGTGATCGTGGGCCGTGCCTTGCCAGATGCGCGCGATGGCCTCAAGCCGGTGCATCGGCGTGTGCTGTTTTCCATGCACGAGGCCAATAACGTCTGGAACCGCCCTTACGTCAAATGCGCCCGCGTGGTAGGGGATGTGCTGGGTCGTTTCCACCCTCATGGTGACTCGGCTACCTATGAGGCGCTGGTGCGCATGGCGCAAGACTTTTCGCTGCGCCACCCGCTGATCGACGGGCAGGGCAACTTTGGCTCGGTGGACGGCGACAGTGCAGCGGCTTACCGCTACACCGAGTGCCGGTTGGAGAAGATTTCCAGCGAGATCCTGGCCGACATCGACAAGCAGACGGTCGATATGGTGCCCAACTACGACGGCAAGGAGCTGGAGCCCACGGTGCTGCCCACGCGCCTGCCCAATTTGCTGATCAATGGCTCGGGCGGCATTGCGGTGGGCATGGCCACCAATATTCCGCCGCACAACCTGAATGAAGTGGTGAATGCCTGTCTGCACCTGCTGCGCCAGCCGGACGCGGAGGTGGACGAGCTGATGGAGATCGTGCCTGCGCCTGACTTTCCCACGGGCGGCATCATCTACGGCATCCAGGGGGTGCGCGAAGGCTACCGCACGGGCCGTGGCCGGGTGGTCATGCGTGCCAAGGTGCATTTCGAGGACATCGACAAGGGCCAGCGCCAGGCCATCATCGTGGATGAGCTGCCTTACCAGGTCAACAAAAAGACCTTGCAAGAACGCATGGCCGAGCTGGTGCACGAGAAAAAGCTCGAAGGCATCAGCCACATCCAGGATGAGTCGGACAAATCCGGCATGCGCCTGGTGATCGAGCTCAAGCGTGGCGAAGTGCCCGAGGTGGTGCTCAACAACCTCTACAAGCAAACGCAGCTGCAAGACACCTTCGGCATCAACATGGTGGCGCTGGTGGATGGCCAGCCGCGTTTGTGCAACCTCAAGGATTTGATTGAGGTCTTTTTGCAGCACCGGCGTGAAGTGGTCACGCGGCGCACCGTGTTCGACTTGCGCAAGGCACGCGAGCGCGGCCATGTGCTGGAAGGGCTGGCCGTGGCGCTGGCCAATATTGATGAGTTCATTCGCATCATCCGCGAATCGCCCACGCCCCCCGTGGCCAAGGCCGAGCTGATGAGCCGCAGCTGGGACAGCCAGCTGGTGCGTGAAATGCTGACGCGCACGCGCGAAGACGGGGCCACGGTCAGTGCAGACGATTACCGTCCTGACAGCTTGGGGCGCGAGTTCGGCCTGCAGCGCGACGGGCTGTATCGCCTGTCGGACACCCAGGCGCAGGAAATCCTGCAAATGCGCCTGCAACGCCTGACCGGGCTGGAGCAAGACAAGATCATTGCCGAATACAAGGAAGTGATGGCCGAGATCGAGGACTTGCTCGACATCCTGGCCAAGCCCGAGCGCGTGTCCATCATCATTGACGAAGAGCTGACGGCACTGAAAACCGAGTTTGGCCAGACCAAGGACGGGGCGCGCCGCTCCACCATCGAGCCCAATGCGCAGGATTTGGCCACCGAAGACCTCATCACCCCCACCGACATGGTGGTCACGCTCAGCCACGCGGGCTATATCAAGGCCCAGCCGCTGGGCGAATATCGGGCGCAAAAGCGCGGCGGGCGAGGCAAGCAGGCCACGGCCACCAAGGAAGACGATTGGATCGACCAGCTCTTCATCGCCAACACACACGACTACATCCTGTGCTTTTCCAACCGCGGGCGGCTGTACTGGCTCAAGGTGTGGGAAGTGCCCTCGGGCTCGCGCGGCTCGCGCGGGCGGCCCATTGTCAACATGTTCCCGCTGGTCGAGGGCGAGAAGATCAACGTCATCCTGCCTCTGACCGGTGATGCGCGCAGCTTTCCAGACAACCGCTACGTGTTCATGGCCACCTCCATGGGCACGGTCAAGAAAACCGCGCTGCCCGAGTTCAGCAACCCGCGCAAGGCCGGCATCATTGCCGTGGGCCTGGACGAGGGCGACTACCTCATCGGCGCAGCGCTGACCGATGGCGCGCACGACGTGATGCTGTTTTCCGATGGCGGCAAAGCCGTGCGCTTTGACGAAAACGACGTGCGCCCCATGGGCCGCAACGCGCGCGGCGTGCGCGGCATGCAGCTGGAAGAAGGCCAAAGCGTCATTGCCCTGCTGGTGGCGCCTGGCGACGCCAGCAGCGAACAGGCGGAACCAATGGCGCGCAACAGTGTCCTAACCGCCACCCAAAACGGTTACGGAAAACGCACCAACATTACGGAATACACACGCCACGGGCGCGGCACCAAGGGCATGATCGCCATCCAGCAAAGCGAGCGCAACGGCAAAGTCGTGGCTGCCACGCTGGTCAGCCCGGATGACGACATCATGCTCATTACAGACAAAGGCGTGCTGGTGCGCACCCGCGTGGCCGAAATCCGTGAAATGGGCCGCGCCACGCAAGGCGTGACCCTGATTGCACTGGATGACGGCGCACAACTGAGCGGGCTGCAACGCATTGTCGAAAACGACGCCCAGGACGCTGGCGGCACGGCCAGCACGGACGACCCCCAGGATTCACCAACGGAGTAACCTTTGAAAGCCACTTTCTCCAAATTCCCGATCGCTCTTATTTTTGTAGCTGCTTGCGCGGCTTCTACGGGCGCTATGGCCCAAAACGATGCCAAGCGCGCCTTGGCCGTCAAGCTGGCGCAGCTTCAGCAGCAGGCAGACAGCGCCGCCATGGCGGAACAACTGACCATGGGGGCGGTTCAACCTCTGATCGTGGGCTGGTCCCAGCGGCTGGATGAAACGGTGCCGCCCGCTCGCCAGAAAGAAGTGCGCGACAAGCTGGACGTTGAGCTGAAAAAGTTTGCCGACAGCACGCGCAAGACCATTGAGGGGCAAACGGCCAAGGCCGCCGAAGCGGCGCTGGTGCCCATCTTCATGGAGAAGCTGAGCGAGGAAGAGCTCAAAACCATCATTGCCTACCTGGAATCGCCCGCCAGCGCCAAATTCCAGGCATTGGGCGAAGAAGCGGCCGGCGCATGGGCCAAGCGCATCATTGACGCGACCAAGCCGTCCGTTGAAAGCGGAGCCAAGACCTTTGAGGCTTCTGCTTCGCGCATCGTTTCTGGCGCATCCGGCAATGGGTCGGCGCCAGCCAAGAAATAAGTCAAAATCGACGGCCACCGCCAGGCGCCGGCCTCAGAGGGCCGGCGTCGCTGTTTTCAAGCCTCCGTTTCGCATGAGTTCGTCGCCCATCCAATCCGAAGCCCTGGCCAAGCTGCGCCAACAGATCGACAGCCTGGACGCGCAATTGCTGACCCTGCTCAACCAGCGCGCCAGGGTGGCCGAAGAGGTGGGCGAGCTCAAGCGCCAGGAGGGCACGCCGTTTTTCCGGCCCGACCGCGTGGCCCAGGTCATTGCCAAGGTGCAGGCGGGCAATCCCGGCCCCTTGCTCAATGACCATGTGGCCTCGATCTGGCGCGAGATCATGTCCGCCTGCCTGGCGCTGGAAGTGCCGCAGCGCGTGGCCGTGCTGGGGCCGCAGGGCACGTTTTGCGAGCAGGCGGCCATCGAGTACTTCGGCAGTGCCGCCAACCTGATTTACTGCAACAGCTTCGACGAGGTGTTCCACGCCACGGCGGCGGGCACGGCGCAGTTTGGCGTGGTGGGCATGGAAAACTCCACCGAAGGCGTGGTGGCGCGCTCGTTCGATTTGTTCCTGCACTCGCCCGTGCACGTGGTGGGTGAGGTCAGCCTGCTGGTGCGCCACAACCTGCTGCGCCAGGTCAACAGCCTGGAAGGCATTGAAGTGGTGCTGGCGCACCCGCAGGCGCTGATGCAATGCCAGGGCTGGCTCAACGAGCACCTGCCCCATGCCGAGCGCCGCGCCGTCTCCAGCAATGCCGAAGGCGCGCGTCTGGCCGCCACCCACCCGGCCTGGGCCGGGCTGGCCAGCGAGCGCGCTGCCGCGCAGTTTGGCCTGCACATCGTGGCCCACGCCATTCAGGACGAGGCCTACAACCGCACGCGCTTTGCCGTGATCTGCCTGCCGCAGACCCTGGCCATGCCCGCGCCCACGGGGCGCGACTGCACCAGCTTGGTGGTGTCGGTGCCCAACAAGCCAGGGTCGGTGCATGACATGCTCACGCCGCTGAAAAAGCATGGCGTGTCCATGACCCGCTTCGAATCCCGCCCCGCCAAGTCGGGCAAATGGGAATACTATTTCTACATTGACCTGCAAGGCCACCCCAGCGAGCCGCACATGGCTGCCGCGCTGGCCGAGTTGCAGGCCTTGTGCGCCTTCTACAAGATGCTGGGCGCTTATCCTCTGGCACACGATGTTTGAACAACTGGGATTGATTGGCTGTGGCCTGATGGGCGGTTCGTTTGCCCTGGCCCTCAAGCGCGCGGGTCTGGTGCGGCGCGTGGTGGGCTACAGCAAGTCGCCTTCCACCACCGCGCGCGCGCTGCAGCTGGGCGTGATCGATGTCGAAGCGCCCTCGGCCCTGCTGGCCGTCTCCGGCGCCGATCTGGTGCTGCTGGCCGTGCCCGTGGCCGCGACTGAAAACACGCTCAAGGCCATTCGCCACCTGCTCAACCCCGGCATGCTCATCATGGACGTGGGCTCCACCAAGCGCGACGTGGTGGATGCCGCGCGCCGCGTGCTCAAGCAGGACATGGGCCTTTTCGTGCCCGCCCACCCCATTGCGGGGCGCGAGGTGTCGGGCGTGGAAAACGCCACGGCCGACTTGTACGCGGGCCGCCAGGTCATCCTCACGCCCATCGAGCGCACGCTCACGGCCAAGCTCGACCAGGCCAAAGCCGTGTGGCAGGCGCTGGGCAGCGAGGTGGTCAGCATGTCGCCCGAATCGCACGACGCAGCCTTTGCCGCCGTCAGCCATTTGCCGCACCTGATTGCCTTTGCGCTGATGAACGGCATCCTCGCCCAGCCCGAGGGGCAGGACTTTCTGTCGCTGGCCGGCCCCGGCTTTCGCGACTTCTCCCGCATTGCCGCCAGCGACCCGCAAATGTGGCGCGACGTGCTCATCGCCAACCGCGAAGAGCTGGCGCGCCAGACCGCGCACTTTCAGCAAGCCCTGGCGGAGCTGGAGCAGCTCATCGCCAACGGGCAAACGGACGAGCTGGAGCGCCTCATCAACCGCGCCAGCCACGCCCGCGCCCACTGGCGCCTGAGCGCAGGCGCGCGCTGAAGCCGCCTGCCTTCCCCACCCCTTCGTCCACCCGCTGCCTACCCGCCGCCCGCGCGCCACGCCCGTGTTTCACACCGCCTTTCTCGACATCCCCGCCCTGCGCGCCGTGCAAGGCAGCGTGCGCCTGCCCGGCTCCAAAAGCATCTCCAACCGCGTGCTGCTGCTGGCCGCGCTGTGCGAAGGCCGCACCGTGGTGCACGACCTGCTCGATTCCGACGACACGCGCGTCATGCTCGATGCCCTGCGCGCCCTGGGCTGCGGTGTGCAAATCGACGGCGCGTGCGCCGTGATCGACGGCCTGGGCGGCCGCCCGCGCCAGCCCCAGGCCGACTTGTTTCTGGGCAATGCGGGCACGGCCATGCGCCCGCTCACCGCCGCGCTGGCCGTGCTGGGGGGCGATTACCAGCTGCGCGGCATCCCGCGCATGCACGAGCGCCCCATTGGCGATCTGGTGGACGCCCTGCGCGCGCTGGGCTGCCAGGTCGATTACCTGGGCAACCCAGGCTTTCCCCCGCTGCGCATTGGCCAGCCCCGGCTGAACCTGGGCGCGCCCATTGCCGTGCGCGGCGACGTGTCCAGCCAGTTCCTCACCGCGCTGCTGCTGGCCTTGCCCCTGGCGGCGCAAACCGCCGGGCAAGACGTGGTGATCGACGTGGCGGGCGAGCTGATCTCCAAACCCTACGTGGACATCACGCTGCAACTGCTGGCCCGCTTTGGCGTGAGCGTGCAGCGCCAGGGCTGGCAGCGCTTTGTCATCCCGCAAGGCAGCCGCTACCGCTCGCCCGGCAGCATCCATGTCGAGGCCGATGCCTCTTCTGCTAGCTATTTCATAGCTGCTGCCACGCTCTCAGCAAGCGCAAATGGCCTAAAAGACTCAAAAAACCAAAAAGACCCAACAGGTCTGCAAATCGAAGGCGTGGGCGAGCACTCCATTCAGGGCGACATCCGCTTTGTCGAAGCCGCCCGCCACATGGGCGCACGCATCGACAGCGGCCCCAACTGGCTGCGCGTATCGCGCGGAGCCTGGCCGCTCAAGGCCATTGACCTGGACTGCAACCACATCCCCGACGCCGCCATGACCCTGGCCGTCATGGCCCTGTACGCCGACGGCCCCAGCACGCTGCGCAACATAGCCAGCTGGCGCGTGAAGGAAACCGACCGCATCGCCGCCATGGCCACCGAGCTGCGCAAGCTCGGCGCCAGCGTGCAAGAAGGCGCGGACTTCATCCGCATCACCCCGCCCGCACAGCCCGGCGACTGGCGCGCCGCCCGCATCCACACCTACGACGACCACCGCATGGCCATGTGCGCCAGCCTGGCCGCCTTCAACCCCGCCGGCCTGCCCGTGCGCATTGAAGACCCCCAGTGCGTGGCCAAGACCTTCCCCGACTACTTTGAAACCCTGTTCGCCGTGGCCCAGCCCGCCGCTCGCGTGCCCGTGATCTGCATCGACGGCCCCACGGCTTCTGGCAAAGGCACCGTGGCCGCCGAAGTGGCGCGCTGCCTGGGCTACCACCTGCTCGACTCAGGCGCGCTGTACCGCCTGGCCGGCCTGGCCGCCCGCCGCGCCGGGCTGGCGCCCGAAGCCGCGCACAGCGCTGAGCTGGCCGCCCTGGCCCGCACGCTGCCCGTGCGCTTTGACGCAGGCCGCATCTGGCTGAACGGCGAAGACGTGACCGATGCCATCCGCACCGAAGAAGCGGGCATGGACGCCTCGCGCATCTCCGCCCTGGCCCCCGTGCGCGAGGCACTGCTGCACATGCAGCACACCCAGGCGCGCCTGCCCGGCCTGGTGGCCGACGGGCGCGACATGGGTACCGTCATCTTCCCCGATGCGCCGCTCAAAGTCTTTCTCACCGCCAGCGCCGCCACGCGCGCCGAAAGACGCCATAAGCAATTGATTTCCAAGGGAATTTCTGCTAGCATCGACGCCCTTCGCGCCGACTTGGAGGCACGCGATGCGCGGGATAAAACCCGCACAGCCGCGCCTTTGAAGCCCGCGCAAGACGCCCTGCCACTGGACAACTCCCACCTCACGGTCGAGCAATCGGTCAACCAGGTGCTTGACTGGTGGCAGGCACGGCAACCGTTTGACTGAGCGGTGGTTGTGCCAACCTGTTTGGCCCATCGCCCGCCCAGCGCCACTGCCGCCTAGAGTCCACCTGCGCTTCCCGCCGCGCCGCATGCGCACCTGAGCCAGGTGGTTGTTCAACCCCAACCCGCGGCCACGCCGCAACCCACCAGCGCAACCAGCTCTTCAAACGATAGCAATCGAGCCATCGTACATCCTGCGTCTGCGCTTTTTCTGGAAACCTCATGTCTGAATCTTTTGCCGCCCTGTTCGAAGAATCGCTGCAACGCACCGAAATGCGTCCTGGCGAAGTCATCACCGCCGAGGTGGTGCGCGTCGAGCACAACTTTGTCGTCGTCAACGCCGGCCTGAAATCCGAGGCCTACATCCCTATTGACGAATTCAAGAACGACCAGGGCGAGGTCGAAGTCGAACCCGGCCAATTCGTGCCCGTGGCCATCGGCTCCATCGAAAACGGCTACGGCGACACCATCCTCAGCCGCGACACCGCCAAGCGCCTGGCCTCCTGGCTGTCGCTGGAGCAGGCCCTGGAATCGGGCGAGTTCGTCACCGGCACCACCGCCGGCAAAGTTAAGGGCGGCCTCACGGTGCTGGTCAACGGCATCCGCGCCTTCCTGCCCGGCTCGCTGGTGGACACCCGTCCCACCAAGGACCTGACGCCGTATGAAAACAAGACCATGGAGTTCAAGGTCATCAAGCTCGACCGCAAGCGCAACAACGTGGTGCTCAGCCGCCGCGCCGTGGTTGAAGCCTCCATGGGCGAAGAGCGCGCCAAACTGATGGAAACGCTGAAAGAAGGCGCCATCGTCAACGGCGTGGTCAAGAACATCACCGAATACGGCGCCTTCGTCGACCTGGGCGGCATCGATGGCCTGCTGCACATCACCGACATGGCCTGGCGCCGCGTGCGCCACCCCAGCGAAGTGGTGCAGACCGGCCAGGAAATCACGGCCAAGATCCTCAAGTTCGACACCGAGAAAAACCGTGTCTCGCTGGGCCTCAAGCAAATGGGCGACGACCCCTGGCTGGGCGTGGCACGCCGCTACCCCTCGGGCACGCGCATGTTCGGCAAAGTCACCAACATCGCCGACTACGGCGCCTTCGTCGAGCTGGAGCCCGGCATTGAAGGCCTGGTGCACGTGTCCGAAATGGACTGGACCAACAAGAACGTGGCCCCCAGCAAAGTCGTCAGCCTGGGCGACGAAGTCGAAGTCATGGTGCTCGAAATCGACGAGGACAAGCGCCGCATCAGCCTGGGTATGAAGCAGTGCAAGGCCAACCCCTGGCAGGAATTCGCGCAAAACACCAAGCGCGGCGACCGCGTCAAGGGCCCCATCAAGTCCATCACCGACTTTGGCGTGTTCGTGGGCCTGGCCGCCGGCATCGACGGTCTGGTGCACCTGTCTGACCTGTCCTGGAACGAGCCCGGCGAAGCCGCCGTGCGCAACTACAAGAAAGGCCAGGAAGTCGAGGCCATCGTGCTGGCCGTGGACGTGGACCGCGAGCGCATCAGCCTGGGCATCAAACAGCTCGACCAGGACCCCTTCACCACCTTCGTGTCCGTCAACGACAAGGGCCAGACCGTCACCGGCACCGTCAAGACCGTGGATGCCAAGGGCGCCGAAATCGACCTGGGCAACGACGTGGTGGGCTACCTGCGCGCCAGCGAAATCAGCCGTGACCGCGTGGAAGACGCCAGCCAGGTGCTGAAAGTGGGCGACGAGGTGACGGCCGTGGTGGTCAACGTTGACCGCAAGACGCGCAACATCCAGCTGTCCGTCAAAGCCAAGGACGCGGCCGACCAGCAAGAAGCCATGGCCAGCCTGAACCAGGCCACGGGCAACGCCGGCACCACCAGCCTGGGCGCTCTGCTGCGCGCCAAGCTGGACGGCGAGAAGTAAGCCTTTGCCCCCAAGGCAGGCGCCAGGAGGTGCCTGCTCCTTCAAAGGCAAGGGTTGCATCGGGCCCAGGGCAACCTGGGCCTGCCCAACCAGGCGCCGCACGGCCCAAAGCCGTGCGGCTTCTTTCCTTAAGGCGCAACGCCTTTTCGCTGACCCGCTATTTCTTGAGCACGCTGACATGACCCGATCCGATCTGGTGGAACTGCTGGCCGCGCGATTTGCTCAGCTCACGCAGCGCGATGCCGACGCGGCCGTGAAAACCATTCTGGACGCCATGAGCGATGCGCTGGTGCGCGGGCACCGCATTGAAATCCGTGGCTTTGGCAGCTTTGCCATCCACCACCGTCCTCCCCGCACGGGCCGCAACCCCCGCACGGGCGAGCGCGTGCACATCCCCGAGCGGCGCGTGCCGCACTTCAAGCCCGGCAAGGCCCTGCGCGAAGCCGTGGGTGCCCAGCCCCTGCCCGATGCGCCTGAAGGCCCACGCGCTGCGGGCACACTAGAATCTTCCTGACCCGCTACCGCAACGACTGCATGACTTCACTTACCCGGCTGCTTCAATGGATGGTGAAGGCAGTCGTTTTTTTCGTCCTTTTCGCCTTCGCCTTGAACAACCAGCAGGACGCCACCGTGCATCTGCTGTTTGGTCAGCAATGGCGCGCGCCCATGATGCTGATCGTGTTGGCCGCCTTTGCCCTGGGCATGGTGGTGGGGGTTCTGGGCATGCTGCCTGGCTGGTGGCGTCGCCGCCAGCCTGTCCGGGAGGACGATACGGCCGCCGCGCCGCTGGATGCCTTTGCGTCGCCACCCCGCCATGGAGCTTGATCTCGTCTGGATACTGCTGGGCCTGCCCGTGGTCTTTGCGCTCGGGTGGCTGGCCTCGCGCCTGGATCTGCGCCAGTTGCGCATCGACAACCGGCAAGCACCCAAAGCCTACTTTCGCGGCCTCAACTACCTGCTGAACGAGCAGCAGGATCAGGCCATCGACGCCTTCATCGAGGCCGTGCAGAAAGACCCGGACACTTCCGAGCTGCACTTTGCCTTGGGCAACCTGTTTCGCCGCAGGGGCGAATACGAGCGCGCTGTGCGCGTGCACGAGCACCTGCTTTCGCGAGCCGACCTCAGCCGTGCCGACCGTGAGCGCGCCCAGCACGCGCTGTCACTGGACTTTCTCAAGGCCGGCTTGCTCGACCGTGCCGAGGACGCCCTGCGCAAGCTCGAAGGCACGCACTACGAGCCGCAGGCCTGGCTGACACTGCTGGCCCTGTACGAGCGCGCCCGCGACTGGCCCCAGGCCAGCGACATGGCCTTGCGGCTGCAGCGTGCAGGGCAGGGCGATTTCACAGCCCGCTTGGCGCACTATCTGTGCGAGCAAGCCGCTGCCGCGCTGACCCGGCAAAACGACGCCGCCCAGGCCCGCCGCCTGCTTGAGCAGGCCATTGCCGATGCCCCGGGTGCTGCCCGCCCGCGCATCCAGCTGGCGGGCCTGCTGGCCGGGCAGGGTGATCTGCCTGGTGCCTTTGAGGCGCTGGCCGCACTGGAAAAACATGCACCGCAGGCACTGCCCTTGGTAGCCAGCGAACTGGTGCGCATCGGCCAGGGCTGCGGCCAGCTCGTGCGCGCCAGCGATCTGCTGGCACGCAGCTACGCCGCCACCCCGTCCATCGACGTGGCCGATGCCATCGTGCAGGCGCAAGTGGCCGCAGGCACGCCCATGGCCCAGGCGCGCGAAGGGTATGTGCGCCACATGGCGCAAGAGCCCTCGCTGATTGCGGCTGCCCGTTGGCTCAGCCAGGAACCCTTTGCGCAAGAGGGCGCGCACCCGATGGTGCAGCGTTCGCTGGAGCACGCCGTGCGCCCGCTGGCGCGCTACCGCTGCGCGGCCTGCGGCTTTGAGGCGCAAGGCTACTTCTGGCAGTGCCCAGGCTGCCAGGCCTGGGAAAGTTTGCCGCCCAGGCGGATTGAAGAATTATGAGGTAAATGCTATATTTTATATAGCTAAAAACTATTGTGTAATGCGCGCAAATGGCCTTTTTAACTGGGTTGAAATAGGCGCAATCCGTGGGCCGGCGGCATGCAGCACGGGCACGCAAGATGCACTGCGGTACGATCCCAATTCTTTGCCATACACGTGACAAGCGTGGCGCCCTGGCGCATGTATGCGATGCGGCCACGCCGCGCAGCGGGAGAACCCACGATATATGAAACCATTGCTTCAAGCACGACATGCCGTGCGCATGGCAGGCGCTGGTCTGCTGCTGGGTTTGTCGGCACTGTTGTCGCCAGCGGCCATGGCGCAAACATCTCCTGAACAAGCCTCTCCTATTGGCGATGGCCGGCATGGCACCTTCAAGACCGTGCAAGGCGACGTCACCGTGGTGCGCGGCAACACCCGAAGCGCGGCCGTTGTGGGCGGTGGGCTGCAAGGGGCGGATCGCGTACTCACGGGCGAGCGCAGTGCGGCAGCCCTGGTGCTCAAGGACGGCACCATGCTGTCCGTCGGGCCGGACAGCGTGGTGGACCTGTCAGACTTTCAGTTCAACACCACCACGCACGAAGGCAGCCTGCTCGTGGCCCTGGCGCGCGGCAGCGTGCGCATGGTCACGGGGCTGATCGCCAAGCTCAAGCCCGAGCAGGTCAAGGTCACCACTCCCACCACCGTGATTGGCGTGCGCGGCACCGACTTCATCGTGGAGCACCGGCCATGACCCACCCCTTCATCGCCCGCTCGCCTGCCCTCGTGTGCGCGCTGCCGCTGGCCGCCATGCTGGCTGCAGGCTGTGCCCCTGCCACGCGCGTGGTGCTGCTGCCGCAGGAAAACGCAGCCTCGGCTGTGCATGTCAGCACGCCAGCCAATGCCGTCACGCTCAACGCCCCCTACGCCACGGCCGATGTAGGCACAGGCCAGGCCGTGCGCGCGGGCCAGACCGACGCCCAGGCCGTCGAAAAACGCTATGGCCAGCTGCTGGCCGTGCAGCCGCCGCCGCCGCTGCACTTCACGCTCTACTTCCAGCCTGGCACCTCGCAACTCACGCCCGAATCGATGCGCGAGCTGCAAGAGGTGCTGGCCCGCGCCACCTCGCGGCCCGGCAGCGACATCGTCGTCACCGGCCACACCGACAGCGTAGGCGCAGTGGACACCAACGACCGGCTCTCGCTGCAACGCGCCAGCGCCGTGCGCCAACTCATCCTCTCGCGCGGCTTTGACCCCAACCACGTCGAAGCCGTGGGCCGGGGCGAGCGCGAGCCCGTGGTGCCCGTGCCGGACGAAACGGACGAGCCCCGCAACCGGCGGGCCGAGATCGTGGTGCGCTAGCCGCTTCCTCTGCCCGCACCTGAGGCTGGTGTACCGGGAAAAAGGAGTTTGACCCGCCCTATGTCCTACTCCCACACCTTCACCCCGCGCTTCACCCCACGGGCCCGATGGGCTGCCGCCTGGCTGGCGGTCGCCTGCACCATGGCCACCACCGCTGCTTTCGCCCAAGTTGCGCCGCCATCAACCGCCCCTGCGCCCGTGGAAGACAGCATGGCCCAGCGCATGCGGGCCTGCACCGCCTGCCATGGCCAGCAGGGCCGCGCTGGGCCTGATGGCTACTACCCCCGTCTGGCGGGCAAACCTGCGGCCTATCTTTACCATCAGCTGCTTAACTTTCGCGATGGCCGGCGCCACTACGGCCCCATGACGCGGCTGGTGGACACGCTCAGCGACGCCTACCTGCTTGACATCGCCCAGCACTTTGCCAGCCTGCAAGCGCCTTATTCGCCCCCGGCCGTGCCCGCCAGCTTGCCTGGCGCCAGCGTGCTGGCGCGCGGCCAGCACCTGGCTTTGCACGGTGATGCGGCGCTGCGCTTGCCGGCCTGCGCGCAGTGCCATGGCAGCGCCCTCACGGGTGCGCTGCCGCACGTGCCGGGCCTGCTGGGGCTGTCGTCGGACTACCTGCTCGCCCAACTGGGCGGGTGGAAAATCGGCCAGCGCCGTGCCCACGCGCCCGACTGCATGGCCAGTGTGGCGCAGCGCCTGAGCGATGCCGATGCCTACGCGGTTGTCACCTGGCTGTCCCTTCAGCCCATGCCGGCAGACCCTCGCCCGGCCCCTGCCATGCCTGGCCCCGCCAGTGCCGACATGCCCGATCTCGCCTGCGGCGCGGCGCCGTCGCCACGGGGGCAGCCATGAAGCGCGCCGCTGCCTGGCTGGCCGTGCCCCTTGCAGCCCTGCTGTTGGTGGCAGCCTGGCTCTGGCAGGTCAATTACCGCGACGGCATTGACGTCAGCACCCCCGACACCGCACCGCCAGCCACCGATGCCCAGCGCGCGCGTGGTGCCTACCTTGCCCGTGCGGGCAATTGCATGGCTTGTCACACCGCACGCGGCGGCGCCCCCGGCGCTGGCGGTGTGGCCTTGGCCACCCCCTTTGGCACCCTCTACAGCAGCAACCTCACGCCGGACCCCGACACGGGCATAGGCCGCTGGAACAGCGCCACCTTCTGGCGCGCGCTGCACCGCGGGCGCGGCGCCGACGGGCGGCTGCTGTACCCCGCCTTTCCCTACACCCATACCACCGCCCTCACGCGCGAAGATGCCGATGCCCTGCTGGCCTACTTTCGCAGCCTGCCGCCCGTGCATGGCGCGCCCCCAGCGCACCAGCTGCGCTGGCCCTACAGCACCCAGGCGGCCCTGGCCGTGTGGCGCGCGCTGTACTTCCGGCCCGGCCCCTTGCCAGAGCCGCCTGCGGCGGCCGGGCGCGATGCGGCATGGCGCCGGGGGGCCTACCTGGTACATGCCGTGGCCCACTGCTCGGCCTGCCATGCCACGCGCGACCGCCTAGGCGGCGCCAACTGGCTCGACATGGGCGGCGGCGTCATGCCCACGCAGGGCTGGTATGCCCCTTCGATGGCCGCGCGCAGCCAGGCCAGCGTGGCCGACTGGCCGCTGCACGACATCGTCCGGCTGCTCAAAACCGGTGCTGCCCCGCAGGGCAGCACCAGCGGCCCCATGGCCGGCGTGGTGCTGCACGGCACCCAGCATGTCAGCGATGACGACTTGCACGCCATGGCCCTTTACCTTCAGTCGCTGCCCCAGCAAGAGGAGACAGCCGCGCCTGTCACAGCGCCTGCTGCTTTCTCCGCAGAGGCCGCTGACAACGGCCCGGCCCGGGCTGGGGCGCGGCTGTACGCGCAGCACTGCGCCGACTGCCACGGCCCGCGCGGCCAGGGTGTGCCCGGCGCTTATCCGCCGCTGGCGGGCAACCGCGCCGTCACCATGGCGCACACCGACAATCTGCTGCAAATCGTGCTGCACGGTGGCTTTGCCCCTGCCACGGCGGGCAACCCTCGCCCCTACGGCATGCCGCCTTTTGCCCAGACACTGAGCGATGCGGACATCGCCGCCGTGCTCACCCACATCCGCGCCAGCTGGGGCAACCGCGCCCCCGAAGTCTCGCCCCTGCACGTGAACCGGCTGCGCGCCGCTGCGGCGTCGGGGGTGCGCTAGGGTCTGTTCACACTGTTTTCGCCCCTGCGTTGTCCGCTCATGGTGCTCCTATACTGCGCCGCACGTTTTCTTCCGCAGGCTTTGGCTGCCGCAGGCCAGGGCTGGTGCGGCGCCCATTCACGTGCCTTGCACGTCACGGATCACATCCACCATGGCATTGAACTGGTTTCTTCATCGGCAAACACCGCCCACTCACGAGGCGTCGGCCCCCCCTGGCGCTGCTGGCCTTGGCGACCAGGGCGCTGGTGCCCCGCCCGTGTCCTGGCCTGACGTGGTGCGCCACCTGGGCCAGGAAGTGGCCACCGCGCTGAACACGGCCGCCGAGCAGCTCGACCGCCTGAACCGGCTCGAACCCAGCCTGGTGCGCAGCCTGGCGCCTTTGTCTGGCGCCATTGAGCGTGCCCGCCAGGCGGGCATGGCTGCGCAGCAGGTGCTGCGCCTGCACGAAGAGCCGCCCGCGCAGCAGCGCGAGGCGCTTGATCTGGCCGAGGTGGTGCGCGCCGTGCTGGCCGCCCGTGGGGGCTGGCTGACACGCCACCAGGTCAGCGTGCGCCAGGGGCTGGTCAGAACCGCCGTGTTTGCCGATGCCAGCCTGCTCTACATGCTGGTGGACGAGCTGGTGATGTGGGCGGGCGGCTTGTCGGGCGATGTGGCCATCAACGTTGAGCACTCCAGCCGCAGCGGCCGCCCGCGCCTGCGCGTGAGCGCCTGGTGTCAGCCCGCCAGCGTGCCCGAGGCCGACTGGCATGGCATGCGCTGGGTGCTGTGGCACCAGCTCGTGCGCAGCGTGGGAGGGCACGCACGCCTGGACATGCATGACGACCACGTGCGCGTCAGCGTCAGCCTGCCCGAAGCCAGCGCCGCGCAGCTCCAGCACGGCAGCACCGCCAGTGCGCCTCGTGGTGTGTCAGCGGCCATTCAGGGCGCGCGCGTGCTGGTCATCAGCGCAAGCGAGCGGTGCCAGACGCAATGCACCCATGCACTCAAGGGCTATGGCGTCATCATCGACAACGCCCAGGACATGCGCCAAGCCCGCCAATACACCGAACACCACACGCCCGATGCCCTGGTCTATGACGCCAGCGTGCCCGCAGCCAAGGTGCTGGCCTTGCGCGACGAGCTCAGCGCCCGCTCCTCCACGGTGCCCGCACTCATTGCCATTGACGAGCGCGAAGGTGCGCGCGAGTTCAGCGCCTCCACCATCGGCACCGTCTCCACAGGCCACGTGGCGGCCAGCGCCATCGGGCCGTCGCTGGGGCCAGCCCTGGTGTTCGAGCTGTGCAAGTCACTCTGAAAGCTATACTTTATATAGCTAAAAATCCTTATGGGGTGCGCGCAAATGGCCTTTTTTTAAAGGTTTCTGGCGCATCAGGCCGGCGCAAACGTCACCGCATGCACCACGTCGGGCCGGATGCCGATCCATTCGCCCACGGCATGGCGGTGGTGGCTGGGCACGTGGGCCATCACGGTTTCGCCGCTGGCCAGGCGCAGGGTGTAGAGAAACTCCGCGCCGCGAAAGGCGATGCGCTGGATTTGCGCTTTCACCGGCGCATCGTCGTCGTGCACGATGTCGTCGGCGCGCAGCAGCAGCTCGCAGCGGTCATCGGGGTAGGCGCCGGGCAGGGGGCAGTCGGCCAGGTGGGGCAGGGGGCCCAGCGGGGTGTCCATGCGCGCGCCGTTGGCGGTGGCGCTGATGCGCGCGGGCACGAACACGCCGTGGCCAATGAAGTCGGCCACAAAGCGCGTGGCCGGGCGGTGGTACAGGCTGTAGGCGTCGTCCCACTGGTGCAAGCGGCCCTGGTGCATCACGCCAATGGCATCGCCAATGGCAAAGGCTTCCAGCTGGTCGTGGGTGACGAACAGGGCCGTGGCGCCGGCGTTTTTCAGGATGCCGCGCAGCTCATAGGCCAGGCGCTCGCGCAAGTCCACGTCCAGGTTGGAAAAGGGCTCGTCCAGCAGCATCAAACGCGGGCGCGGGGCCAGCGCGCGCGCCAGGGCCACGCGCTGCTGCTGCCCGCCTGAAAGCTCGTGCGGATAGCGGCCGGCGCTGCCGGGCAGGTCCACCAGCGCCAGCACCTCGGCCACGCGCGCGGCTCGCTCGGCGCTGCCCAGGTGGCGCAGGCCAAAGGCCACGTTGCGCTCCACGGTCAGGTGCGGAAACAGCGCGTAGTCCTGAAACACCATGCCGATGCGGCGCGCCTCGGGCGGCACGTGGGTGTGCGCGCTGCTTACCACTTCGCCGTCCAGTTGAATGCTGCCCGCGCTCAGGCGCTCCAGCCCTGCCACGGCGCGCAGCAGCGTGGTTTTGCCGCAGCCCGAGGGGCCGATCAGCACGCCGATGTCGCCCGCCGCCAGGCCCAGGGTGGCGTCTTGCACGGCGGGCTGTGCTGCGCCGGGGTAACGCACGTCCGCTTGTTGGATGCTCAAAAACATGGGGGGCGATTGTAGATGCGTACAATTCTCATTTGTTCACCCAAGGGCTTGGCCTTTGCGGGCCACCAGCCGCCGCCATGCCGCGCCAGAAGCGCGGCTTTTTTTGTGTGTGTGGGCGGCTGGCCCACGGTGTTTTTTTGCTTGCCTGCTGCCGAGTGTGCGTCGAGTGTTTGTGTCCCGCCTGATTCCTACCGCGCTGCTGATGGCGCTGGCTTTTGTGCTGGCTTTGCCCGTGCTGGCGGTGCTGGCTTCGTGGGCGCAGTGGGACGCGGCTTCGGCTCAGATCCTGCGTGAAATGGCCGCCACGGTGCTGCCCGAATACCTGTGGGTGACGGTGCAGCTGGCGCTGCTGGTGGGGGTGGGGGTGGTGGCCCTGGGCGTGCCGGCGGCGGTGCTGGTGACGGTGTTTGACTTTCCGGGCCGCCGCCAGCTGGAATGGCTGCTGCTGCTGCCGCTGGCCATGCCCGCGTATGTGACGGCCTATGCCTATACCGATTTCTTGCAGTTTTCCGGCCCCTTGCAGGTGTGGCTGCGCGCCACCTTCGGCCTGGAAGGGCGCTTGCTGCCCGAGGTGCGCACCGTCTGGGGTGCGGCCTGGGTGTTTGCGTTTTCGCTTTATCCCTATGTGTACCTGCTTTCGCGCACGGCGCTGGCCGAGCGCGCGCCGCAGCTCATGGAAGCCGCGCGCCTGCTGGGCGCCAGCCTGCCGCGCCGCCTGCGCGAAGTGGCCCTGCCCATGGCCCGCCCGGCTGTGGCCGCAGGCACGGCGCTGGCGCTGATGGAGGTGCTGGCCGACTACGGCGTGTCCAGCTATTTCGGCATCCAGACCTTCACCACCGGCATCTACAAAGCCTGGCTGTCCATGGACAACCGCATCGCCGCCGCGCAGCTGGCCACCGTGCTGCTGGGGCTGGTGGTGGTGCTGCTGTGGCTGGAGCAGCGCGCGCGCCAGCGCCTGCGCTTTGCCGGCCGCGCCAGCGCCCGCGCGGGCAGCAGCGAGGCGCGCCCCGTGCGCCTGCGCGGGCGCCGCGCGCTGCTGGCGGCCGTGCTGTGCGCGCTGCCGGTGCTCATGGGCTTTGCGCTGCCCGTGGCCTTCATGCTGCGGCCGCTGGCGGCCGACTGGTCGGTGCTGCCCTGGGACAAGTTCCTCACCTGGTCGTTCAACAGCCTGCGCCTGGGCGCCATGACGGCGGTGCTGGCGCTGCTGGCGGCGTGGCTGCTGGCCTTTGGCTTGCGCCGCGCGCCCACGCTGGCGCGGCGCGCGGAGGTGCAACTGGTGTCACTGGGCTACGCCGTGCCTGGCGCCGTGATCGTGGTGGGCCTGCTGCTGCCCGTGGGCTGGGTGCAGGCGCGCTGGCCGCAAAGCGGCGCGGGCGCGCTGGTCACGGCCACGGTGGTGGGCCTGCTGTGGGCCTACATGGTGCGCTTTGTGGCCGTGGCCTTGCAGTCGGTGCAAAGCGGTTACGCGCGCGTGCCCCACAGCCTGGACGAGTCGGCCCGCATGCTGGGCGCGGGCAGCACCCGCCTGGCCCTGGGGGTGCACTGGCCGCTGCTTCGGCGCTCGGCCCTGGCCGGGGCGCTGCTGGTGTTTGTGGACGTGATGAAGGAGCTGCCGGCCACCATCGTGCTGCGTCCCTTCAACACCGACACCCTGGCCGTGGTGGCCAACCAGCTGGCGCGGGACGAGCGCCTGGGCGAAGCCGCGCTGCCCTCGCTGGCGCTGGTGCTGGTGGGCCTGCTGCCGGTGCTGCTGCTCAGCCGCACGCTGCGCAGCGAGCAGGCCGCATGAGGGCAGGGCACGCGCTAACATGGCGCGGCCTGGCCGCAGGCGCCCGGCCCCATAGGAGGAGACAGCCCAAGTGAGTGAAAACAAAGTGTTGAGCAGCGTGCGCGTGCTGGAAATTGGCGGCCTGGGGCCGGGGCCGTTTTGTGCCATGCACCTGGCCGATCTGGGCGCTGACGTGATTTCCGTGGTGCGCCCGGTGCAGGGCCAGCCGGTCACGGGCGATCTGCTCAACCGGGGCAAGCGCTCGGTCCATGCCGACTTGAAAACCCCGCAGGGGCGCGAGCTGGTGCTGGCGCTGCTGAGTGAGGCCGATGCGCTGATCGAGGGCATGCGCCCCGGCGTGATGGAGCGCCTAGGGCTGGGGCCTGATGTCTGCCTGCGCGCCAACCCCCGGCTGGTGTATGGCCGCATGACCGGCTGGGGCCAAAGCGGCCCGCTGGCGCAGCGCGCCGGGCATGACCTGAACTACACCGCCGTCAGCGGCGCGCTGTGGGGCTGCGGGCCTGCCGATGCGCGGCCCGTGCCGCCCTTTGCCGTGCTGGGCGACATTGGCGGCGGCGCGCTGTACCTGATGACGGGCCTGCTGTCGGGCATCGTGCAGGCACGTGCCTGCGGGCGCGGCACGGTGGTGGACGCGGCCATCGTCGATGGCGCAGCCCACATGCTCAACCTGATGCTCAGTGCGCGCCAGCTTGGCTTGGTGGCCGATGCGCGCGGACAGAGCATTCATGACAGCGCGCCGTTTTACGACACCTATGTCTGCGCCGACGGCCAGCACGTCACCGTGGGTGCCATCGAGCCAGCTTTTTACGCCGAACTGCTGCGCGTGCTGGGCCTGCAAGACGATGCAGACTTTGCTGGCCCGCAGTGGGACAAGGCCGCCTGGCCCGTGCGCCGCGCGCGGCTGGCCGCGCTGTTTCTGGCGCAGCCGCGTGCCCACTGGCAGGCGCTGCTGGAGCCGACCGATGCTTGCTTTGGCGCCGTGCTCAGCCCCGCCGAGGCCGCGCAACACCCGCACATGCGCGCGCGCGGGGTCTATGGCGAGCCGCAAGGCGTGCTGCAAGCAGCGCCCGCCCCGCGCTTTGACGGCGCCGCCTACGCCGCCGGCCCTGCCTGCGCAGCCGGGGCGCACACCCAGGCCGTGATGGACGCGCTGCGCCAGGGCGGCGCGCAGGCCGTGTGGCGTCCGCGCGCGCCCGTGTCAGTGGGGTGATAAAAAGGCGTTTTGCGCGCGGTAAATAAGGGTTTATAGCTACCTTATTTATAGCAATCGTGCAGTGTGAAGCCCCTGGCTTCGCACGAGGCATGTCCCTTGCCCATTGGCAGGCGCGCCAGCCGGGCACAATCCATGCGTTATGAGAATCCTGCACACCATGCTTCGCGTGGGCGATCTTGATCGCTCCATCCAGTTCTACACCCAGGTGCTCGGCATGCAGCTGCTGCGCCGCTCGGAAAACCCGCAATACCAGTATTCGCTGGCCTTTTTAGGCTTTGACGGCGGCAACCCTGGCCAGGCCGAAATCGAGCTGACCTACAACTGGGGCACCCACAGCTATGACATGGGCACGGCCTACGGCCACATTGCCATTGGCGTGCCCGACGCCTACGCCGCCTGCGAAAAAATCAAAGCCGCCGGTGGCAACGTCACGCGCGAAGCCGGCCCCGTCAAAGGCGGCACCACGGTCATCGCCTTCGTCACCGACCCCGACGGCTACAAGATCGAGCTGATCCAGCGCACCGACGACCAGGGCGCCGGGCAGGGGCTGCGCTGATTCACGCCTGTCGGCGGCGGCCATCGCGGTGCAGGGTCGCCGCCAGCGCCACCGCAGCCAGCGCCAGCGGCACGAATGACACCCACAGCACCGCGCTCCAGCCATAGGCGGCCAGCAGCCCGCCCGATGAGAACGAGCCCACGGCCATCAGCCCGAAAACGATGAAGTCGTTGAGCGACTGCACGCGCGTTTTCTCCTCGGGCCGGTGGCATTCCAGCACCAGGGCCGAGGCGCCCAGAAAGCCAAAGTTCCAGCCCAGGCCCAGCAGCACCAGCGAGGTCCAGAAGTGCGTCACCCCCTCGCCCAGCAGCCCGGCAGCGGCCGACAGGCCGGTCAGCGCCAGCCCCGCCGTGGCTACGCGCCCGGCGCCAAAGCGACTGATGAGGCCACCCGTGAAAAAACTCGGCGCATACATGGCAATCACATGCCATTGCAGGCCCAGGTTGGCATCGGCCTGCGAATGCCCGCACAGGCGCATGGCCAGCGGTGCGGCGGTCATCAAAAAATTCATCAGCATGTACGACACCGCGCCGCAAATGACGGCCGCCACAAAACGCGGCTGACGCGCCACTTCCCACAGCGGTCGCCCGCCGCCGACCAGCTCGGCCGCCGTGGGCATGGGCAGGCGCACCCCCAGCAGGATGAGGGCCGAGGCCACAGCCACCAGCGCCTGCACCGCAAAGGTGGCGGCAAACAAATGCGGCGGCCACCAGTCCATGGTCCAGGTCACCAGCTGCGGCCCCACCACCCCGGCAGCCACCCCACCGGCCATCACCAGCGACAGCGCGCGGGCGCGCCGCGCAGGCGCCACGCCGTCGGCAGCGGCAAAGCGAAAGCTCAGCACCACCGCCGCGTAGCTGCCACCCAAAAACGTGGCCAGGCAAAACAGCCAGAACCAGCCCTGCACCACGGCCACCATGGCCAGCAGCCCCGCCAGCGCCCCGGCGCCGGTGCCAGCCAAAAAGGCCGCGCGCCGCCCGTGCCGCTGCGCCAGCATGCCCATGGGCCAGATGCACGCGGCCATGCCCACCACGAAGATGGAAATGGGCAAGGTGGCCAACACGGGCGAAGGCGCCAGCACGTTGCCCACGATGGCGCCCGTGGCGTACACCACCACCGTGTTGGCGCCTGCCAGCGCCTGGGCCACGGTCAGCCGCCAGAGGTTGGCACGCTCTTGGGCAAGGGGCAGAAAGTCAGCCGCAGCAGGTGATTCAGGAGCAGTCATGGCCAAGCAGACATGAAAAACCCGGCATCAGCCGGGTTGGGGGGCAAGAGCGCCGATGGTGCGCCGGGCGCCTTCAGGCACGCGGCCTGGGCAGGTCAGCGCAGCGTCACTTCCACCCGGCGCGCTTCGGCGTTGCTGCCAGCGGCAGTGGTCACGGCGGGTTTTTCCAGCGACAGCTTGTCTTCGCCAATGCCCAGCGCCATCAGCGCCTCGCGCACGGCCAGCGCGCGCTGCTTGGCCAGCTCTTCGTTCTGGGCGGCGTTGCCCGTGGTGTCGTGAAAACCGCTGATGACCGCCACCTGGCCGGCGGCCACGCCCCGCACCACATCGCCCAGGGCCTCGGCTGCGCCAGCGGCCAGCTCGGCGCTGCCAGAAGCGAAGTAGAACTTGACCACACCGGCTTCCACGCGGATGGCGGGGCCATCGCCCAGCGCCTGGGCGGCATTGCCAGAGGCGGCCACAACGCCAGCGCCCAGCACCGTGCCTTCGGTGCCAGTGCGGCTCAGTGCATCCACGCTGCCTGCGCTGCTGGCTGCGGGCGCGCCAGCGGTCTGGCCCGTGCGGTACAGCCCCATGCCAACGGCCAGGCTGATAGCCAGCAGCACCACGCCGATCAGGATGGCCCAGACAACGCCTTGGTTGTCATCGTCTTGTGTGTTCATGTGTGCTCCAAGAAAAAGTGGGCTGCATTGTATAAACCCCGGCCATGCCGCCGAACGATGCCGCCTTTGCCCCCTACGCCAGCCTGTGCCTGCCCGGGCGCGACCCCGTTGCCATGCTGGCGCACACCCGCGCCCAGTGGCACCAGCGCCAGGGGCGCGGCGCGCCGCTGTGGGTGTTTGGCTATGCCTCGCTGATCTGGCGGCCCGACTTGAGCTTTGACACGCGCCAGCCCGCGCGCGTGCATGGCTGGCACCGCGCGCTGGCCATGTGGAGCCGCGTGAACCGGGGCACGCCCGAATGCCCCGGCCTGGTGTTTGCCCTGCTGCCTGGCGGCAGCTGCCAGGGCGTGGTGTACCGCGTGCCCGCCGCGCAGGCCGAGCAGGAGCTGGACACCCTGTGGGCACGCGAAATGCCCAGCGCCGTGTACGACCCGCGCTGGCTGCGCTGCGCCACGCCGCAAGGCACGGTGTGGGCGCTGGCCTTCACCCTCTCGCGCCGCAGCCCGTCTTTTGCGGGCGAGCTGACAGCCGCGCAGTACCGCGACATCTTCCGGCACGCCCGCGGGCGCTATGGCAGCACGCTGGACTACGCCCGCCAGACGCACGAGAGCCTGCGCGCGCACGGCGTGCACGACCGGCGCCTGCAAGCACTGCTGTGCCATGCGCAAGAGGCCAATGACAGTGCCGCTGCTTCCTATACTCACCCCGCATGAACCCCGACATCGCACACCTGCGCAAAAGCTACGAGCGCGCCGAGCTGTCCGAAGACGCCAGCCACGCCGACCCGATGCAGCAATTTGCCCAATGGTTTGACCAAGCCCGCCAAAGCGAGGTGCCCGAGCCCAACGCCATGACCCTGGCCACCGTGGGCAGCAATCTGCGGCCCAGCACGCGCGTGGTGCTCATCAAGGACTTCGACGCGCGCGGCATCGTCTGGTACACCAATTACGCCGGCCGCAAGGGGCTGGAGCTGGCGGGCAACCCCTATGCCGCGTTGCAGTTTCATTGGGTGGAACTCGAACGCGTGGTGCGCATCGAGGGTGTGGTGGAAAAGGTGAGCGAAGCCGACAGCGACGCCTACTTTGCCAGCCGCCCGCTGGACAGCCGCATTGGCGCCTGGGCCAGCCCGCAAAGCCAGGTCATTCCGGGCCGCGCCTGGCTGGTGGCCGAGGCCGCCAAATACGGCGCCAAGTTCTTGCTCAACCCGCCGCGCCCGCCGCACTGGGGCGGCTACCGCTTGCGGCCCGACCGCTGGGAGTTCTGGCAAGGCCGCAAAAGCCGCCTGCACGACCGGCTGCACTACCGGCTTGAGGGCGGGCAGTGGGTGCGCGAGCGGCTGGCACCGTGACGCGCTTTCCTTTGGCCAGCGGCGTGCGCGGCTGGCTGCTGCACCCGCTGGCCAAGCCTGCCGCTTGGCTGCTGTGCCTGCTGCCGCTGGCCCAGTTGGTGGCGGGCGTGTTCACCGGGGGGCTGGGCGCCAACCCGGCCGAGGCGCTGATCCGTAGCCTCGGTGACTGGGCGCTGCGCTTTCTGTGCCTGGCGCTGGCCGTCACGCCGCTGCGCATTCGCACCCGCACGCCGCAACTGGCGCGCTTTCGGCGGCTGCTGGGGCTGTTCGCGTTTTTCTACACCAGCATGCATGTGCTGGCTTATGCGTGGCTGGACATGGGGCTGAGCGTGGCCGATGTGGGGCGTGACATTCTCAAGCGTCCCTTCATCCTGGTGGGCTTTGCGGCCTGGCTGCTGCTGGTGCCGCTGGCGGCCACATCAACCCAGCGCGCGGTGCGCGCCCTGGGCGGGTTGCGCTGGCGTGCGCTGCATCGGCTGGTGTATGCGGTGGCGCCGCTGGCGCTGCTGCATTTTTTCTGGATGCGCGCGGGCAAGAATGATTTTGCCGATGTGGCCGTGTACGCCGCTGTGCTGGGCGTCTTGCTGCTGGAGCGGCTGTACCGGTACTACCAGCCCAAGGGATCGTGATTGCTACTTATTTAATAGCTTAAAACCTTTTCGAATAAAGCGCGAATGGCCTTTTTTACTTGATTAGCCCTCTATCACAGGCACCCCCCTTGAACAGCCCCGCAAGCGCCTCCAACTGGCATTTCATCCAGTCTTGGAGGCTGTCATGCCCATCAATCCCATCCAATTTCAAGCCGGCCTGTCCTTGCCAGAGTTCATGCACCGCTATGGCAGTGAGCAACAGTGCGAGGATGCATTGATCGCTGCCCGCTGGCCCCGGGGCTGGCGCTGCCCGCGCTGCGATGGCACACAGTTTTGGCCTACTCAAGACAGCCACGCCCGCCGGTTGTGGCAATGCTCCGGCTGCGACTATCAATGCT
>JAUNHQ010000049.1 GCA_030535425.1 Pseudomonadota bacterium | reverse complement strand
CCTCGGGCTGATCGGCCTGTGCCAGCCAGGGGAGACTTTGCTACATACAAGGGCAGATGCAGGCTGCGCCTGTTTTGCGTGTCACCCGCTTGGCCGAAGGTGCTGGCCGCAGCTTGGGCCGTCTACGCATCTCAGGCCGTCTGATCGACGTATGCGCCGAGCTGGACCGACTGGCTGCTGTAGAAGCGGCTTAGGGTCTGCTCACACTGCTTACCGCCTGGTATCGCAGCGCTTGACACCTTGCCATGGCGCGAAATCCATTGATTTGACTTGCTGCGGCGTTTTTCCTGCGACGTCTTGTCCGCTGTGCGCGCTTGGTACGGGGTGGGAGTGCCGGCGGCGGCGGCGCGCGCGGGACAGGGAGGGCATGCGCTAAGCAGATGCACGAGCCAATGCACAGGCGCATGTCTGCGATGCGTTTGCGTCACGGCACAATGCGGACGCATGAATATCGTGATCCTCGACGACTATCAGGATGCTGTGCGCAAGCTGGCCTGTGCGGCCAAGCTGGAGCCTTACCCGGCCAAGGTGTACACCAATACCGTTAAGGGGCTGGGTCAGTTGTCGGTGCGTCTGCGCGATGCTGAGGTCATTGTGTTGATTCGCGAGCGCACGCACATCACCCGCCAGCTTATCGACAAGCTTCCGCGCTTGCGCATGATTTCGCAAACGGGCCGTGTGGGCAGCCACATTGACGTGCCTGCCTGCACCGAGCGCGGCATTGCGGTGGCCGAAGGCACGGGCTCGCCTGTGGCGCCGGCCGAGTTGACCTGGGCGCTCATCATGGCCGCCGCGCGGCGGCTGCCGCAGTACATCGGCAATCTCAAGCACGGCGCATGGCAGCAGTCGGGTTTCAAGGCGGCGTCCATGCCGCCCAATTTTGGTTTGGGAACGGTGCTGCACGGGCGGGTGCTGGGCATCTGGGGGTATGGCCGTATCGGGAAGATGGTGGCGGGCTATGGCCGTGCTTTTGGCATGCATGTGATGGTGTGGGGCTCGGCCGAGAGCATGGCCCGAGCCCGTGCCGATGGCTACCACGCAGCGCCCACGCGGGAAGAGTTTTTCGCCCTGGCCGATGTGCTGTCGCTGCATCTGCGTTTGACCGATGCCACGCGCGGCCTTGTCCGGCTGCAAGACCTGGGCCGCATGAAGCCCACGGCCTTGCTGGTCAATACGTCGCGTGCGGAGCTGATTGAGCCGGATGCCCTGGTGTGCGCGCTCAACCGCGGCCGCCCCGGCATGGCGGCGGTGGACGTGTTCGAGAGCGAGCCTATTTTGCAAGGCCACGCTTTGCTGCGGCTGGAGAACTGCATTTGCACCCCGCACATCGGCTATGTGGAGCAAGACAGCTACGAGCAGTACTTTGGCGCCGCGTTTGACAACGTTGTGAACTACTTGCGCGGCACACCTACCCACATCGTCAATCCCGGCGCGTTGCAGGTGCGGCGCTGACCAGTGCGCTCGCCAGCTGGGCCGGGCAGCCCGGATGTGCAGCGAAGGTTTGTCATGAAAAAGGCCATTCGCGCGCGATAAATATGGGTTTTATGCTATATAAAAAGTAGCATTTGCCTGGCGCTAGACCCAGTGAAAGGGGTGCCAGGGGCGCAAGGGATGGCCTGGCGCTGCCTGGTCAGTGTGGGGCTGTGCGGGTTTTGACCCCTGCCAGGGGCCGGCCCATCAGCCGCGTGAGGATGGCCAGCGGGCTGCTGTGCGGGTCGGCTTCTTGCCCGGCGGGCAGGTGCAGCGTCTGCTCCATCATGAACTGCCCGCTCATCACCGCGTGCGTGGCCTGGTCGGAAAAGCACACCCACACGCTGCCAGGGGCAAAAGGCATGGTCACCTGGGTGCCGTTTTTCTGGTAGTCGTTGTCGAACTTCATCAGGTCGTGCAGTTGCAGCATCAGGTGGTCGTACTCGCTGCGCAGCGACTTGGTCACGTGCAGGGCGTTCAGCAGCCGGGCCTGCCAGGGCCGGTAGGGCTTGGCCCGGGGCAGAAAGCGGCGCGCCACGGTTTCAAAGTCTTCGCCCACGCGCCACACGCGGGGGGCGCCGTGGGGGTTGATGTTGGTGAACACGCGCAGGATGCGTTCGCCATGGTTGGGTCGGGTGGGAAAGGCGTCCACGTGCATGCGCTGGTCGTCGGCGCGGATGGATTGCGCGCGCGTTTGCACCTGCCGGGGCCTGAAGCTGGTGGGGGCGATGCGCAGCTGGCCCTTGTAGGCCGGCAGCAGGCCATCGACCAGTTGCAGCGCCTGCTGGCGAAAGCGGCCCACCATGGCGGCCAGGGCCTGGCGCTCGTCGTCGCTGCCGCCGGCGCCATGCAGCTGCCCGTCTGCGCCCAGGCTCACATTGCGCTTGCCTTCGGCCAGCATGTCCTCGCGCAGCAGGGGCAGCTCATGCGCTTGCAGGGCAAAGCCCAGGTGCGGCAGGTGCAGCACCTTGCCGGCTTCCACCGCGGCCGTCCAGGCCGGGTCGCTGTGGGCGGGGTGCCAATCAGTCAGGCCAATGTCAACGATTTGCGATGCGGCGGATGTCATGCTCAAAAGCTGCCTTGGGTTGGATCGCCTGCGTGTTCAGGAAGATGGGCGGCTGGGCAGGCGGGCCGCATCATCCACGCAGCAGGCCGGGGTTTGTTTGATCTTGCACAACAGCCAGCCTGCGCACAGCCACTGCAAGGCGTACATGCCCGTGCCCAGGCTGTGCCACAGCGGCAGATTCTGCCGCGCCACGATGCGCGGGGCCACGCCAAACTCCACCAGCAACGCCAGCAGCAGGCCAAGAACGATGAAAACAATAGCTGCTCGCGCTTTTTCCTCGCCCGCCAGAGCCTGTTTTCGCATGCACAGCAGCAAGGTGACGCCGCAGGCCACCGACAGCCAGGTTTGCGCCGTGAACAGCCGCGCGGCCATTTGCCCGGCCATGGCCGGGGTGGGCAGATGCTTGAACAGCAGCGGCACGGCCATGAAGCCGATGGCCGGCAGGCTGCCCCACCACAGGGCCGTTGCCAACAAAGCCAGACGTTGGGTCATGCGCTCCATGCATACCTCTTCTTGCAGGTCAGCTCCCAAAGATCAGCGGGCCGCGCACCGGCCCGCCGCCTTGCCCCGGCTGAGGGGCTTATTCCATTGCCAGATCAGAGCGAAACGCCAAGCGAGGCCGCAGACCGTGCTGTCGCACAGGCCAAGGCCGAGCGACAAAGTGTCGCTTTGATAGGGAAATGGAATTATTCGTAGCGCACCGCAATGATCTCGTAATGCCGCGCGCCGCCTGGCGCCTGCACTTCGGCGGTGTCGCCTTCTTCCTTGCCGATCAGGGCGCGGGCAATGGGGCTGCTGATGTTGATGAGGCCGTGCTTCAGGTCGGCCTCGTCCTCGCCCACGATCTGGTAGGTGACTTGCTCGCCCGAGTCTTCTTCTTCCAGATCCACCGTGGCGCCGAACACCACCTTGCCCCCGGCATCCAGCGCGGCGGGGTCGATGATTTGCGCGGCAGCCAGCTTGCCCTCGATTTCCTTGATGCGGCCTTCAATGAAGCCCTGGCGGTCCTTGGCGGCGTCGTACTCGGCGTTCTCGCTCAAGTCGCCCTGCGCGCGCGCCTCGGCAATGGCGTTGATGACCTCCGGGCGGTCCTTGGTTTTCAGGCGGTGCAGCTCTTCCTTGAGCTTTTCCGCGCCGCGCTTGGTAATGGGCAGTGTGGCCATAAGGCTGTGGGTATTGCTGGGTCTCAAAAAGCGAAACCGCCGGGTATGGTTGCCCGGCGGCGTGTGGTTGGGTGCGGATTATGCCGCTTTGGGCACGGCCTGCGTTACAGCGTTTGTCAAAGTGGCGCGGGCTTTTCTTAAAAGTCCACGCTGGCCGTGAGGTGAAAGGTGCGTGGCGCGCCCACGTTCAGGCGGCCCGTGCCCCAAAAGCCATCCCAGTAGCGTTTGTTGGCCACGTTGTGCACACCGCCGCGCAGCACCACGGGGGTGCCGGCCACGCGGGTGGCGTAGCGCAGGCCCAGGTCCACCGTGGTCCAGGCGGGCACCTTGGCGCTGTTGGCCTCGTTCAGCCAGGCCGAGCCGGTGTGGTTGACCCGGCCGCTGAGGGCCAGGCCAGGCACGGCGGGCACGGCCCATTCCACACCCAGGTTGGCCAGCCAGTTGGGCACACCCCACTGGCTGTTGCCCTGGTTGGTGCCGCCCTGGGTGCGGGTGAGCGTGGCCTTGGTGTAGGACAGGCCGCCCAGCACCGACAGATCGCGCGTGAGCTTGCCCGCAAAAGACCATTCCAGCCCCCGGTTGCGCTGCTGGCCGTCGGCGCGCTGGGCGTTGTCGGCGGTGGTGATGAGCGAGGGGCGGCGGATTTCAAACAGGCTGAAGGTGTGGGTGATTTCGCCCATGCGCCACTTCACGCCCAGCTCGGCCTGGCGGGTTTTGTAGGGGGCCAGGGTTTCGCCCTCGTTGCTGTAGCCGGTGCCGACGACCTGGCCGGGGCTCAAGCCCTCGGCGTAGTTGGCGTACAGGCTCACGTCGTCGCCCCAGGGCTTGGCCACCACACCCAGCAGCGGGGTGACGGCGTTTTTCTTGTAGCTGGCCGCTTTCTGGTGAATGCGCTGCGCGCGCACGCCGAGGGTGACTTGCAGGCGATCGTCCAGCATGCCCAGGGTGTCCACCACCGACAGGGCCTGGTTGGCGTCGTTCACGGTCTGGCGGTAGGTGGCAGGGTCGGCGCCGGCAGGCATTTGCACGGGGGTGGGGTGGTAGATGTTGCTGTCGGTGATTTGCCATTGCCCGTTGCCGCGCAGGCCGCCTTTTTGCCTCTCGGCATGGGCCGTGAGGGCCAAGTTGTGCGTGACCGCGCCCGTGGCAAAGCGGCCGCGCACCCCCGCTTCATAGGTTTGCGCGCGGCGGTCGCCCCAGGAGTTGTAGACGGTGCCAGTGGCGTTGCCCGTGGCAGCGTCGGTTGCGGCCCAGACGGGCCGGGTGCCGAAGATGAAGCCGTCATAACCATGCCGGGACGCACCCAGCGCGGCAAAGGCCGTCCACTGCGGGGCCAGATCGACCTCGCCGCGCAAAATCAGGCCGCGTGCGTGGGATTGGCCGTACACGTCTTCACCGTAGAAGAAGTTGGTGCTGCCATCGGGCGCGTCGGGCACGTAGGCCCAGTTGCCGCGCAGAATGACTTGCGAGGGCGAGCCTTTGCGGATCTTGTTGCGCATGGCGTACGCATCCATTTCCAGCTTGAAGCCGCTGCCGCGGTAATCCAGCGCCAGCGCCCCCAGGCCGCGCCGGCGTGTCTGGTGGTCCAGGTGCGTGCCGCCGTCGCCGTACAGGCCGTTGACGCGCAGGCCCAGGCGCTGTTCGGGGCCAAAGCGGCGGCCCACGTCGGCGTGCAGGTGCCAGGACGAGCGCGTGGCGTAACCCGTGGTCAGGCGCGTCAGGGGCTGCTCGCCCGCCCGCTTGGGCACCAGGTTGATGGCCCCGCCCACATCGCCCGTGGGCGGCACGCCCACCAGCATGGCGCCCGGGCCTTTGAGCAGCTCGATGCGCTCGAACATTTCCACCGGCACGCTGTGGTGCGGCGCCATGCCGTACAGGCCGTTGATGGCAATGGATTCGGCATACACCGGCAGGCCGCGCACGGTGAAGTTTTCCACCATGTGGCCCTGGTTGGTCATGGTGCGCACGCTGGGGTCGTGGCGCAGCACGTCGCCCACGGTGCGGGCCTGCTCGTCGGCCACGGTGTCGGCGGTGTAGGCGGTGATGTGAAACGGCGTTTCCATCACGTCCACATTGCCCAGCACACCCAGGCGCGCGCCGCGCGCCACCTTGCCGCCAGGGGCGGCGGGCGGCAGTTCGCTGGGCTGCACCGGCGCTGTGTCGCGCACTTCCACGGCGGGCAAGGTGGTCTGCGCAGCAGGGGCCGGTGTGGCGGCAGCGGGCGCGGATGCGGGCGCCGTGGGCTGCCCCAGCGCCGGCCCTGCCCCCAAGAGCAGCGCACAGGCCAGCACCAAGGGGTGCGGCGCAAACCGGGCGGCCACGGCCCGAGGGGGACGGGATGGAGAAAGGCTGGGCTTGAACGTCGGCATGAATGGTTTTGGATGAGAATGATTTGCAATTGAAATCATTTCCGCATCTGCCTTCATGAACGTTTGCGCCAGCAACAAAGATGTTTGCCCTGGCGCTGTGCGGCCCACCATGCGCTCGGCAGCAATGCCGGAAAAGGCTCAAGGAGCTATATTTTTAATAGCTTAAAACCATTGCCAAAAGCGCGCGAATGGCCTTTTTTCCTTAAAAGCATCAGCACTGCCCCAGCCGCACCCACTTGGGCGGCACGCCAAACTGGCGCCTGAAGGCGGTGGCAAAGTTGGCCGCGCTGGTGTAGCCCGCCAGCTCTGCCGCCTGCGCCACGCTCAGGCCCTCGTGCTCCAGCGCGTGGCGGGCGCGTTGCAGGCGCGACTGGCGCATGCACTCGACCACGCTGGTGCCGTATTGCGTGCGAAAGTGCCGCTGCATGGTGTTGGGGTGCATGCCCACCTGCCGCGCAATGGCCTGCACCGACAGGCCCAGCGCCGCGTCGCTGCGCAAGAAGTCGTGCAGCTGCTGCATGCGGCGCACCTCGCGCGGGCGCAGGCTGGCGGGCGGCTGGGCACCGCCCCCGCTGGGCAGCAGCGCGGCCAGGGCTTCGGCGGTGAAGGCCAGCGCGCGGCTTTCGGTGTGCAGCCGGTGCAGCAGGGGCGGCTGCCCCGGGGCGCCCTGCTCGCTCGGCGCGGCGGCCAGGCGCGCGGCCAGCGCCGCCAGGCGGGGAGAAGGCCGAAAAGCGTGCAGGGCCAGGTGGCGGCGCATGAACTCGCCCACGGCGTCTTGCACCTGCGCCCCGTCGGTGGCCTGCGCCAGCCAGTGCGCGTCCAGGCTCACGCTCACGCGGCGGGCGTGCCGGCCCTTGCGCAGCCGCCGCGTAAAAGGCTCGGGCCGCGTCAGGTTGACCAAGATGGCGCTGGGTTCGCTGGCGCGCGCGCCGCCCGCACCGCCCAGCAGCAGGCGGCGCTCGCCATAGCTGACGTCTGCCGCGCCCTCCAGCAGCACCAGGATGCGCAGGCCGCTTTCCATGTGCCCGCTGGCGGTGAAATCGCAGTGGTCCACCGTGTCGTCGGCATGCAGGCTCAGGCCCGGGTGCAGCGCCAGGCGGCGCTGCACATGGCGGTTGAGGTCGGGCCAGGCCGCCCGCGGCGTGGCAGCAGGCTTCGGTGTTGACGCAAACATCTGTGCAGGCCTTCGCAAATGAAGCAGGGGACGAAGCGGTCTATCATACAAACAAGAACCATTCTCATTTAAATCATGCACTTTTTACGCCGTTTCTGGCTGGGGATTGGCCTGTTGGTGCTGGCAGGCCTGCTGCCGCTGGCCGCACAGGCGCGCACCGTGACCGATCTGGCCGGGCGCCAGGTGGAGCTGCCGCCCAAGGTCGAGCGCGTGATGCTGGGCGAAGGCCGCTTGCTGCCCGCGCTGGCCATTCTGGAAGGCCAGCACCTGACCCGGCGGCTGGTGGCCACCATGGGCGATTACGAGCGCCTGGACGCAGCGGGCTATGCCCAGTTCCGCCAGGCGTTTCCCGAGCTGGACCAGATCCCGCGCGTAGGCCGCGAGGAAGAAGGCAGCTTCAGCAGCGAGCAGGCCATTGCCCGCCGCCCGCAGGTGGCTTTTTTGAGCATGGGCGGCGGCCACGGCCCCAGCGAGCGCAGCCTGGAAACCCTGCATCGCCTGCAAGCCGCAGGGGTGGCCGTGGTGTTCATCGACTTTCGGCAAGACCCGCTGAACAACACCGCCCCCAGCATTGAACTGATGGGCCAGGTGCTGGGCCGCGAGCGCGAGGCCAAGGCCTTTGCCGACTACTGGCGCGCGCAGCTGGCGCAGGTGCAGGCGGGCCTGGCCGGCGCCCCGCCCGGCCCCACGGTGTACCTGGACAGCCGCGTGGGCCTAGAAGATGGCTGCTGCGCCACCATGGTGGGCATGCTGGGCAAGCTGGTGCAAGCCGCTGGCGGGCGCAACGTGGCCCAGGGGCTGATTCCGGGCGAAAGCGGCACGCTCAACCCCGAGCTGCTGATCGCCCGGCAGCCGCAGCTGTACATCGGCACGGCCATTGGCAACATGGCCACGGCAGAAAGCAGCCCGCTGCGCATCGTGCTGGGGGCCGACGCCACGCCCGAGGCCGCGCGCGCCTCGCTGGCGCGTGCGCTCAAGCGCCGGGGCATTGCCTCCTTGCAGGCCGCGCAGCCGGGCCGCGCACACGCGCTGTGGCACCTGTTTTACAACTCGCCCTTCAACGTGGTGGCCCTGCAAGTGCTGGCCAAGTGGATGCACCCCGACCGCTTTGCCAGCCTGGACCCGCACGCCACGCTGCACACCATGTACCAGCGCTTCATGCCCATCCCCTTGCGCGGGCAATACTGGGTATCGCTGTGACCACCGCACTGCCACGCCGCCAGGCGCTGGCCCTGGCCGCCACCCCCTGGCTGGGGGCCTGCGCCGCGCCGCCCCCACAGGCCGCACCCGTGGATGCGGCAGCGCGCCTGCAAGGCCCCGCCGTGGTCTTGCCCGGCACGCTGTGGCAAGACCTGCGCGATCCCGCCAGCGGCGACACCTGGCGCATCACCGTGCTGCCGCCGCTGCTGCCGCCACCGCCTGGCGGCCACGCCGTGCTGTACGTGCTGGATGGCCAGCGCAGCTTTGCCCTGGCCGCGCAGCTGGCGCGCATCACCCTGGACCGCCCGGCAGACGTGCGCGGCGACGTGCCCATTGTCGTCGGCCTGGATTTGCCCACGGACACGATGGACGTGCCCGCCCGCCGCCGCCGCTACACCCCGCCTGCGGAAGTTCAGGCCGATGCTTGGCATGCCGCATCCCACCCGGCCAATGCCCTGCTGGGCTTTCTGGCCGGCCTGCAAGCGCGCGTGGCCGCGCAATGGCCCGTGCATCCGGCGCGCCAGACCCTGTTTGGCCACTCCATCACCGGCCTGTTCGCCGCTTATGCCCTGCTGGCGCGCGGCGGCGCGCTGTTTGGCCGCTATGCGGCGGGCAGCCCTTCGCTGTGGCAGCAGGGCGACGCCGCCTACTGGCAGCGCCTGGCCCAGCACCTGCTGGCGCGCCAGCCTGCGCCCAGCCACCCGGCGCAGGCCAAAGTGCAGGTGCAGCTGAGCGTGGGCGAGCTGGAAGCCGCAGCCCACGCCCCGTCCGCCCAGCGCGCCGCGCGCCTGGCCGAGCGCCGCCCCATCGACAGCGTGCGCCACCTGGCCACGCTGCTGCACAGCTTCGCGCCGCAGACCATGTCTGTGCGCTTGAGCGTCTATCCGGGGCTGGACCACGGCGCCGTCATGCCCCGCGCGCTGCTGGACGCTTTTGAGCTGGCCCGCCAGCCGGCGCCATGACGCGCCTTGCCTGCCCCTCACCCCATGCCCCTGCCCCTGTCCACTGAACCCGCCCCCCCGGCACCCGCCCTGGCCGCACGCTACCGGCGCCTGAGCCGGCGGCGCCTGGGCTGGCTGGCCGCGCTGCTGCTGGCCCTGCTGGCCAGCGTGGTGGTGGATGTTTCGCTGGGCCCATCGCAACTGCCGCTGGCCGACGTGGCGCGCGCGCTGTGGTCGCCCGCCAGCGCCGACACGGCCCAGCGCGTCATCGTGTGGGAAGTGCGCCTGCCCTTTGCCGTGCTGGCCGTGCTGGTGGGCGCCAGCCTGGGTCTGGCGGGTGCCGAAATGCAGACCGTGCTGAACAACCCCCTGGCCAGCCCCATGACGCTGGGCCTGGCTGCCGCCGCGGCCGTGGGCGCGGCCCTGGCCGTCATCCTGGGCCTGAGCTGGGTGGTCGCAGGCGAAAACCTGGCCGTGCCCCTGGCCGCCTTTGCTGGCGCAGCCCTGTCCACGCTGCTCATCCAGGCGCTGGCCTGGCGCCACGGCGCCTCGGTGGAAACCGTGGTGCTGTTCGGCATTGCCCTGCTGTTTGCCTTCGAGGCGCTGCTGTGGCTCATGCAGTACATGGCCGACGCCAACGCCTTGCAGCAAATCGTGTTCTGGAACATGGGCAGCCTCACCCGCGCCACCTGGGCCAAGATCGGCATCGTGGCCAGCGTGCTGGCCGCCTGCGCCCTGTGGTCGGCGCGCGATGCGGGCGCACTCACCGCCATGCGCGGCGGCGAAGAGCAGGCCCGCAGCCTGGGCCTGGCCGTGGGCCGCCTGCGCCTGCTGACCCTGCTGCGCGTCAGCCTGGTGGCCGCCACGGCGCTGGCCTTTGTGGGCACCATCGGCTTTGTCGGCCTGGTGGGGCCGCACATCGCGCGCCTGCTGCTGGGCGAAAACCAGCGCCACATGCTGCCCGGCGCCGCGCTGGCGGGCGCGCTCATGCTGTCGCTGGCCTCCATCCTGAGCAAAAGCCTGGTGCCCGGCGTGGTGCTGCCCATCGGCATCATCACCGCGCTGGTGGGCGTGCCCATGTTCATGGCCCTGGTCTGGCGCAGCCGCAAGGGGCTGTGAGGCACGCCATGACCGCTCCATCGCCCACAGGCCTGCCCGATACCGCGCTGACACTGGCACAGCTCAGCGCCGGCTACACGCGCCGCCCCGTGCTGCGCGACGTGAACCTGGGCCCGGTGCCCGGCGGCACGCTGGTGGCCGTGCTGGGGCCCAACGCCGTGGGCAAATCCACCCTGCTGCAAGCCATCGCCGGGCTGCGCCCCTCGCAAGGGCGCATCACCCTGGGGGGCACCGACCTGGCCCAGCTGCCCCCGCGCGAGCGCCTGCGCCGCGTGGGTTACCTGCCGCAAACGCTGCCGCAGCCCACCTCGCTGCTGGCCTGGGAAATCCTTTTGAGCGGCCTGCGCGCCAGCCGCCCGCAATGGAACGCCGCCCAGTGCGAAGCTGCCATCGAAGCCACCCTGCACGGCCTGGGCCTGACGCCGCTGGCCCTGCGGCGGCTGGACGAGCTCTCCGGCGGGCAGCGCCAGATGCTGGGCCTGGCCCAGGTGATGGTGCGCGCCCCCGATCTGCTGCTGCTGGACGAACCCACCAGCGCGCTGGATCTGCGCTGGCAGCTGCACATGCTGCAAGCCGTGCAAGCCCGTGCCCGGCGCCAGGGGGTGGCCGTGCTCGTGGCCCTGCACGATCTGAACCTGGCCCTGCGCTTTTGCCAGCACGCCCTGGTGCTGGGCGCGGGCCGCGTGCAAGCCGCAGGCGCACCCGCCGACGTGCTCACCCCCGATCTGCTGGCCCGCGTGTGGGGCGTGCAGGCGCGGCTGGAGCACTGCTCGCACCAGCGCCCCATGCTGCTGGCCGACGCCGCCTTGCCCCTGCCTACACCCGAGGCCACGCCATGACAGACCCCGCACCCGCTCAAACCGCCGCTGCCGCCAACACCAGCCCCCACGCCCACACCCACACCTACACCCAAAGCGGCCACCTGCCCACGGCCGAAGCCAGCCGCATCCTGCAACGCCTGTGCTACCACTTTGGCCGCAAGGTCGAGGTGCGCTATGACACCCAGCAGGGCCTGGCCCGCTTTGCCTGGGGCCACTGCACCATGCGCGCCGAGGTGCAGGCACTGCACTTTGACTGCGCCGCCCCCAGCGCCGATGCGCTGGCCCAGGTGCGCGAGGTGATTGACGGGCACATCGCCCTGTTCGCACGCCGGCAAGCCTGGGCGGTGCAGTGGCAGCCCGCCTGTGCGCCGCCAGGCGGCCAGATGCCGTGACGCGGCGCATCGAGAAAAAGACTGCGCTGCCCGCCGCAGGGCAGGGCGGCCCCGTAGAATCGCCGCCATGTCTTACCTGGTGCTGGCCCGCAAATACCGTCCTCGCACGTTCTCGGAAATGGTGGGCCAGGAGCACGTGGTGCAGGCCCTCACCAATGCCCTGACGCAGCAGCGCCTGCACCACGCCTACCTGTTCACCGGCACGCGCGGCGTGGGCAAAACCACCGTTTCGCGCATCCTGGCCAAATCGCTCAACTGCACCGGGCCAGACGGCAGCGGCGGCATCACCGCCCAGCCCTGCGGCCAGTGCCCCGCCTGCACCGAAATCGACGCGGGCCGCTTCGTTGACTACACCGAGCTTGACGCCGCCAGCAACCGCGGCGTGGACGAAGTGCAGCAACTGCTGGAGCAAGCCGTGTACAAGCCCGTGCAGGGGCGCTTCAAGGTCTTCATGATCGACGAAGTGCACATGCTCTCGAACACGGCCTTCAACGCCATGCTCAAGACGCTGGAAGAGCCGCCCGAATACCTCAAATTCGTGCTCGCCACCACCGACCCGCAGAAAGTGCCCGTCACCGTCTTGAGCCGCTGCCTGCAATTCAACCTGCGGCCCATGGCGCCCGAAACCGTGCTGGAGCACCTCACCCGCGTGCTGGCGCAAGAAAACGTGCCCGCCCAGCCGCAGGCGCTGCGCCTTTTGGCCCGCGCCGCGCACGGCTCCATGCGCGACGCTTTGAGCCTGACCGACCAAGCCATTGCCTTTGGCAGCGGCCAGCTGCAAGAAGCCGCCGTGCGCCAGATGCTGGGCAGCGTGGACCGCAGTGTCGTCTTTCGCCTGATCGAAGCCCTGGCCGCCGCCGACGGGCGTGCCCTGATCGAGCTGTGCGAGCAGCTGCGCGCAGCCGGCCTGTCTGCCGCCACCACGCTGGAAGACATGGCCACCGTGCTGCAACGCATGGCCGTGCGCCAGGCCGTGCCCGGCATGCCCGTGGACGAAGCCGACCCCGACGCGCCCGACATCGCCCGCTTGGCCGGCCTGCTGCCCGCCGACGAAACCCAGCTGCTCTACAGCCTGTGCATCCACGGCCGGGCAGAGCTGGGCCTGGCCCCTGACGAATACGCGGGCCTGACCATGGTGCTGCTGCGCCTGCTGCCCTTCAAGGCCGCGCCCGAGCCGGCTGAAAAAAAAACACTGAAAACGGCTGACCCCCCTGCGCAGGCCGAACCCGCACCCAGCCCGCAGCCTCCGCCGCCCTCTCCGCCACTCTCTTCCCCGCCCACACAGCAGCCAGAACCGCAGCCAGCCCCAGCGCCTGCCACTCTGCCGCCGCCTGCGCAGCCCCCCGCAGCCCCTGCGCCCGTTCATGGCGACGACGCCCCTCCGTCTGCCCCGTGGGACGCCGTGCCCGCCGACGAACCCCCCGCTGACGACGGCTGGGACGATGCCGCCGCCTATGACCCAGACGGTCATGCCCCATGGCCAGCCGCTGCGCCCCCTGCGCCGGCGCACCCGCCGCTGCACCCCGTGCCGGTGCGCGATGCTGCACTGCCGCTCAAGGAGGGTGAGAAAAAAAAGGCATTTGCGCGCAACATTAAACAAAAGTTTGCTACTGAAACGGTAGCAATTGCAGTGCGTGGCGAAACCGCTCCTGGCATGCCCGCAGCCCGCCCGGCCCCCATGCCCGAGCCGCTGCCTGAGCCTGCCAGCGCCGACGCCGACTTCTGGCACGCCCTGGTGCGCGAGTTGGTTGCGGGCGAAGCCATCACCGCCCTGGTGCGCGAGTTGGCCCTGCAATCGCAATTGCTCAGCCGCCAGGACGGGCAGTGGACGCTGCGCGTGGAAAGCGCCTCGCTGGCCCAGAACACCGCCACGCGCGAACGCCTGCAAGCCGCCCTGGCCGACGCCGGCCATCCCGTACAACTGAAGGTGCACGTTGGCAGCGTGACCGATACGCCCGCGCGCCGCAACGCCATTGCCGCCGCCCAACGCCTGAAGCAGGCCGAGGCGCTGCTCATGGCCGACCCTTTCGTGCAGGAAATGCTGCGTGACTTTGGCGGTCAGGTCGTTGCCGGCACCCTCAAGGCGCTCTGAGCCGGCGCTGACCTCATGACGCACGCCTCATCGGTGGTGCGCGCCCCGCCGCGCTGGGGCGATCCCCTCGCGTATCCAAGCTGGTGGCCAGGGGGCTGTGTCTCAGGCACACAGCAAAACACTTGTGCTGAGAGCATATGTATGTGATGAGCATGAATATCTCATAGCAATTCGAAATACATATTGAAATTTAATTTCAAATAAAAACCTTTGTGTGCTGGAAAAAATACCAACTGGTAAAAGTACTAGCTGGTAATCATCCCGCTTATCGCCAGTCTTTCCCCTTCCTAGAATTTGGCGGCGCGCAGAGCCTGCTTTTCTTTTCATGCCCGTGGCGCACTGAACTTCATGGCACAGGCTGCTGCTGTTTACAACCTATGTCCTCAGGGGGTTCTGACATGAACATTGCCTTCTCCACGGCTGCTGCACGCCCATTTGCACAGTCTGACACGCGCTTGCCAGCGGCTGAAGATCGCTCTGCCGCCTCAACCTCGCATGAATCGTCCGGGCAGGTCAGTCAGCAGCCCGTGTCCCACGCAAACAGCACTTTCATCCAGCCTCGCACATCGCTTAGCACCCAGATGCTGGCCACAGACAACGCCTTGGCTCAAGGCTGGAAAGAGTCGCAAGAGGCGTTCAGCACTGTTCCCATCGCGGGGCAAAACCAAAACCCTGGCAGCGTTTCCGGGCCGATGAGCACCGAATCTCGCCAGCAGCTGCAAACCGCAGCCGGTGCTGAGCTGGACACTCGTGCCCGGTTTCTGCAAAACGGCGCGCCGTCGTCTAGCGGGCGGGCTAGCCCGCCCTCCATGGCCACGTATCAGCGTGCCGCGCAGGGCATGCTCAGTCGCTACGAAGGCCAGCCGGCCCAGCAAGCCCTATTGAAAAACACGCTGGATGGCCTGATCCAGCAGCGTTTTCCCAATGCCTTGGGCAACCAGGCATCCATCCAGCAATCGGGCAACACCGTGCGCGTCACCACGGGCAACGCTGATGATCGCATTCACGTATCGCAGTCCAGCACCACGGGCCGGATCACCATTGACGTCAACGGTCAGCAGCACACCTATAGCCAATTACAGGCGCGGCGCATCGACATCAAAACCGCTGGCGGCAACGACACCGTTCTGGTTGACGCCAATGTCAGGGCTGAAATCATTGCCGATGGCGGCGCGGGCGATGACACCCTTTACGGCGGCGCGGGCAATGACCGCCTCTTGGGCGGCAGCGGCAACGACACCCTGATCGCAGGCGACGGTCACGACTACGTTGACGCTGGCGCCGGCGATGACACGGTGATGGGTGGCCGTGGCAGCGACACCCTGTACGGCGGCGAAGGCCATGACCGGCTCAGTGGCGGCGCGGGCGATGATTACATCGACGGTTACCTGGGCAATGACACCCTGTCTGGCGGCACAGGCCGTGACGTGCTCTCCGGTGGACAAGGCGACGACCGCCTGGGAGGCGGCTCAGGCAACGACGTGATCTACGCCGGCAGCGGCAGCGACCAGATCACGGATCAGTCCGGCAGCAACAACGTGTACCACCAGGCCGGCGACAAAGTGCAGGCGAGCGGAATAAGCACGCAGCTTGATGTGATGGCTATTCCATCGAATATCACAATCCGGGGCTCTGCCGAATTCACGGCACGCACCCAGGCCGATCTGGCTACCCTGGCTGCATCGTCCGCTGGCCAGCAAATGCTCAAAACCATTGAACAGGAAGGCCGGGGGCTGTTTGGCGACAGACTCACCATTTCCGAAACCGCTGACGAAAACGGTTATTACATTCCCAGCAGAAAAGAGATTCAAAGCAGCCCTTCTTTCCATTTGGGCCGTGGCCCGGAGGACATTTACGGCCGCGTGCCGCCCATCGTGGTGCTCTACCATGAAATGGGACATGCCCAGGCCGACATGAACGGCACCAGCATCCCTTACAACAGGGTATTCAGGGACAACACGGACCCAACGAATCTGGATCACAACCGGGTGCCCGATGAAGAGCGCCGCAACGTCGGCCTGCCCCGCGATCATGACAACAACCCGTATACCCCGGCGCAAATGGATTCGCGAACCCTTTATGCCCTGACGGAAAATGGGCTTCGTGAAGAAATGGGTTACGGCAAGCGCGGCAGCTACGCCATTCCATGACGAATTCTGAAACCATGCGCTCAGGCGTACATGCGCCACGCGCCGCCTGGCTCCATCAGCGCCAGGCGGCGCCTTTTCACTGGGTTTCACGCCTGGCTGCCAGCCTGCTGCTAGGCTCGGCCTTTTTAAGCACTGGCACGGCCATGAGCAATCCCCTTGAGGTTTCCGCCCGCATCCAGAAACAAGACCATCAGCTGCGTGTTGAATGGACGGTCAAAAACACCGGTAGCGCGCCTTTGTGGGTGATGCGTCCGCCCGATCCGCAAGCATCGCCGCCCGGCACGCAGGCGCTGTACCTGGAGCAGGGTAAGGGTGGCGAGCTGAGCTTCTCGCTCAAAGCCTTTGCGCTGCCCGAAGGGGTGCTGGCCAGCACCTTTGAATACATTCACCTGCAAGAGCTCAAACCCGGCGCGCAGCTGCAAGCGGCAGAGGATGTGCCCACCCCGCTTGAAACCCACGTGCCTTATCAGACAAGTGCCAAAAAGCCCGTGCCTGCCGACGCGCGCGCAGCCAGGCTGTGCATTGGCTTTCTGACGCAGGCGCCCAACGTCCCCCCTGCCTTCAAGCGGCCAGATGGCACGCTGCGCCTTCCACATGAGCAGAGCCTGGCCCAAACGCAAAAGCTGGCTTGCAGCCCGGCGATGACGTGGTAGGCGCAGGCGCGGCAAACGCCCAGCCGCCCCGCCCATCATCCCGGCCCGCGATGGGCCAATCCCCTATCATTTCGCCCTTGCAAAAGCCGCCCGCCGCTTCTTGCGCTGCTGGGCGGCTTGTTCTTTGGGGGGCGCCAGGCGGCCCCTTTCTCACCTGATTCACCCCGTTTTCAAAAGGAAAGCCATGTTCAACAAAGGACAACTCGCCGGTCTGATGAAGCAAGCCCAGGCCATGCAGGACAACCTGAAAAAAGCCCAGGAAGAGCTGGCGCAAATGGAGGTGGAGGGCGAGTCCGGCGCGGGGCTGGTGAAGGTGCTGATGACGGCCAAGCACGACGTCAAGCGCGTCACCATCGACCCCAGCCTGCTGGCCGACGACAAGGACATGCTCGAAGACCTGGTGGCCGCCGCTTTCAACGCCGCCGTGCGCAAGGCCGAGGAGCTGTCGGCCGAGAAAATGGGCAAGCTCATGCCTGCGGGTATGCCCGGCTTGCCCGCAGGCATGAAGTTTCCGTTTTAAGAAGGTGCTGGGGCGCGGCATGAAGGCCTCGTGCCAGGCCACTGTCGCGCAGGCGGTTTGTTCTGGCGGCTTTTTCATGGTGCGTCAGCGCCGTTCACCCTGTTCAAGTGCCCTGTGGCCATGAGCGATACCCACAGCCTCGACACCCTTGTGCAAGCTCTCAGGCGCCTGCCGGGCGTAGGGGTGCGCTCGGCCCAGCGCATGGCCTTTCACCTGTTGCAGCACGACCGCGAAGGCGCGCAGCTGCTGTCACGCGCGTTGCAAGAGGCGGTGGCGCAGGTGCGCCATTGCGCGCTGTGCCACACCTTCACGGAAGGCGAGGTTTGCGCCACCTGCGCCGATCCCCGGCGCGACGCGAGCAAGCTGGCCGTGGTGGAAACCCCGGCGGACCAGGCGGCGCTGGAGCGCACGGGTGCTTTTCGCGGGCGTTATTTCGTGCTCATGGGCAAGATCAGCCCGCTGGACGGCATTGGCCCGCGCGACATTGGCCTGGCCGAGTTGCTGACCCGGGCCTGCGACGGTGTGGTGCAAGAAGTGATTCTGGCGACCAACTTCACAGCCGAGGGCGAAGCCACGGCGCATGTCATTGCCCAGGCGCTCAAAAGCCGCGGCTTGGCCGTCACGCGCCTGGCGCGTGGCGTGCCCGCAGGCAGCGAGCTGGAATATGTGGACTTGGGCACCATCGCCCACGCGTTGGCCGACAGGCGCTGACAGGGCAAGGCAGGACGAAGAAAAGGCTTTAAGCGAAAAAAGCCATTTGCGCTTGTCCTGTCTCAAAGTTTGCTACATATTTAATAGTTCTTGATCTCCAGGCCGCCCTGGTCAGGCTGCTCAGTCTTCGGGCTGCCCGCCCAGAAAGCCGCCGCTTTGCCGCGCCCATAGCCGCGCATACAGCCCGCCTTGGGCCAGCAGCTCGGCGTGGGTGCCTTGCTCGACGATGCGGCCTTGCTCCAGCACCACCAGGCGGTCCAGCGCGGCAATGGTGGACAGGCGGTGCGCAATGGCGATCACCGTTTTGCCCTGCATCAGCTCGTCAAGGCTTTCCTGAATGGCCGCTTCTACCTCGCTGTCCAGCGCGCTGGTGGCTTCGTCCAGCAGCAAGATGGGCGCGTCCTTGAGCATGACGCGGGCAATGGCCACGCGCTGGCGCTGCCCGCCGGAGAGCTTGACGCCGCGCTCGCCCACTTGCGCGTCGTAGCCGCTGCGGCCATGCAAGTCGGTGAGCTGACCAATGAATTCGTGCGCCTGCGCGCGCTCGGCGGCGGTGTGCAGCTCGGCCTCGGTGGCGTCGGGGCGGCCATACAGAATGTTGTCGCGCATGGAGCGGTGCAGCAGCGCCGTGTCTTGCGTGACCATGCCGATGTGCTGGCGCAGGCTGTCCTGGGTGACGTGGGCAATGTCCTGCCCGTCGATCAGAATGCGCCCGCCTTGCACGTCGTGAAAGCGCAGCAGCAGGTTGACCAGGGTGGATTTGCCCGCGCCCGAGCGGCCGATCAGCCCCACTTTCTCGCCCGGGCGGATGTGCAGGCTCAAGTCGTCCACCACGGCGCGGCTGCCGTCGCGGTAGGCAAAGCGCACGTGCTCAAAGCGCACCTCGCCGCGCGTCACGCGCAGCGGCTGCGCATTGGGCGCGTCCAGCACGGTGCGCGGGCGGGTGAGGGTGTTGATGCCGTCCTGGATGGTGCCCACGCTCTCGAACAGGCTGGTGACTTCCCACATCACCCAGTGGCTCATGCCCGCCAGGCGCAGCGCCATGGCAATGACCGCCGCCACCGCGCCCGCGCCCACCTGGCCCTGCGCCCACAGCCACAGCGCGCAGCCGCCCGCGCCCAGAATGAGCAGGCTGATGAGCGTGTGGTTGAGCGTGTCAAACAGGCTGACCAGGCGCATTTGCGCGTAGCCGGTGGCCTTGAAATCGTCCATCGCCGCGCGGGCAAAGCCCGCCTCGCGCCGGGTGTGGGCAAACAGCTTGACGGTGGCCACGTTGGTGTAGGCGTCGGTGATGCGCCCGGTCATCACGCTGCGCGCGTCGGCCTGCGCACGGCTGATGGCGCCCAGGCGCGGCACGAAGTACGCGCACAGCAGCCCATAGGCCAGCGCCCACAGCCCAAAGGGCAGCAGCAGCCAAGGGGCAAAGTCGGCCGCCAGCAGCAAGATCACCACCATGTACACGCCCATGCCCACCATCACGTCGCTGGCGGTGAAGATCATGTCGCGCACGGCCAGGGCGGTTTGCATCACCTTGGTGGTGATGCGGCCGGCAAACTCGTCGGCAAAAAAGGCCATGCTCTGGCCCAGCATCAGGCGGTGAAAGTTCCAGCGCAGCCGCATGGGAAAGTTGATGGCCAGCACCTGGTGCTTGACGGCCGTGTGCAGCGCCACCAGCACGCACGAAGCCAGCACCACTGCCGCCAGCAGCCACAAGGCGCTGCCGTGCTCGGCCCACAGCCGCTGCGGCGCGGTGGCGGCCAGCCAGTCCACCACGCGGCCCAGCATGGCAAACAGCAGCGCGTCGTACACCGAGCGCAGCGCCGCCAGCAGCGTCAGCAGCGCCAGCGGGCGGCGCAGCCCCTGGGTGCAGGCCCACACAAACGCCAAAAAGCCCTTGGGCGGCATCTCAGGCTCTTGCGGCGGGTACGACGGCAGGCGTTTTTCAAAAAAAGAGAACACAGCGATGGCAGCAAAAAAAACGAGGGCAGACCGCCCCCCAAAAAAACAGCGCCCCGCGCAAGGGCGGGGCGCAAGGCGCGAGGTGGCGCTTACTTGCTCAGGGCAATCTTGCCAGCTTGCAAAAACTCGTTGAACTCCACCACTGGAATGGCGGCGTTGATCGGCTGGCCGTCCTGATGCCAGCGCACCACCATGCTGTGCGGCGCGCGCTCCAGCTCCAGCTGGGCATCGGGCTCGATGGTGATGGCCGGGCCGTCGCCAGCGCGAAAGGACAGCCGGCCCACCACGTTGGCGCGGGCCGTCTGCCCAGGTGTCAGGCCGTCCAGGCCGGGCACGTAGTCAAGCTTGGGGGTGGATGAGGGGCGGGGGGTCTGCGTCATGCTCAGGTCTCCTTGAAAGCTTGCGGGGCGCGGCCCCATTGTGCACTGCCCGTGTGACAGCCGCCATGGCGGGCGCTCCAGGCGGGGTGCGCGGCTAAAAAGCCCGGCTCAGGCAGGGCGAGCCGGCCAGGCCAAAGCGCCAGGGCAGATCGGCCGCCTTGCGAATGCCGATGCGCGGGCCGCTGAGCACGGCCACACCGGGCGGGGCGGCGCGCAGCTCGAACGGCGGTGCGTTCAAAGGCAGGCCATAGTGCGTCAGATCCACGCCCAGCGCCTGCGCCACGCGCCCAGGCCCGGCGCACAGCAGGTGCTGCGGACGCGGCTTGAGCCAGTGGCGGCGCTGGCGCATGGCCGCCAGCCCCTGCGTGGGCGCCAGGGCGCGAATCAGCACACCCGCGCCATGCCCGGCCTCGCGGCACACCGCGTTCAGACACCAGTGCAGCCCATAGCTGCGGTACACATAGGCATGGCCGGGCGGGCCGAACATGGCGCGGTTGCGCGCTGTCGGACCGCCAAAAGTGTGCGATGCCGGCTCGCCCTGGTCGTAGGCCTCGGTTTCCACAATGGTGCCGCCCACCCCGTCCACCAACAGCGTGGCGCCAATGAGCGCGCGCGCCACCACCACGGCATCGGCCTGGAAGTCGGCGGGGGTAAGCAGGCGGGGCATGGCGGGGGCGGGCCAAAAAACGGGCGGCGCGGTATTGTGACCGCGCCGCCCGTGTCTGCCGCCGCTGGGCTAGCGCGGCACCAGGAAGGTGGAGCTGGCCTGCACCTGGTGCAAGCCGCCCGCGCCGCTGATTTCAAACTGAATGGGCACGGTCTGCCCGCGCAGGGCGTAGGCTTGCTCGGCGGGCATGCGCACCGTCACGGGCAGGTTCAGCGTGCCGGCCGGCTCGATCACCGGCTGGGCATCGCCAGCGACCAGTTGCAGGCTGGCGGCGGGAGCCTCGCCTGCGGGCTGCACGCGGATGTCCAGCGTCTGCGGCTGCATGCTGGCGCTGCGGATTTGCAGGCGGTAGACGTTTTCCACCTGGCCGCCGCTGACCATGCGGGCCATCACGCCGCGGTCGCGATGGGCGTCCAGGCGCAGCTCGGGCCGCTGCCACAGGCCCACGGCCATGAGGACCAGCACCCCCAGGATGGCGCCGCCATACACCCACACGCGCGGCTTGCGCAGCTGCTGCGCCAGGCCCTGGGCGCCGGCTTGCAGCGGGGCAAAGCGGATCAGCCCGCGCGGCTGCTTGAGCTTGTCCATCACGCCGTTGCAGGCGTCAATGCACACGCCGCAGCTGATGCAGGCCGATTGCAGGCCTTGGCGGATGTCGATGCCGGTGGGGCAGACCTGCACGCACAAGGTGCAGTCCACGCAATCGCCCACCGGGGCGGCGCTGGCCTGGGCTGCGGCGCTGCGGCGCCCGCGCGGCTCGCCCCGGGCCTGGTCATAGGTCACCACCAGGGTGTTGCGGTCAAGCATGGCGCTTTGAAAGCGGCCATACGGGCAGGCGTGCTGGCAGATGCGCTCGCGCAGCACGCCAGCGTGCAGGTAGGTCACGCCAGCGTAAAACAGCACCCAGAAGGTGTTCCACGGGCCCATGCTCAGGCTGGGCAGGCCCTGCACCAGCTCGCGGATGGGCGTGAACCAGCCCACAAAGCTCAGCCCCGTCCACAGCGCCAGCAGCGCCCACACCAGGTGCTTGCCGCCCCGGCGCAGCAGCTTGTTCAGGCCCCAGGGCGACTGGTTCAGGCGCATGCGGGCGCTGCGGTCGCCTTCCATGCGCCGCTCAATGCCCATGAACAGCGCCGTGTACACCGTTTGCGGGCAGGCAAAACCGCACCACACGCGCCCGAACAGCACCGTGGCCAGAAACAGCAGCATGGCGCTGGCAATGAGCAGGCCCGTCAGGTAGATCAGGTCCTGCGGCAGCAGCAAGGTGCCGAAAAAATAAAAGCGCTGGTGCGCCAGGTCAAACAGCACGGCCTGCCGCCCGTCGTACTGCACCCAGGGCATGCCAAAGAAAAACAGCTGCGTCAGCAGCGCCAGCGCCAGGCGCGCGCGGGTGAATGGCCCGCTGCTGCTGCGGGCGTAAACGTGCTGGGCGGGCTCCACTGCCACGGCAGAGGCAATGGGAATGGTGCGGCGAGGAGACGACATGGACTGACTTCAGGCTCGTGGATGGTTTTTCTGGGACTACCCCCGCAGCATGCGCCTGCGTCATCTGATGCGGTAGACTCAGTTGAAACGAATCTGGACCGTATCAGTTTGCCCCGTTCACGCCTTCCATCCAGCCCCGCCGCGGCCGGTTTGCTGTACCAGCGCCTGGCCGACGACATGGCCGAGGCCATGGCGCGCGGGCTGCTGCGCGCGGGCGAGCGTCTGCCTTCCGTGCGCAGCACCTGCCAGCAGCGCCACGTCAGCCCCGCCACGGTGTTTCAGGCCTATGCGCTGCTGGAAGCGCGCGGGCTGATCGAGGCGCGCCCGCGCTCGGGCTACTACGTGCGCCCTCAGCGCCGCCCGCAGCGCGCGCTGCCGCAGGCTGCGCCCGTGCAGCCGCAGGCCGCGCCCGTGGCGGTGAGCGATTTGTCTTTGCAGCTGCTGCAGGCGGCGCAAAACGAAGCCCTGGCGCCGCTGGGCTCGGCCTTTCCCGCCTCGCACCTGTTTCCGTTTGACGAGCTGGCCCGCTGCGGCGCGCGCGCCATGCGCCGCCTGCGCCCGGCGCAAATCACCAGCGCCGCCGCCGCGGGCGACGAGCGCCTGCGCCACGCCCTGCAACGCCGCTACGCCCTGCACGGCGTGGCCTTGCAGGCCGATGAGCCCATCGTCACCAACGGCGCGCTGGAGGCGCTCAACCTCTGCCTGCAAGCCGTCACCCGCCCCGGCGATCTGGTGGCGGTGGAGTCGCCCACTTTCTATGCCGCGCTGCAAGTGCTCGACCGCCTGGGCCTGCGCGCGCTGGAAGTGCGCACCGACCCCGTCACCGGCCTGGACGTGGCCGCCCTGGCCGAGCTGCTGCGCACCCAGCCCATTGCCGCCTGCTGGTGCATGACCAGCTTTCAAAACCCCCTGGGCGCGCTCATGCCCGAGGCGCAAAAACAAGCCCTGGTGGCCTTGCTGACGCGCCAGCAGGTGCCTTTGATCGAAGACGACGTGTACGCCGAGCTGTACGGCAGCGCCCAGCGCCCCCTGCCGGCCAAGGCGTTTGACACGCAAGGCTGGGTGCTGCACTGCGGCTCTTTCTCCAAAAGCCTGGCGCCCGGCTACCGCGTGGGCTGGGCCGCTGCCGGGCGCTTTGCGCCCAAGGTGCTGCGGCTGAAAACCATGGCCTCGCTGGCCACCGCGCTGCCGCCGCAGCTGGCCCTGGCCGAATACCTGGCCCAAGGCGGCTACGACCGCCACCTGCGCGGCCTGCGCCAGGCCCTCAGCGCCCAGCGCGAGCATGCCCAGCGTCTCATGGCCCGGCACTTTCCGGCCGGCACCCGCGTCACCCGCCCGCAAGGCGGCTACTTTTTGTGGCTGGAGCTGCCGCCTGAAGTGGACACGCTCACGCTGTACCAGCGCGCCTTGGCCGAAGGCATCAGCACCGCGCCCGGCCTGCTGTTTTCAGCCGATGGGCGCTTTACCCACCACCTGCGCCTGAACGTGGGCCACCCCGGTGACACCCGCTTTGACCGCGCCGTGCAGCGCGTGGGCGAGCTGGCGCGGGCGGCCATGGCCGGGCCTGCGTAGTTCTCAAAAGTGCTTGCGGTCGGATGGCAGGCCGCTGGATGCAGCCACTTCATGTCGTCTGCTGCGCCCAGGCCCGGCAGGTGCACGACGGTGGGCTCGGTTTCATGGCGCTGCAAAAGCATGAAGCCCCCTGGCGCACGGGGGCGCCAGGGGGCTTGTCAATGAAAAAGCTTCATGCAGGGAATCAGCGCTCCAGCGCGCGCACGGCTTTTTGCAAAGCCATGCGGTCGGCCCGGCGTTGCGCGCCCTGGCTGCGGATGTGCCGCCCGGCGGCGTTGCTGGCGCTGCGGCTGGCCAGCGCCTGCGCCACGTGGTTGCGTGGCGCGGGGGCAGGCAGTTGCAGCACCAGCGGCGCGCGCATGCGGCGCAGCTGTTTCAGATGGGCCCGCGCCTGGCCGCTGCCAGCGCGCGAGAAGGTCTTGGCACTCATGTGTGCGTTCTCCAAAGCAAAAAGCCCCGGCAACAAAAGATGGGCCGTGGGCTTTGGCAGAGCCACAGCGGCTGGAAGGTGGGTGCAAGGACGCATCACTCCCAGCCGGGGCTGAAATGGGAGCGCGTCAGGGGTGGGTCAGGTGCGACAACAACATGGGCCAAAACCTCCGTCTGGTGAAAGGGCGCATTCACGAGGGTGTTCGTCGTGAACGGCAAAGGCAACGGAAAAATGAAGGGCGCGATTGTGCGGCAGGCCCGCAGGCCTTGCCAAGTGGCCTGTGGCCTGGGGGCGACACGGGTAGCGGCTTTGGATAGTATGAAATTGATAGCTGCTTGCGCTTTATGGGTGCGCGCAAATGGCCTTTTTGATTGTGAGTGAAAAAAACGGCCGGGTAGGCGGGTGGCGCTCTTTCAGGCCAGCGGGTTTTCCAACCGCAGGGCGCCAAAGCGGCGGCCAGACTGGCCGTCCTCGGTGAGCAGTACATCGGCGCCAGCGCGCAGCGCAGCTTCCAGGATGAGTGCGTCCCACCATGACAGGCGGTGCTGCTGCATCAGGGCGGTGGCATCTTGTACCGATTGCGCGTGGCTGCCCACTACCTCGAACTGGCACAGCCGCTGCACTTGCAAGGCGGCGTCGCTCACCGGCAGGGCCGGGCGCAGCTTGCGGGTGACGATGTGGAAGAACTCGTGCAGCACCTGGGTGCTGAGCACGACATGCTCGTGTTGCAGCGCATGCGCAAAGCGATCCACGGCACGGGCGTGACGCTGGGCATCGGCGCTGTCGAACAGGTACACCAGGACGTTGGTGTCGAAAAACACGCGCATGGGCCGGGGATCGGAAGGGCTGGACGTTCAGCGTTCGTAAGCATCGGCACGCGACCAGCGCGCGCCCTGGCTGTTGGCACGGCTGGTGCGCGCGGCTTGCAGCAGAGCCTGGCCCGCCTGGGCCTGTTCATCGCTGTGCTGGGCGTAGCGCGCCAGAAACTCGCGCACCTTGGCGCTGACCGAGGTGCCTTCCTGAATGGCGCGCACGCGAGCCTTGCGGATGATGTCTTCGTCCAGCGAGATGGTCAGATTGGTCATGGCGGGGCAGAGGTGAAGACACGAAAACTCGTGCGGCACGTATCTTCGTGACACAATGCGCCCGTGTCAAGCCAAACCTCCATGCACGCGCCCAGTTCATCACCAGAAAAGCCGCTGGTGCAAATCAGCTTTCCCGAGCACCTTCCCGTCAGCGCCCGCCGCGCCGATATCGAGGCGGCGCTGCGCGCGCACCAGGTCGTCATCGTTTGCGGTGAAACCGGCTCGGGCAAGACCACGCAACTGCCCAAGATGGCGCTGGCCATGGGCCGGGGACGGCTGAACGCCAGGCCGGGCGAGCGCGGGCGCCTGATCGGCCACACGCAGCCGCGCCGCATTGCCGCCAGCAGCGTGGCCAAGCGCATTGCCGAGGAGCTGAACACGCCGCTGGGCGAGGTGGCGGGCTACAAGGTGCGCTTTCACGACCGGCTTGCGCCTTCGGCCAGCATCAAGCTGATGACCGACGGCATCTTGCTGGCCGAGACGCAGACCGATCCGCTGCTCAAAGCCTATGACACGCTCATCATTGACGAGGCGCACGAGCGCAGCCTGAACATCGA
>JAUNHQ010000130.1 GCA_030535425.1 Pseudomonadota bacterium | reverse complement strand
GCAAGGTTCTGGTTGCCGGTGTCGATGCGCTGCATTAACCCATCGAGCACGGGGTCGTTCCACAGCGTCCACCAGCGGGTGTCGGGCCAGGGCTGGGCGGCGGCGGCCTGATCGGCGTTGAGCCAGCCGGCGGGCGGGCTGGCGTGTTTGTAGGCGTCGGGCACGGCCAGGCTGGGGGTTTGCGCGGGCGGGGCCAGGCTGCATGCGCCCAGCAGCAGGGCCAGGGCGGCGGCGGCCAGGGGTTTGAATGAAAAAGGCCGTTTGCGCCCGTCTGGCGCGTGGCAGCAGCTATGGTTTTGATAGTTTTGCATGGCGGTGGTGGCCTGGCCTGCGCATCAGGCGGCGGCGGGGTGGGCCACAGCGGGCGGCCAGGTGGCAGGGGTGGCGGCGGGGGGGCGGCGGCGCAGTTTGTCCAGCAGCACGTACACGGCCGGGGTGGTGAGCAGGGTGAGCAGCTGGCTGGCAATCAGCCCGCCGATGATGGTCACGCCCAGGGGCTGGCGCAGCTCAGCGCCCTGGCCAAAGCCTATGGCCAGGGGCAGCGCGCCAAAGCCGGCGGCCAGCGTGGTCATCATGATGGGGCGCAGGCGTTTCATGCAGGCCTGGCGCACGGCCTGCACGGCGTCCAGGCCCTGGGTGCGTTCGGCTTGCAGGGCAAAGTCGATGATGAGGATGGCGTTTTTCTTGACGATGCCGATGAGCAGGAACACGCCGATGAGGGCCATGATGGAAAACTCCATGCGCAGCGCCAGCAGGGCCAGCACGGCGCCAAAGCCGGCGCTGGGCAAGGTGGTGAGCACGGTGACGGGGTGGATGAGGCTTTCGTACAGGATGCCCAGCACGATGTAGATGACGACGATGGCCGCCAGGATGAGCCAGACCTGCTGCGACTGCTGCTTTTGCGCCTCGGCCGCGGCGCCGCTGAAGCTGCCGCGCACGTTGTTGGGCAGGCCGATGGCGTTTTCGGCATCGAGCACGGCCTGGCGGGCCTGCTCCAGCGAGACGCCGTCGCCCAGGTTGAAGGAGATGGTGGAGGACAGCTCGCCGTTGTCGTGACGCACGGTGGCGGCCACGCTGCGGTCGCTGAAAGTGGCCAGCGCGGGCAGCGGCACCATGTTGGCGCTGCGGGTGGACAGGGCCTGGCCGGTGGAGGCGCCGCGCAGGCCGGGGTTGGCAGAGGTGGCCTGGGCCGTGGCGGCGGTGCTGGTCGTGCTGGTCGTCGTCGTGCTCGCGGTGGCGCCGGGCACGTACACGTCGTTCAGGGCCACGGGCGAGCGGGCGTAGGCGGGCGCCCATTCCATGACCACGGCGTACTGGTTCAGGTCGCTGTACATGGTGGCCACCTGGCGCTGGCCAAAGGCGTTGTACAGGGCGGCGTTGATGGCGTTGTTGTTCACGCCCAGTTCGGCGGCGCGGTCGGGGTCGACGTGTACGTAGGCTTCGACGCCGTTTTCCTGCTGGTCGCCGTCCACGTCTTGCAGGCGGCTGTCTTGCTTCATCTGCTCGGCCAGGCGCTGGCTCCAGGTTTTCAGGTCGGCTTCGTTGTCGGCCTTGAGGGTGTACTGGTAGGTGCTGTTGCTGCTGCGCCCGCCCATGCGCAGCTCTTGCACGGGGCTCAAAAAAACTTGCAGGCCGGTGATGCGCGCCAGCTGCGGGCGCAGGCGGTTGATGACCTGGCGGGTGTTTTCGCGGCGCTCTGACGCGGGCTTGAGCGTGGCCGACAAAAAGCCCCCGCCCGACGGGCCGCCGCCGGAAAAGCCCACCACGGTGGCCACGGCCGGGTCGGCGCGGATGATGTCCACGGCCTGTTGCAGCTTGTCGCCCAGGGCGGTGGAGGAGATGCTCTGGTCCGCGCGCAGCCCGCCCATCATCTGGCCGTTGTCCTGCTCGGGGAAAAAGCCTTTGGTAATGGACGCAAACAGGTAGCCATTCAGGCCGATGACGGCCACCAGCACGGCCACCACCACCCAGGGCGCGGCCAGCGCCCCGTCCAGCGCGTGGCCGTAGCCGCGCATGACCGACTGGCCCGCGCGGCCCAGCAGGCGCTGCACGCCCAGGCGCAGGCGGCCGGCCATGCTGAGGCGGCGCGGCGCACCCTGCCCAGTTTGCCCCTCCCGCGCGGCCAAATCGCGCGGCAGCAGCTTGGCGCACATCATGGGCGTGGTGGTGAGCGAGACCACCAGCGAGATCAGCACCGCAATGCTCAGCGTGGCCGAAAACTCGCGGAACATGCGGCCCACCGCGCCTTCTTGCATCAGCAGCGGGATGAACACGGCCACCAGCGACAGGCTGATGGTCAGCACCGTAAAACCCACCTCGCGCGCGCCCAGCAGGGCCGCCTGCAAGCGGGTTTTGCCCTGCTCCATGTGGCGGGCGATGTTCTCCAGCACCACGATGGCGTCATCCACCACAAAGCCGGTGGCCACCGTCAGCGCCATGAGGGTGAGGTTGTTGAGCGAATAGCCCAGCAGGTACATGGCGCCAAAGGTGCCCAGCAGCGACACCACGGTGGCCACGGCGGGAATGAGCGCGGCGCGCAGGTTGCGCAAGAACAGCCCCACCACCAGCACCACCAGCAGCACGGCGATGACCAGGGTGATTTCCACCTCGTGCACGCTGGCGCGCACGGAGCCGGTGCGGTCGCTGGCCACTTGCAGCTCAATGTCCGAGGGCAGCTGCGCGCGCAGCTGCGGCAGCAGCGCGGTGATGGCGTCGGCCGTTTCGATCAGGTTGGCATCGGGCTGCTGCGTGATGCTGACCACCACCGCCGGCTGGCCGTTGAACATGCCGCGCGTGCGCAAGTCCTGCACGCTGTCGGTGACGGTGGCAATGTCTTTCAGCCGCACCTCGGCGCCATCGCGCATGGCCACGATCAGGTTCTGGTAATCGGCCGCGCGCAGGCCGGGCGCGGGGGTCAGCACTTGCAGCGCCCGCCCGTCACCGGCCCCGCCCACTTCCAGCACGCCCTTGGGGCGGTTGGCGTTGCCCGCCTGAATGGCCGCGCGCACGTCCTCGGTGCCCATGCCCAGCTCATTCAGGCGAAAAGGGTTGAGCTGCACCCGCACCGCAGGCAGCGAGCCGCCGCCCAGGTTCACATCGCCCACGCCCGGCACTTGCAGCAGGCGCTGGCTGACGATGTTGCTGACCGCGTCGTAAATCTGCCCCGGCGTGCGCGTGGGCGAGGTCAGCGCCAGGATCATGAAAGGCTGCGCGGCCGGATTCATCTTGCGGTAGCTGGGCGCGCTGCGCATGCTGGCGGGCAGATCGGCCCGGGCGGCGTTGATGGCGGCCTGCACCTCGCGTGCGGCGCTGTCGATGTCGCGGTTCAAATCGAACTGCAAGGTCACGCGGGTAGAGCCGCTGCTGCTCATGGAGGTCATTTCATTGACCCCCGCAATGGTGCCCAGCGTGCGCTCCAGCGGCGTGGCCACGGTGCGCGCCATGTCGGCCGGCGAAGCGCCGGTCAGCTGCGCGGTGACGCTGATGACCGGAAAGTCCACCGCCGGCAGGCGGGAGATGGGCAACAGAAAAAACGCCACGATCCCCGCCAGCGCCAGCCCAATGGTCAGCAGCACCGTGGCCACAGGGCGCTGGATGAAGGGGCGGGAAATGTTCATCGCGCCGCTCCTTTGGAACAGGCATCAAAAAGGCCGTTTGCGCACGTCTGAAGCGTGGCGGAAGCTATGGTTTTTGTAGTTTTTGCGGATCGCTTATTCCGTTGGGTAAAGGCAAGAGTGATAGAGACTGTGCGAAGCGACGGCCCGAACTGCCCAGCGCCGGCCCGCCCCATGAGGCGCCGCGGCCATGCCAGCGCCGCTTGCCCCCCCCCCCCCCCCCCCCCCCCCCGGGGGGGCGGCGCGTGGGGCCGGGGCCCCGCCGGGGCGCGTGCGTTCCCCGGGTTGGGGAAGGGGGCCCAACACC
>JAUNHQ010000129.1 GCA_030535425.1 Pseudomonadota bacterium | reverse complement strand
CATCTGATGGGCCTGCTGCGCGGCCCTTGGCTTTTATCCCTCCCCCGCTGGGGGAGAGTTGGGGTGGGGGTGTGGCAGCAACCTTCACCACGCTGGTGCGCCTTGCCCCACAGCCCTTTGATGAGCCTGCTGCGCGGCCCTTTGTTTGGCTCCCTCCCCCGCTGGGGGAGGGCTGGGGTGGGGGCACGGCGGCAGCCTTCACCACGCTGGTGCACCCTGCCCCGCAGCCTTTTGATGGGCCTGATGCGCGGCCCCTTGTTTTTCTCCCTCCCCCGCTGGGGGAGGGTTGGGGTGGGGGCGCGTGGATCGCCACGGCCCAGGATGCGGGCCGGGGCATGTTCAACCAAGGGGAAATGGAAGGGGAAATGGGCCGCGCCGCGCGCGACAAGACAGCAAAAAGCAAGGGGGTGCAGCGCCTAGAATCGAAGGCGCGAATTTTACGCAGCCCGCCCCAAGGCAGGCCGCATCTCTTGCCCTCTCCACACCCTACCCTTTTCCTGCCGCATGAGCACTGCTTCCACCCCTTTGAGCTACAAGGACGCTGGCGTTGACATTGACGCGGGCGACGCCCTGGTCGAGCGCATCAAGCCCCTGGCCAAGAAAACCCTGCGCGAAGGCGTGCTCTCGGGCCTGGGCGGCTTTGGCGCGCTGTTTGAAGTGCCCAAGCGCTACCGCGAGCCGGTGCTCGTCAGCGGCACCGACGGCGTGGGCACCAAGCTCAAGCTGGCCTTTGAATGGAACATGCACGACAGCGTGGGCATTGACCTGGTGGCCATGAGCGTGAACGACGTGCTGGTGCAAGGCGCTGAGCCGCTGTTCTTTCTGGACTACTTTGCCTGCGGCAAGCTGCACGTGGACACGGCCGCTGCTGTGGTGGGCGGCATTGCGCGCGGCTGCGAGGAAAGCGGCTGCGCCCTGATCGGCGGCGAAACGGCTGAAATGCCCGGCATGTACCCGCCGGGTGAATACGATCTGGCCGGCTTTTGCGTGGGCGTGGTCGAAAAATCCAAGATCCTCACCGGCCAGCGCGTGGCCGCAGGCGACGTGGTGCTGGGCCTGGCTTCCAGCGGCGTGCACAGCAACGGCTTCAGCCTGGTGCGCAAGTGCATCGACCGCGCACAAGCCCAGGGCGGCCTGCCCGCCACGCTGGACGGGCTGCCCTTCCGCCAGGCCGTCATGCGCCCCACCCGCCTGTACGTCAAACCCGTGCTGGCCGCCCTGGCCGCGCACCCGCAGGGCATTCACGCGCTGGCGCACATCACCGGCGGCGGCCTGCTTGAAAACATTCCCCGCGTGCTGCCCGACGGGCTGGCCGCGCACCTGGTGAAAGGCAGCTGGCCGCAAAGCGAGCTGTTTGCCTGGCTGCAAGCCACCGCAGGCATTGACGATGCCGAGATGAACCGCACCTTCAACCACGGCATCGGCATGGTGCTGGCCGTGGCCGAGGCCGAAGCCGATGCCGTGGCCGCCACGCTGCGCGCCGCAGGCGAGCAGGTGTTTGCCATTGGCCGCATCGGCCCGCGCGGCGATGGCGCCGCCGTGACCGTGCGCTGAGCCCGCCAAGCCACAAGCCCCCTGCCCGCACCGGCTGTGTCCACCCCCATCAACCCCTCTGACCCCGCCACCCAGCGGGTGGCCACCCTGGCCAGCCACGCGCTCATGGCCGCGGCCCTGCTGCTCATCATGTGGCAGGGGCTGCTGCCCGGCCTGCTGTGCGTGTGCGTGGGTTTTTTCAGCACCCGCTGGCTCAGCCCGCCGCTGGGCAGCCTGGTGCGCGCGCGCGACGGGCTGGCCCCGCGCCTGGCCGCCGCCGTGGTGGCGCTGCTGCCCATGGCCTTGCTGGCGCTGGCCCTGCCGCGCACGCGCGGGCTGATTCTGGATGCGCCCGCGCACTACCGCGAGCTGCTGGCCTTCATGGCCCACACCGTGCTGGAGCTGCGCGAAAAACTGCCCCCCGACATCGCGCGCCAGCTGCCGGAAGGCGCGGGCGAAATCCAGCGCGTGATCGCCACCTACCTGGGCAGCAAGGCGGGGGCGCTGGCCACCACTGGGCGCGCCTGGCTGGGCGGGCTGCTGTTTGCCTACGTCGGGCTGCTCATCGGCGCGCTGGCGGCCGTGCGGCCCAGCATGCACGGGCTGCGCCCGCTGGCCGAGCAACTGCACCTGCGCGTGCGGCGCTTTGGCGAAACATTCCGCCAGATCGTGGTGGCGCAGTTCTGGATCGCCCTGTTCAACACCTTTCTCACCGCCCTCTTCCTGGCCGTGGTCATTCCGCTGTGGCTGGGCCACCGCCTGCCCTACACCACGGCGCTGGTGCTGCTGACCTTCGTGGCCGGGCTGGTGCCCATCGTGGGCAACCTCATCTGCAACGCCGTGCTCACCCTGGTGGGCCTGTCGGTATCGCCCGGCGTGGCCCTGGCCTGCCTGGTCTTTCTGATCGCCATTCACAAGGCCGAGTACTTCATCAACGCCAAGGTCATCGGCCACCGCACGCACATGGGCGTGTGGGAGCTTTTGGCCGTGATGTTCGTGATGGAAGCCGTCTTCGGCCCCGCCGGCCTGGTGGCCGCGCCGCTGTTTTACGCCTACGCCAAAAAAGAGCTGGAAGCTTCTGGCTGGGTGTAATTGCTATAGTTTATATAGCTTTTCGCGCTTGATAGACAAGCGCAAACGGCCTTTTTGGCTTATATCCCCAGCCACTGACAGACATGAAAAAGCCCGCCGAAGCGGGCCTGGAATGTGTGGCACCTGCACGAGGCAGGCAAGGCTTATTGCAGGCTGAGCTTTTGCTTGGCCACCACGTCTTTGTAGACCTCGAACTCGTCCTTGATCTGCTTGGCGAACTCATCGGGCGTGTTGGCCACGATGAGCGAGCCGGTTTCCTCGATGCGCTTTTTCACCGCCGGGTCGGCCAGCACCTGCTTGACGGCTGCGTTGAGCTTGTCCACCACTTCCTTGGGCGTGCCCTTGGGGGCCAGCAAGCCGTAGTAGGCCATGCGGTTGACCGGCTCCAGCCCCACTTCTTTAAACGTGGGCACATCAGGCAGCGCGGCCACGCGCTGAGGAGCGGCCACCACCAGCGGCACCAGGCGTTTTTGCTGGATGAAAGGCAGCGCCGAGGGCAGGTTGTCAAACATCAGCGGCACCTGGCCAGCCACGGTGTCGTTCAGTGCCGGGCCAGCACCGCGGTAGGGAATGTGCAAGATGCTCACCCCCGCCAAGGTCTTGAACAGCTCGGTCTGCATGTGGCCAATGCCGCCGGCGCCGGACGATGCGTAGGAATACTTGCCCGGCTCCTTCTTCAGCAGTGCCAAGAAGTCTTTGTAGGTTTTGCCCGGAAAGCTCGGGTGCGCCACGATCACGTTGGGGGTGGCGGCAATGTTGATGATGGGCACGAAGTCGGTCACGGGGTTGTAGCTGATCGACTTGTTGATGGCCGGGTTGGCCGCCGTGGTGGACACCGTGGCCATGCTGATGGTGTAGCCATCGGCAGCGGCGCGCGCGGCCTCTGTGGCGCCAATCACACCGCCTGCGCCGCCTTTGTTGTCCACCACCACGGACTGACCCAGTGCCTTGCCCAGCGGATCGGCAATCACGCGGGCAATGATGTCTGTGGTGCCACCGGCGGCAAAGGGCACGATCAGGCGGATGGGCTTGCTGGGATAGGCCTGTGCAAAAGCAGCACTACCCGCGCTCAGTGCAAGCGTGCCGGCAGCCAGGGCAATCAGATGACGTCTTTGCATGATGGAAAACTCCTTGTTGCGTCGCAAAAATCAAACCCATGATTAGAACGTCAAACACCCCCCGGCCTGCACCTTGCGCAGCAGGGTTTTTCTAGGGTTTCCCCTAGGGGCGAAACCCAGTCACCGGCAAGACATAGCTGTCGAATCCCGGACGATTGGATAGATACTAAGCGCTATGCGCTGTTCA